>JAJDBE010000308.1 GCA_029261515.1 Nitrospinaceae bacterium | reverse complement strand
GTCCTGACGATACCAGCCAGACGCTGTTCGCCTGCGGCGGCGCTTTCATGGTGGACCGAAAACGCTATCTGGAACTGGGAGGATTCGACCCCATGTACCATCCCCTCTATTATGAGGAAATCGATCTGTCCTACCGGGCATTGAAACGGGGCTGGGAAGTGCATTATGAACCCCTGTCAATCGCCTACCACAAAGTGCAGTCCACCATCACGCGTCAGCAAAAGCAGCGGCAGATCGGCCTGATCTCCGCCCGCAATAACTATCTTTTCGTCTGGAAAAATATTCTTGACCGCCGGATGACGATGGAGTTTTTTATTTTCATTCCACTTTATTTGTTGCGCGATCTCCTACGCCTTAAGTCGCGTTTCTGGATCGCCTTTTACATGGCGCTCAAACGTTTGCCTGCCGCTCTTGAAGGAAGAAATCTTGAGAAAGAAGCGGTGCGTTTTTCCGACAAAAGAATCCTGGCTAAAATCAACGCCAACCGGGTCATCCTGCCTTGAGTTGCCATGTTTAAAATAGCCTTACGCTGTCATGCCTCTTTTTCAAAAGGTATGGGGCATGTCTATCGGCAACTGCACCTGGCTAAAATTCTGTGCGACCGGGGGATGGAGATCGCTTTTTTTGTATCCAACCACCCTCCATCCCTGCAACTGCTAAGAAAAGAAAATTTTTGTTTTCAAATTACCGAGGATGATGAAGGATTGCCGAAAGAAGAAAAGGAAACTTTTGATGCCATCATTCTGGATCTTCGCGATACGCAAACAAACTTCATTCACGATATTCGTCAGCGAGCCAAAAGCATCGTCAGCTTTGAAGACCTGGGACCGGGCCGCAACTATGTCGATCTTTTGATCGATGCCAATGTCGATCCGCAAGAAAGCGACAAAGTAAAATCCAGCGTCACAACCCTTTTTGGTTTGCCCTACTGCACTCTGGCTCCAGCCTTTGCAGAGTTTCATCAGCAGCAAAGAAAATTTTCTTCACCCCTGAAATCACTACTGGTCACAATGGGTGGAACCGATCCCAACAACCTGACGCTTAAGCTGGCCGAGGTGTTATGCCGTATAGAAAAAAAACTGACGGTCAGATTTGTTCTTGGGCCCGGTTGCAAAGGAAGGGAAGAAGTTGAAAAACTGATCCTGAGAAACCTCTCCTTTAAAATCTTAACGGATGTCAGCAACATGGCGGAACTTCTTTACCGTCACCAAGCGATGTTTTGTTCCGGCGGCGTCACCCTGCACGAAGCGCTTGCTGTCGGCACTCCGGCGTTTGTCATCAGCCAGGTGCCGCACCAGCAGGACAAAACCCTGCCTATAGAAACATCCGGGGCGGCGGTTAACCTGGGTCTCGCCGGGGATTTTGATTCGGATAAAATTTTAGCGAGTGTTGCAATCTCTAAAAATCAATTGGAAAGCATGAGCCGCAAGGGGAAAGAGCTGGTCGATGGGCGGGGAATCTATCGGGTGGCGGATGCCATTCAAACTTTAATCTCCCGTTGATCCATTCGCGTCATCCCTCTATCAATTCAGTCACTTCTTTCAGGATGCGATTGATTGCAGGTTCCTTGAATCCATGTTTTCTGAGTACATCGGGGTTCTCGGCGATCTCATGACAAAGCACCACACTGTGCTTCAGTAAATTTTTCTTCTGACCGCTTTTGATCGTGGTCAGGCAGGTGATGGGGTGTAATTCCTCCTTCTCGATCAACTGGCGCAAATTTTTTCCTTCTGGATAATCCCAGCTCAATAGTTTCAACCCCGCACATTCGCCATACTTAATAGCATCGGTCGTGAACTTGGTATTGGTGACCAGCCAGAATTCGTTGAACCATTCCGCGGAAGAATTGTTGGCTAAATCCAACGACCGGGCATAGACATAAAGCGGAACTTTCACATCGCACTTGATCCCGTCATGATTATGATATTTGCACTCCACCAGGAGCCGGCGACTGGATTTTGTGGCGACCACATCCACTTCGTGGCTTACGCATTTTCCCTGCATGAAGACGCCAACTTTGGATTCGTATCCTTGTTTTTCGAGCAACGCGCCGACGACTTTTTCAAATGGATAGCCGCTGGGTCCCAAACTCATCATCGCCCGCTTCAAATTGTAGCGCGCGGCCAGATAGCGCGACTCTTTTTTTAAAAGCTGAAACGCAATTTGATGCAGTTTCCGGCTGGTCATTTTCGGATGGATCTCTCGACGCACCTTGTCCATCACCCGTTGCACTAACTTGGAGGAAGCGCCGGCCATACGGAGGGATCGTTCGAGCTTTGGTTCGGAAAAGGGTTCTCTTGCGCCCGAAGCTTTTTCGACTAAAAGAGAAGCCTTTTTTCTGGCGGAGGAAGCCATTCAGAAAGGTTGGTTTTTTAGGAATATGGAAACGATATGCCAAACAAAGGAGACGCCCGCTACCAGCAACCCGACAATTAACAAGACCCAGTTCAGTTTCTGACGTTTTGCCTTTTCTGCAGAATCCTCAGCTGATGGCTCCCGGCCCATGTCATTTTCCATCGCAATGTCTCCGGAGTGTTCTGAAAATTTCCACACGGACCATTTTTAATCCTTCCCAGCCTCAAGATAGAGCACTCTATAGGCGGCCACGGCTTTTTGTACCCCAGTGGTGATGGCGCGGACGGAAAGAGTCGCTCCGGTGATGGTATTGATGCTACGGAAATCGGAATCGGAACTCATCCCAAAAAACTGGCTCATAAATGAAGGATACTTGACCTCCCATCCTCTGGGTTCCCGGTAGACCATGATTTCCACATCGCGAACCGTCCCATCTACATTCAGGACAACCATAAACGTGATGGGAAACGACTTGCCGATGATGTGATCGATCACCATATAACCCATCGGTTTCCCATTCTTTTTCCCAATATAGTAGGTGAACCGGTTTTCCCTGGTGGTCTGGTAGGTGAATTTCTTAATCCTGTCCTTTTGTTCCTCAGTCAGCCACTTTATTTCTTTATCGATTTTTTCAGCACCGGGAAACGCGATCTCCAAAGCCTGTTTCTTGGTGAGATACACTTGCAGATCGAACTTCTTTTCTTCTGCAATAGAGGGAATACTTATTAAGTTACAAATAATGAAGAATACGAAGGAAGAGAGTCGAATGGAAAAAAACTTCGAGAATGGTTTGCACATAAATATTGCGAGCTAAAGGGATTATTCTTTTTAAGCAGGACGCGAACTTCTATTATAAATCGAATCCGGGACGGAAAGGGGGAAAAACCTGGCACCCTGAACCGGGTTCTCCACCCAAAAGGTTCAGGGCGCCAGAAAACGAAGAACAGGCATCCAAAAAATCAGTCAAACACGTAGGCAATTCCCATATTGAACTGGTCTTTGGATTTATTATAATCCAGTAGAAATTGCTGGTAATCCGCCTTGATCGCTACAGAAGGAATCGGCAGATATGAGACTCCAAACGTTACCACTTCCTCGTTGACTCCACGGGTGGGCGTTGTTCCTGAAGGCACGCTATCCTGAGGCCGAACTTTTTCATAAAGAAAGAATGAAACGATGTCATGAGATATGTGCATGCCCAGCAACTGCGGCACATGAACCCCGACCTGTATATTCCAGCCGAAAATATTGTCCCCGACATCCGCCGAACAACTGGTGTTCGCGGTACAATACGAATTAATGGCCGCTGCGTTATCGACATCGATATTCGCTATAGAGGCGTTCATTTCAAACCAGTTCCAGCGGAACTGCATATCCCCTTCCAGAAGCAAAATGAACCCACCCTCGTTGATGATATCGTGGGTGGTGTTGCCGGTGTAAAAGGAGAACCCGAGTTGCAAGCCAGGAAACAGTTTCGTCAGCTCCACTCTGCCCGTTGCCGCCCAGTCTTCGGCGATGGCTTTGTTTTCCTGCAACGTTCCGCTGCCAATACCGCTCGAAGCGGAAAACTGCCCGGACTGCCTGCCGCCACCGTTTCCAGAGCCACTGCTGAACCCTGGGGGACGCAGAGATTGAACAGAACGGACCGCATAAACCCGGTAATTCAAGCCCTCCACCGGGGGTTCCAAAAATTCCCGCTCCACCGCCATGCCAGGTGGAAGGAAAATATTATACAAAAAATCCCGGCGCCCTGAACTCTTTGGAGGAGAGCTTAATTCAGGACGCCGGGATATGAAGACAAAGGATCAATACATATAGGCAATGCCTATATTGCCTTGATCTTTCGACTTATTATTATCAAACATGAAGTGCTGCCAATCGGCTTTGATCGCCACCGACGGAATGGGCATATAAGAAACCCCGGCGGTGATGACTTTCTCATTGACCCCGCGAGTGGGCGCGGTGCCTGAAGGCACACTGTCCTGCGGTCGAATATGCTCATAGAGAAAAAATGGGATAAAGTCATGAGACGTATTCATCCCCAGCAACTGTGGCACATGAATCCCGACCTGAGCGTTCCAGCCGAAAATATTGTCACCTACATCCGCCGAACATGTGCCCGCGGTGACGGCGTTGAAAGCTGTGCAGGCCGCATTGATAGCTCCAGCATCATCGATATCAATATTTGCAATGCTGGCGTTCATTTCAAACCAGTTCCAGCGGTATTTCATATCACCTTCCAAAAGCAGGATAAATCCGCCCTCTTCAATGATGTCATGAGTGGTGTTGCCGGTGTAAAACGAGAAACCGAGTTGCAAGCCAGGCAACAGCTTGGTCAATTCCAGTCTTCCCGTTGCCGCCCAGTCTTCGGCGATGGCTTTATTTTCCTGCAAGCGTCCGCTGCGAATACCACTGGAAGCGGTAAACTGTCCGGATTGTCCGCCACTGCCATTTCCAGATCCGCTGCTGAACCCGATAGGACGGAGGGATTGCACAGAACGAACCGCATAGAGACGGTAATTAACCCCATCCACAGGAGATCCAAATATCCCTGCGCCACCGGCAGACCAGGTCGTCGGGATGATTTTGCTATGAAATTCCGGGCGCTCCACCGACCAATATAAATTCGGCTCGTGAAATTCATTGAGAAAGCCAACGGGAATCAGCATAACCCCTGCCCGCGCGTTGGCTGCGGGATGAAGCAAAAAGTCCAGATAGCCAAACTCAAACTCCAATTCCTGAGCCGCATGTTCGTAGTCGATTTCCGCATTCAGGTGAATCCAATCGGTTAAAACAGCATGGACGCCGACAACAAAACGGTGTGCATCCAGCTCTGTCCGCCCGGCATCCGCCTGGGGACGATGATTAAAATGCACCTCCCCATAACCGTGGACTTTGACCCGGTCGGTGTCAATTCCTGAAGGACCGGCAAGTTTAAGATTTTCGATTTCCTCGGCGAGAATATCGACCTTGCGCTGAAGCGTATTCACATCGGCTGCGAATACCGGCAACGACCCTATCAGGAAAGCCAATACCAGCATTCCAGTTAATAAAATTTTTCTCCTCATTTATCCTGGCTCCTTAATCAAATGGTTAAAAAGGTTATCTATTTAAACCTGCAACATAATCTAAAGGATTTCCACATATTTTGATAATGGTTTTCATTTATATAAAAAGAGGGGATAACTGTCAACAGATTTTCCCTTAGTTTCTGATGTTTTTTTGAATAATAGCATGCACTGAACCCCTCCTCTCTTCCACAGAACAAATAAATTCAATAAAAACAAATATTTATCAAATCAAGGATAATTCATCCAGGAGAAAAATAAATTCACTGCCATCGCTCACTTTTTGAAAATAGTTATCATTTTATTTGCTTATTCAAAGCAATTTCTGAGAGGAACCCCTCCTCCATGCCAAGCTAAAAATTAGCAGAGGGGGCGCAACTCCC
>JAJDBE010000307.1 GCA_029261515.1 Nitrospinaceae bacterium | reverse complement strand
TGACGTCCAGCAAAAGGATGTCTTTCACGTCTCCAGAGAGCACGCCAGCTTGGACGGCGGCACCAAGAGCGACCACTTCATCGGGATTTACGCCGCGATGCGGTTCTTTGCCAAAGAGATCCTTCACCAGTTGCTGAATTTTTGGAACCCGGGTGGAACCGCCGACAAGAACAGCTTCGTCAATTTTGCTTGCATCCAGCCCCGCATCGGCCAGAGCTTTGTTGCAGGGACCGTGTGATCGTTCGATCAAATCTTCCACCATATTTTCAAACTTTGCCCGGCTCAGTTTTAAATTCAAATGCTTGGGGCCGGTTGCATCGGCTGTGATAAATGGCAGATTGATGTCCGTCTCATTCGTGGTGGACAGTTCCATTTTTGCTTTTTCCGCCGCTTCTTTGAGGCGTTGCAGGGACATGCTGTCTTTTGACAGGTCGATGCCCTGATCCTTTTTGAATTCCTCTACTAACCAGTCGATGACCTTCTGGTCCAGATTGTCACCGCCAAGATGGGTATCGCCGTTGGTGGCTTTTACTTCAACCACGTTGTCGCCAACTTCCAGGATGGAAATATCGAACGTGCCGCCGCCGAAATCGTAGACGGCGATGGTGTGGTCCTTTTGCTTGTCCAGACCATAGGCGAGGGCGGAAGCGGTCGGTTCGTTGATGATTCGTTTGACTTCCAGCCCGGCGATTTTGCCCGCATCCTTAGTGGCCTGCCGTTGCGCGTCGTTGAAGTAGGCGGGAACAGTGATGACCGCTTCGGTCACCGGCTCTCCGAGATACGCTTCCGCGGATTTTTTCAGTTTCTGCAGGATCATCGCCGAAATCTCCGGCGGCGTGTATTGCTTGTCTCCCACTTCGATTTTGACTTCGTTCCGGCCACCCTTGGATACTTTGTAGGGGACCATTTTCATTTCTTCCGAAACTTCTTCAAAGGAGCGGCCCATGAACCGTTTGACGGAAAATACGGTATTGGTCGGGTTGGCAATCGCCTGGCGTTTGGCGACCTGGCCCACGAGAATTTCACCTTCCTTGGTGAAAGCGACGACCGATGGGGTTGTCCGGCTCCCTTCTTCATTCAGAATTACCTTTGGCTCATTGCCTTCCATTACCGCCACCACTGAATTGGTGGTTCCTAGATCAATGCCTACAATTTTTCCCATGGGTCGAAATTCCTTTCAATTTATAAATTATGCTTTTTCAACAGTTTTTTCGTGTCGGAGGGTATTGGCCCTGTTTGGTAAATAAGACCTTAAAGGACCCGTGTCAAGGTAAGGCGGAGAACTTTCGGAAAAAAACAACGGTAAGGAGTTCGGCAGGGGGAAGTAGTGTAAACCTGTAAAAAAACAATCACTTATTGAAGAAAAAGTGCAAACTTAGGGTTCCTTTTAGTGCGGAATTCCCTTATACTGATATTAGTTGATTTCACAATAAGGGGTGAGTTATGGAGAGCAAAACCAATCAGAATCAACGGGAATTCACTCGAATTCCGATTCATGTGATGGTGGAAGTCCGGTCCGAGGGCACGGCGTTTAAGACCGATAAAACCCAGGATTTAAGCATGAAGGGTATATTTTTAAAATCGGATCAAGTTCTGCCATTAAAGGCCTTGTGCGAGGTTTCGCTGTTGCTGGGCGAAGAAAAAAATCGCATCCGCATTGAAATCAAAGGCAAAGTCACCCGGAGTAATGATGCTGGCATGGGCATCGAATTCACCGAGATCGACCTTGATGGTTACGACTCCCTGCAAAACCTGATCATGCACAACTCCCACTCCGCGCATGATATAGTGGAGGAGGAGATTCACAGTCACCTGGGCCTGAAAAAGAAAGTTTAATCAGCTCCTTTTTCTGGTAAATTCTTTCCACTCAGGTTGTGTCCGGAGTTCTCAGCTCACGTACTTCATCTATTAAAGAGCCTTCTTCCCATTTTTCATTTTAAGATTTTTTCAAAGAATCCGGGACTTTCTTCTGGGGTTCATCGAGCCTCTGTGCAGCAAGCCGGGGAGGTTCTGAGGCTTAATTGCCAGGGTTGTATGAAGCAGTCAGCGCTTGGGTGGTAGGATCGCTGACTATTTCCCTGTTAGAGAGGGTTGTTTTTTCTCCACTGCCTGATGAATGGCAACTCTCAGTTTATGTCCATTGGTTTTGAAATAGGCTTTGGATTTAAGCTCGGTAAAGGGGAAGTTGAATATGTTGCCCTTTAAGTCCACCATAGGTAAGGACAGATGACTGGGCTGAGGCAGGAGGGCTTTTAAATTTCCCCCAATCATGTTGGTCATCTCCGAAACTGCGTCTTCGATTTCCTGTTCCCCAGCGTCGCCTTTTTCAAGAAAGAACATCTTTTCGGCGATTTGGTTCGCCAGGGCATTTTCCATGACCAGAGCGATCACGCCTGTCCACGCGCCGCTGATCTGGATACTGCCTGCCACTAAATTTTCAGCGCCTTCCTCGAACTTTCCGGCATCAGGCTCCACCTGAAGATCCAGACTGGACCAGACAAACTCCAAATATTTTCTAATTTCGTTTTCTAGAAATTGCATCTTAAAGTCTCCCTATATTTCTTGAATTGAAATCCGATTCGAGAAAACTAGAAAAAGGTAGATTCTATTTTGCTGTTGGCTCCTCCCGCTTCAGGAGTGACACCATAAAATGGTCGCCATTGCATTGGAAAGTGACTTGAGTTACCAGTTCCCCTCCTGGAATACGAAATCCATTTTGAGTGACCGCGACCGCCGGTAGAGATAGATAGCAAGGTTCTGGAAGCAGGGATTTGATATTGCCTCCGGTCATATTCGCCATTTCGCCTAACGCGTCCTGGATTTGATCCTTACTGACAGTGCCGTTATTGACGTCGAACATGATAGAAGCCACTTGTTTTGCCAGAGACATATGGCACTGAAGGGCTACGGTTCCTTCCCAGGCTCCGGTGATCTGGACACATCCGGCAAGATTATCCGCCCTTTCTTCAAAATCAGCGTCCTCTTCGAGAGGAGTTGTCTCCAGATCAAGAATTGATTTCCAGATGGTTTGGGTATACTGGCAAACTTCTTTTTCGATGAATTGCATAAAGTTATCCTTGTCGAAGCCGGTAACATCCTGATTGTTTATAATTCATACGTTCAAAAGATTCGTCCAGATTCAGAGTGGTTTCCGCGGCGCCCAGAAAAAAGTAGCCATCGGGCCGCATGAGTTTCTTGATTTTCCCTAAAATCTGTTTTTTCATTTCCACGTCAAAGTAAATCAATACATTTCGCACCATCACCAAGTCCATCGGAGGCATATAGGGCCAGTTTTCCGACAGGTTGGTGTAGCGGAAATCGACCATTTTTCTTAGGTCCTCCTTGACCCGCCACTCTGTTCCCTGTCTTTCAAAGTACTTGACCATCATCGCAGCGGGAAGTCCGCGGTTTATTTCCAGTTGGCTGTAAATACCGTCCCGGCAGCGCTTTAGCATTTCATCGGAAATATCAGTGGCAATGTACTTGATCTTCCAGCTATCCAATTGAGGAAAGTTTTCTTTAATCAGCATGGCGAAACTGTAAGGCTCCTGTCCGCTTGAGCTGGCTCCGCACCAGATATTCAATTCACGGGTCTTCTCCCGCTTTTCAATCAACTCGGGAAGGACAAAGTTTTTCAGGGTTTCGAAGGGATGAATGTCCCGGAAAAAGGAAGTTTCGTTGGTGGTCATCACTTCCACCACTTTATTGCGCAAACCGTTCTGCGGTTCCGACCTCAATTTTTTGACCAGTTCTTCGATCGAGGCGAACCCTTCTTTCTGAGCCAGGGGATTGATCCTGGATTCCACCAGATACTCTTTTCCTGGCTCCAGGGCGATGGCAGAAAGCTCCTTAACGAGTTTGGTGATGAATTGAAAATCGCTCTCACTAATATTCATAAAGTAACCTTACATTGCGAAAACAGGTTAAGCGCTAAATTCAACAGGCGTTTGAGAAGAGGTGTATGATCTTCCTGCCCATACGATTTCACTAATTTTTTTGGACATTTTTTCCAAAGGCAATATTTGGTCTGCCAGGTCCGCTCTGGCCAAGGCGCCCGGCATTCCCCACACGACACTCGATTTTTCGTCCTGAACCATAACCTTGCCCCCCGAGGCTTTAACTTTCTGGGCCCCGAGAAATCCATCCTGGCCCATTCCCGTCAAAACACTCAGAAGGGAGTGAGGTCCATAGCATTCCGCGATGGACCGAAACAATACGTCCGCCGCCGGCCTGCAGGAGTTTTCAGGCGGGCCAAAATGGGTATGAATCCGGTATTGACCCTGTTCCCGGCGGACGATCATGTGTCGTCCTCCGGGCGCTAATAGAATTTTACCCGGCAATAGAAAGTCTCCATCCTGCGCTTCGCTGACGGCAAGCGCTGTTTTGGTATTTAACCTTGCGGCTAAAATACCGGTAAATTCCGCGGGCATGTGCTGAACGATCACGATGGGAACTGGAAAGTCATAGGCAAACCCCGAAAGCAATTTCGTGAGCGCTTCTGGTCCACCAGTAGAAACTCCGATTGCTAGAATATCGATTTGGTAATGCTTTTTATCTCTGTTTGTAAGATTGGATCGAGGTTGCGTATTCTTTGGCTGCTCATTAGAAGGCCCGGCGGAAACCTCTTGTGGCAAGTGGGTTTTTGTAATCCGGGCGGAGCCATTTTTTCTCCGCTTCACGGGACTTGGGCAAAAGGGCCGTATTTTTGCCAAAATTTCATCCGCGAAGTTTGCCCCCGCATGCGTCTTTTTCGATGAAGAAGGAACTTTGGGCAAATAATCATTCGCTCCAGCGGCCATTGCCTCTAAAACCCTGGCGGCATTTTTATTTTCATTGTGAGAGCACAACATAAGAACGGGCAAATCCGGGTACGATTTCCTGATGTCAAGAATGGTTTGAATGACATCGGTATCGGGCATGTCTACATCCAGGACCACAATATCTGGATTCACTTGCGGAATTTTCTGACGAGCCAGGCGGCAATTGGAAACGGAGCCGACAATCTCAAGATTGCCGAAATCGATCAAAATCTTTCTTAGCTGGTTGCGGCTGGCGGCTTCGCCATCCACGATCAATATGCGGGTATTGGACATGAGTCAGCCTACAGAAATTCCCATGATGGAAAGTTTTTCTTGAATCATTTCTTTGGTGAAGGGCTTCATGAGATACTCGTTCGCGCCTGCCTCCAAAGCCTTAATCACCTGTGATGTCTCTGTTTCCGTGGTCACCATCATGAGGCGGACATCTTTGTAGGTCTCGTCCTTGCGGACTTCGCAGACAAATTCGTATCCGTTCATTTCCGGCATATTCCAGTCAACCAGAGCGAGTTCTACTTTCCCCACTTCCTTGAGGCGTTCCATTGCCTCCACTCCGTTGGCGGCATCCACTACCTCGAAGCCAATATCCTTGAGAATTTTCCCAAGAATCAGCCGAATGGCTTTCGAGTCATCAATTACCATTGCTAGCACGATATCCTCCTTAAGGTTTTGGTGTGGGTGGCCCTCGAAGTCCTATTGAACCGATTGCTTCAGAGGGGCTGAGATTACGATCCCCTTAGTCAACAGAAAATCCCCAAACCAACTTTCAAGAACTTATAATGTAAATCAAATTAGAGGTTTGTTCCGCCTGATTGTGCCCCTGTTATCGGGGGGCTGAATTTAACCCCAAATTTATCAATGATGTACTTAGACTAATGTATATTTAATTAATATTCAATGTAAAAAATAGAAATTTGATAAATTTATTTAAATAGTTGAATTTTTTGGCTATATCAGGGAGATTTGCGAGGGAGGAAAGGGGAGGGAAGAAGTAAAAAACCCGCTTCTAAATCGAAGCGGGTATTCTGTAAACTATTGTAGATTATGATTTTATTCTGTCCTGTGTGGACTTGGAAGACGTGGTGAATTTTGCTTATTCTGCGTTTTCGTCCAGACCCTGCTCGAGATCTCCCATGAACAGGCTCACATTATCTTTGGTCAACTCTTTTACTTTGTCCTTCCGGGCTTTGATCTCTGCCAACTCTTCCTTGCCTTCGGAGGTCAACGCCCAAGGTTCGACACCTTCTTTTTTGGCGTCTTTCACAGCCTGAATTATTTTTTCCAACTTGGGAGCGTCGAGATCACGAATGGAGAGTAGGGCGTCTTCATGGCCATCATACTGACAGAAGGCCATTGTATAGCAGTTGGTGTTCGCGCGGATCATTTTCAAGGTGATGTTGGCGAAATGACAGTGAACCCCGATTAAAACGCAAACGTGAATTTTGTTGTGCTGAACGGTCAAATTTGGATGACACGGGTTGATCACGGCTTCCGGATCAATTTTAGGATAGATCGGGCGGTAGTCGGGCATCGGAATGATGTTCATTCCAGGGACTTCATCGACGAGCTGCTTGGCCAACTCAGCCTTGTGGATAGTCTCGTCCGTCCAGCCCCACACGATCATCGGTCCTGGAAACAGAGTGGGATTCCGCAGGCTCAGCAGTTGGCGGGCCGCAACTTTGATCGCTTCATCTTCAGGGACGTGCTCGCCTTCGAGCAATTGATATCCTGAGCCTTTTTCCGGTTGAAATATGCCCATCGCCGCTGCGGAAGGGGGTAATAATCCAATCGGTCCTATTTCTATTTTGCCCATCCTAAAAAACCTCCATGGAAATTCTTTTCTGTGAAAATTTGAAGCAAGGAAGGAAGCCCTTGCAATTATATTATGTTTATGCGTCAGACCTTCCTAAAGGCAACCGTGGGGGTTTACAGAAACAATAGGGAAAGCCATCAATTAGAAGCGGTTATATTATTATCAATTCGAAAACCTGTCAATAACTATGTGCTGAAAGGAGGCGGATTCCCAATATTGGCGATTTTTACGGGGTTTCCCTAGGAAATCCGTGGCTTTCCCCCCAGGAGAACGGGTCCTGGTACCACTCATTCAGCAGGGATATCTGTTCTTTTTTCAGAGTTCCGGATTTCCCGGCATACGCAACCAGCTCGGTAAAAGTGAGCAGGGAATGCAGCTGGCAATGAGATTGGGAAAACGATTGCTCGGCTTCTTTAAACCCATAATGGAATATGCAAACACAGTGATCGACAATGCTTCCGCTGTCGCGGACCGCTTCCACCGCTTTGAGGGCGCTGCCGCCAGTAGAAATGACATCCTCGACGACCACCACTTGTTGCCCTTTAAGTAGAATGCCTTCTATTTGATTTCCCAACCCATGTTTCTTGGCGGCAGGGCGGACGTAAATCAAAGGTGTCCCGATCTGGTTTGCCAAAGAGGTGGCGTGTGGAATGCCTGCGGTTGCCGTCCCGGCCACCACCTCAACCGGGATGCTTCGTTCTTCAATTAGAGTTTGAAAGCCTTTGGCGATCAGTAGACGGTGATCGGCATTTCCCAGTAACCGGCGGTTGTCATTGTAAACGGGCATGCGGTAACCTGACGCCCAGGTAAAGGGATTTTCGGTATCGATCTTGATCGCCGCAATTTCGAGGGCAATTGTTGATAGTGTTTCAGAGAGGGTCATTTTATTTAGTCTGCCGTTACAATTTAAAACCGCCGATGAATATGGTCGATCGCTTTTTCGCCGAATTTCTCGGTGCCGATTCCTCTCAGGGTGAGGGTGAAAAGGAATTTCGTTTCGTCCGTTCTCGTCCCATTCGTGATGATATCCCGTTTGATGAAATCGAACGCAAACCCCCAGCACATGCAGGGGTCATCGTAAAGAAGGCTAAAATCGTTTTCCCGGAACGTCTCTGTCAATTCGTCAAAGCGGGTGGTGGCCTGAAACTGCCAACCCTCTTTGAAAGCCCAGTACAGGGACCCATAGAGAAAAGTGGACAGGTTGCGCGTGAACCTCCGTTCTACGAGTAGGGACACGGTGCTCACGGGTTTGATTCCTATTTCCCAATTGACCGTTTTGACCGCGTTATCGTAGACATCAAATGTTGAATCGATATTGAACAGCAACGCCTCAAAGAGATGGCTGTCAAAGTCGAATCTGATTTCCTGGAAGGGTTTACGTTCCGTTCCTGGGGGATTGGCGCTGGTGGCTTCGCGAAAGTCGTAACTCTGGCTGACTTCAAACCGCAGTTTTTCCCGGGTCTGGGAGCTTCCATCCTGTAACGATACTTTCTCGAGTAGCCGTTGCGTTAGAGAATAGGTGATTTTACTGGTCGAATCAACGGAATCCACCGCGTCAATTCTTCTTATCTGGTCACGGTCTTTTTCGTCGATAGCGGGAATAAAATCATAAGATAACCGCGGTTCAATGACGTGTTTTAATTTCTTTCCCCGTTCTCCGCCGAGATTAAAGATCTTATTGATTTTGGGGCCTTCCAGGATCGCGTTGACATCGAACAGTTCACGGGTGAATGACCGGGTTCGCTGGTTGGTGGAATTTGGGCTGATGCCCTGGCTGTATATGGTTTCCCGCAGTCCCACGGTGGGGGTCAGCGCCATCCAGGGAGCAATGCGAATAGGCCGGGAAATCTGCGGATGAAAATCAAACCGATGCACCTGGAAATCGTCGTCCACGATGGGGTCCGTATTCAGGTCGATAAGATAAGAGGTGAAACTGGTGTCCTGATTGAAAAAAAAGGAACTGTTGCCGATGGCCTGGCGTTGATGCTGGTAAGTGATCTCCGGCAGCTGCGCTAAAGTATCATCGCGACCATCTTCCGTGCTGTCCCGGTAGCGGGTCAAAAAATCCAGAGTGCTGTTGGACCAGCTTTTGGTGAGAGAAGCGAAGGAATCCGAGTTCCGCCGGGTTCGGAGGCTGGTGTTGTCTGCAAACGTTTTATTAAAACTGTCCGAACTTTCAAGATCGAGTTTTCCCTTGAGACGGGTGTTTTCAGGAAGACGCTGATCATGCGTCCAATCGACTTTCCAAAAGGTTCCATCTGTGGATTTGTCTTGCAGATAAGTTCCCTTAAACTCGCCAACGGTTGTTTTGCTGGGAGAGTAGCGGTATTCGATTTCGGGGCGGACACCGCGTTTTTCCAGGTATTGAACCGAAACCGTCGCGTCGGACCATTGGTTGATTGCCCAATAATAAATGGGTGTGATATTGAATCCATCGGTGTTGCTGAGCCCGAATTTGGGCATCAAAAATCCACTTTTCCGCTCTCGATTGATGGGCAGATACCCGATGGGCAGGTATAGAATCGGGATATTTTTTACTTTAAACACGGCGCCTGTGAACAAGGCTCTGTCTCCCAGAACCAGGTCCATTTTCTTTGCCTGGAACAACCAGGCTGGAAGCTTCCCTTCGCAGGTGGTGATGGAGGATTCTGTCAATTCGAAATGTGTTTTGGAAAAGCGTTTTATTTCCTTTCCCTTAATATAATGCTGGGGGCCCACCCGGCCTATAACTTCATGGGCGACTCCTTTATGAGTTTTCATGTTGAACCGGCTGCGTTCTGACTTAATGCGAGTTCCATCTTCCTGGGTCAGGATCACGTGGCCCTTAGCTTCGCCGATTCCGGTTTTGTTGTCGATCATGACCTTGTCCGCGCGCAGAATCCGGTCTTCAAATTGGATCACGACATTTCCCCAGGCTTTAACACGATCGCTTTTCCCGTCCTGTGCGACATGGTCGGCAGTGATATTTATCGGTTTGTCTTCCGGCTTTTGAGTTGTGGTGGGTGAAGCGGGATTCTGCTTGTTTTCGGCGAACACTTCGGGAGCCGAAGTAATCGCGATCAATAGAATCAGGGCTAATCTAAACACTGGGATCATCAGCTAGGAATTGTTTGGCTTCAGCGACGGTGAAGATGGATCCGGTAACGCAAATGAGATCGTCCGGATTTGCGGTTTTTTTAGCTGTCTGCAAAGCATATGGAATCTGTTCAACAATCTCAATGGGTTTTTGACAGCTCTCAAGGTGACTTTTTAGTTGACTCGGCGGCATGGCGCGGTCCTGATTGGGCTTAACGAGGATCAGGCGGTCGGCGAATTCAGAAAAAATGTTCAACATCTCTTCTGCCGGTTTGTCTTTCATGATTCCCAATACCAGAATGCAGTGTCGAAAAGAGAAGTTTTCCTGCAATGCATGCGTCAAACTTCTGACCCCGTCGGGATTATGCGCACAATCCAGGATAACGAAAGGCCGGGTGGAGATCACTTCCAGGCGTCCTTCCCAGTGTGTGTTTTTTAGTCCCTGCCGAATTATTTTTTCGTTCAGGAAGAGGCCTTTTCGTTTGAGTTGGAGACAGGCCGCCAGAGCCAGTCCGGCGTTTGCCACCTGATGCTTGCCCATCAGCGGGATCTGCAAATCCTGAAAGTGAAATTCCCCGTAGGAAAAATCGAAGGTCTGCAGGTTCGGATCAAGGGATTTAAATTGCGCCTGGAAATCCTTTCCCAAAAGATGGAGTGCCGCGGAACGCTCGCTTGCGACCTTTTTAATGACGCTCAAAGCCCCCTCATTCTCTAAATGAGCAAAAACCGTACCGAAATCTTTGATAATACAGGCCTTCTCGTATGCGATCTGTTTGAGGTCCGTGCCCAGATACTGGGTGTGATCCCGACCGATGGACGTGATCATCGAAATTTCCGGCTGGCAGAGGTTGGTGGCGTCCAGACGGCCTCCCAATCCCACCTCAATGATGTTCCACTCCGTTTCCTTCTCAAGAAAGTATAGGAAGGCCATCACCGTCCCAAATTCAAAGAAGGTAATGGGGAGATTGAGATCCTCGACCGCTTGCTTAACGCGAAAAATGAGGTCTGCCAGGTCGTCGTCCTTGATCGGTGAACGGTTCACCTGAATGCGCTCGCTAAAATGGAGCAGGTGAGGGGAGGTGTAGAGCCCTGTTCTGAGTCCTGAGGCGCGAAGGATGGATTCAGTGAGCGCCGCTGTGGAGCCTTTTCCATTAGTTCCCGCAATATGAACCGTTGGAACTTTCAGGTGCGGATTGTCAAAATGCCGCAGGAGACGCTGTGTGTTCTCCAGGCCGAGTTTCATCGCACCAGGGTTCAGGCCATAAAGATAGTCCAGCGCTTGTTGAAGGTCGGATACGGCCATTTTGTACCTGATTGTTTGGGAAGCAGAACCGGAAAGGAACTTATTTGGGTGTCGATTGCCGCAAGGGTGTAAAATGTCTGGCTGAATCCCTCCGTTAAATGAAATCCGGTTTTTCAGATTGCGGAAGATTCAGAGGCCTCTAAAAATTGTTTTTGGCTAAGAACACCCCTTATGAAATAAGGGCCAGCGAGGCGGCTGAGTGAAAATGATCGAATGATTAGAGGTCCTCTTAAAAATATACCGTGTTTTAACCGGTTGTCAGAATAAATTTAGGGTCCGTGTGGAGGAAAGGCGGATGGTCTCGATACCTTTACTCCCGTTTTCCTCTTTGTTGTCTGAGGAAACGGGGTTTCTAAGAAGCGGAGGGCAGGATTGGGATCGCTTTCCGAAAATTCAAGTTACGCTGGACCTGGAATTTCCTCCTGAGTGCTATGGTGTCCGGGTAGCGGATGAAACGATGTCCCCTGTATTGCAGCCAGGCATGGTCGGAGTTTTTTCGGTCCGGGAAAAGCACGAGTCGGCGCTGATGGCCATTTTTTCCATCGGCATTCAGGAGGAACCACCGCGGATTCGGAAGGTGCTTAAAAATGAAACCGGGCAGGAAACAGGTGGCTCTAAAAAGACTGTGGCAAGAAAAAGTTTTATGACGCCGACGCCACTGCATATTCCCGGAAGCCGCGTCTCCCCGATCGCCGATTCCACGCATCGGATGATTTATTTAAAAACTTTCGCCGACTCCGAAGCTGTGACCCTGGTCCCTGCGGATAAATTATTATGGATGCATCCGTTGGTGCGGGTATTGAAGTCGGAGGAATACCGAACCTGAAATCGCTAAATTTAAAATAGAGGTTGAGTCATGTCTGTTGTGCGCGAAGTCGTAAGCGATATTTATACGTGGTCTGAGTTTTCCGAGGAAAAACAATTAAACTTTAACGGCTATTACGTGGTGAAGAACGGCGAATCGGCCCTCATCGACCCGCCTGAGTTGGATGAACAGGGCATGCAGGAACTGGACAGCTTGATTGCAAAAAACAACGCCAGTCCGCTTAAGGGCATTTTGTTGACTAACGTGCATCATGATCGAATGAGCCAGAAACTGAAGCAAAAATACTCTGTGCCCATCTGGATCAACGCACAAGATAAAGATCTTCTGGAGTTTTCTCCAGATCACGGCTTTTCCGGCGGCGACGCCGTTTTTTGCGGCCTCAAGGTGATTGCGCTTGCAGGCCAGAAATCTCCCGGTGAATCGGCGTTTCTTTTAGCCGGGGACCGAGTGTTGCTTGTCGGCGATGCTTTGATCGGCAAGGTTCCGGGTGCGGTCAACCTGTTGCCGCCGGATAAATACGCGGACATTCAGGCGGCGAAAGAAGGATTGCGGGTTTTACAGAATGTCGATTTCGATACGCTTCTCGTTGGCGATGGCGACTCTATTTTAAAGAATGCAAAACAGGTGGTGATGGATTTTTTGAAGTCATGAAGGTGGAGGGAAACCTGGACGGTGATTCCAGGTTCGCCGGTTAATCCTCCAGTGCAAATTTGGAATAATCTCTCCAGGCGGTGAGGCCGGTTTCTACCCAGTCCAAAGAAGAGAAGGATGCGTCCTCGAAGGGGAAAAACCGGCACAGCTTGATGTATTCAATCGATTCCACGATGCTCTTAAGTTCCTCTCCGGGGGTCGTGCGAACTTGTTTGAAATTGTCGTTGCTCGGGTTCCATTCCCAGGGCGTGGGCGCCGCCGCAAGATAAACCCCTGCCAACATGGGATCATTTTTGTGCGCCAACAGGCGATCGACATAATCGGGTAGTTTTTCCCCTTTCAAGATAAGCGAAAAACCCAGATAGTGCCCCCACCAGAACAGGGTTCGGTAGGCGAACATTTCTGTCTTGGAAAACTTCTGTGGAATATCCAGCGATAAATAAGGGAAGCCTTTGTGATTTTCCCCACGCACCAGTTGGCCCGATTGCAGTTTGGTTCCGGCAGGAAAACAGGACTCGTTTCCGGCAAGTTCTTTCACCATCGCCTGCTCCAGGGCTTTTAAATAATCTTCGCCTTTTTTCATGATGCCGGGTTTGTGCTGAAACACCTCGACATGCGTCAGCATTTCCATTTCATGAGGAGACCATTGGGCGTTGTCGTCGCGTATTTTATCCATGTAGTGGGATTTTGGTATTAACGGATGATCCTGAGAGTCTAGTTTGAAAAAGGCAGGATGGAAAGGGTTATTTTTACGGGAAGGCTGGTTTCGCGGGGATGTGAAGGATTCAGGGATTTTTAAAAAGTAAGACGCTTTTTTTGTTCCGCCAGAATTTCTTTTTGTCTGTTTAGGACATACTGATGAATCATTTCTTCCTGTTCAGGGTTCAGGTCATGAAACCGGGACCGGCAAAGATTGTTCTCGTCGATTTTTAATATTTCAATGTTCACGGAAATTTCATCGACCTCGTCAGGAAGGAGGAATTTAGAGGGATAAAAAACTCCCGATTTTAAATTGTTATTCTTAAAACAAGCGCCTCCGGAACTGATATCGATAACGGAAACGGTTTTCTGGTCCAGAGTAATTCGGATCGGCGCTTCGGCAGAAGGAGAAACGCGAAACGATTTACGGATATCTTCGGGTACTGAAAAACCCTTTTTAGGTTCTTCTGCTGTTTTAAGTATTCTTTTCCAGAACAAACTCGACTCTCCTGTTTTTTGCCCTTCCCATGGCAGTGGTATTAGCAGAAAGGGGAAAGGTTTCGGCATAACCGGTTGCGGTCAGCCTTTTGGGGTCGATCCCCTTGTCTATAAAATAGCGCAGAACCGCTGTTGCCCGCGCGGAGGAAAGTTCCCAATTGGTTGGGAACATTTCGGTTGAAATGGGATAATCATCCGTATGCCCCTGGATATGCACTCGATAATTGGGGTACTTTTTAAATATGCTAATAATATTATCCAGCAAAGGCCAGCCTTCTTTTTCCAGAACGGCGGAAGCCGGTTTAAAAAGAGTGCTTCCCGGCGCCCGAACCACGATTTTTGATGCATTCTGGGCAATATCCAGATCCGACTGATCTTTAACCACATTATTAATGTCGGTCATAATGTCGTTAGACTTTAATCCACTCAGTTCGCCCAGGGAGGTTCGAATTTCCATTTGGTCCAGTAATTCCATCAATCCAATGTTACTTTTTGCTTCTCCCAGGATAGCCTGCCGGAATTTCTCCACATTTTGTGAAGCGATGGAATAATACAAAATAAAAAAAGTAAGAAGCAGAGTGGCCATGTCCGAATAGGTTATCATCCATAATGGCGCTTCCGGTTCATCCATGACCTGGTCGGCAAAATGAGTGATGCGGTCCTTTTGAATGCGAAAGTTCTTGGCCTTTCTTTCCCATTCCTCCTGAATGTCGGCAATTTTTTTCGATAATTTAGACTCGAAGAGCTGCCTGTCTTCCCTCAGCTCGACTTCCAGATTTTCCCGTTCAATCTTGATTGCGCTCAGTTCGGATTTTAACTGCTCAATTATCCCCAGGGAAATTGCGGATTCTTGCCGGACGTCGGTAATTTCTCTTAGAATCTTGTCGTATTCCTCGACGAGTTTCCTTTTCTCCTCAACCAGGGCTTCATATCTTAATTGACTTTCCTTCAATTTTTTTTCGGTCTCGGAAACCTCTTTTTTTAAATTTTCAATTTCAGAGGGGTCATTACGGAGCCGTTTGATCTCCTTTAAGAGAAGATTTTTTTCCTTGAGTAATCTTTGCCGCTCTTCCTTTTCGGCCTGAATTCTGTTGGTCAGAGAAAGGTTTTCCTTCTTCAGTTTTTCAAGTGTAGTGAGGAGTTCTGCCTTCTCCGTAACCTTTTCCGGTTTACTATTGCCCTCGTTTTTACTGGAATCACCACTGTGCTCCGGACTGTCTGGTTGCCTGTGCCTGATGACCCCGTGAGTGGAAGCGGACTGTGTAATCCCTTGCTCTTGGAGTTGCAATTTAAGATCGTTTATTTTTTTCCGGCTCAATTCAAGAATTTGGCGAACCTTATCCTCTTGCCGGGTTTTTTCGGCATCTTTCTTTTTCAACTCCAGGTTTTTAATGCGGAGTTGTTCTTTTATAATTTGCAGGTTTTGAGTGTCGGACATTTGAATTTTTTTAAAGCAATCCAGTTATTCTGCGTTCAAATGGTTCAGGCGAATTTTTGCCGCAAAACTTTTTGATGCATCGGGCGGCGAAGTTTTGCCGGGATGTAAGAAGAAAGTTTTTCATAGACGTGTATGGGGTTGTTGTCCTGCAAAATGGAAATGGCCCCTTCAAATATAATTTCCAGATTCATGACTTCAAGAATCGTGCGGGCTTTCAATTTGCCTGCGATGGGATTGAAAATGAGAGTGGAAAGCAGCATTCCGTAAAACGTGGTCAAAAGCGCCACACCCATCGCAGGGCCGACGGTTGCAGGATTGGAGAGTTCCGTCAACATTTGAATCAGACCGATCAAGGTTCCCATCATGCCAAAAGAAGGGGAATACACCGCCATTTTCCTGAAAACATCCTGGATGATGAAATGCCGCTGTTTCATCGATTCTATTTCAATGTTCATGGTGTCCCGCATCAATTCCTCTTTCGTCCCATCGGCGATCAGGTTGCACACTTTTTTCAGAAAATCGGATTCAATATCGATTTTGCTCAAGGCCACAATTCCCTGCCGCCGGGTTAAAGCGGACAAATCCACCATGGTGAATACCATGTCGTTGGGGTCCTGCTTTCTTTCCGTAAAAACAAACAGCGCCGCTTTAAACGCCGCGAAAACATCCCTTAATTGAAAGGTTGTCAACGTGGCGGCGACGGTCCCCCCCAACACGATCATGATGCCGGGAACATTGATGAAAATATCGAACCCGCTACCCATAAAGATGGCGGCGACAATCAGCGATATTCCGGAAACGATTCCCAGGAAAGATGCAATATCCAAAACGTTCCCCCACAGTTCGATTAACAGTAAGTGTATATATAAATTTAGCATGATTGTTCCCAATGAGCAAATCTTTCAATAAGATAAAATGATTTTACGGAGTATAAAAAAATCCTTGAATGAAGAAGATCGGGAGCCGGTCTGGTATAAAGGGCGGTTTTTTAGGTATTTTGGGTGAAAAATTTGCAAAAGGAGAAAATTTTGATTTTGGGAAGTCCAATCCAGAGTCCGATTCCAATATAGAAAGGGATGAGGCTCAAGCTCTTCTGTCGGAATAGCTAAATGCAATCGATTTATTTTGGTCTTTGGGGGGTAAAAAAATAGCCACTTTGTGAGGAATACGATGCGCTTGGTCCATTTCGATTCATTTTTAAAAATAGTGTTGCGGATTTTAAGGGATTGGCAGTTCAGGGCAAATAATAGAGGTTTAGATTTGTTCAGATAATTTTCGTGTGGTACTATCTCGAAAAAGTCGCTCTAAATACTTGTTTTAAATACTATAAGTATTCTAATATTTTTGGATTCTGAAAAGGGGTTTTAAAGATGCTAAACCAGTTCCGGCTCAAACTGGCTGGCTGTTATTTTATCGTTATTCTGATGTGCGGATGGTTGACTCCATTGACATCGGATATTCGCGCTTCCGAGAGCATGGGGACTTTCGAGCAGGTGGTCGAAGGGTTGGATTTCCCTTCAAACCTTGTCGTTCCCCAGGATGGAAGCGGAAGAATTTTTGTGATGGAAAAGAACAAGGCCCAGGTTCTGATAGTTCAAGACGGAAAAATTTCACCTGATATTTTTCTGGATATCAGCGACCGCATCGTGAGCGAAAAAAATAGGAATCCCGAACAGGGGCTTTTAGATCTGGCATTTCCACCCGGATTTCCGGAAAAGAGCCATGTGTATCTTACTTATACTGACAAAAATGCGGACCTGGTCTTAAGCCGTTTTCAGATTTCGAAAGATAGGAGAAAGGCCATTGAATCCTCCGAGGAAATTTTACTGGTTGCGGAGAACTTCGTCATCGTCAGTTGGACCAAGGGATACCATCATTGCGGCGATATGGAATTCAGTCCAAAAGATAAATATCTTTACATTTGCGTGGGCGATTCGGATAATCAGGGCAATCCAAGGCAAACGGCTCAACCGCTTAATTTCGTTCAAGGCAAACTGTTGCGTCTGGATGTCGAATCAGGCGTAAAGCCTTATGCGATTCCTGCGGACAATCCCTTTGTGAAAAAGGAGGGTGCCCGTCCGGAAATATGGGCCAATGGACTGCGCAATCCGTGGGGATTTTCTTTTGACCCATTGACGGGAGATCTTTATATCACGGATGTGGGGTGGGAGTTTTTTGAAGAGATAAACTTTCAACCGGCCTCCAGTAAGGGAGGAGAAAATTACGGCTGGAATTTTGCCGAAGGCAATTATTGTCAAAAAATCTGCGACGACAAGGATTTCGTCTGGCCCGTGCATGAGTACACACATGGCGAGAATGGGTGTGCGGTGATTGGCGGAGTCGTCTATAGGGGCAAAAAATTTCCGGACTGGAATGGCGTCTACCTGTTCAGCGATTATTGCGCCGGAAAGATTTGGGCGCTACGGGATATAAAAGAAAATCCGAAATTGCGGCTGATTTCCGAAGAACCCATGAGCACGACTTCGATCAGGGCGGATGGAAACGGGGAAATCTTGATCGCCAATTCCGGAGAAGGCAAACTTCTGCGGTTTAATTTCCCCGAGAAATTCGACGTGAATTGGCGCTTGGTCAGCGACGTAAAATATGAACTGATGGTGGAATTTTGGCGTACGAACAGAGACGTAAACAGAAAAATCGAATCATAGACGTCT
>JAJDBE010000306.1 GCA_029261515.1 Nitrospinaceae bacterium | reverse complement strand
CTGAGACGGGCACAGTTCATGGCAGATAAAATCGGCAATGTCTATACCGGCCTCATCACCAGTGTGACGGCCTTTGGGTTTTTCGTGGAATTAAAGGAAGTGTTTGTGGAAGGTCTGGTGAAGATCTCCAGCCTCACCGATGATTATTACCTGTTCATCGAAACCGAGCACAAATGGTGTGGGCAACGCCGGCATCGGATATTCAAAATCGGCGACACGGTGAAAGTCCGCGTCGCCACCGTCGACCTGCCGAAACGTCAGATCGGCCTCGCACTCGCCCAATCGGGATAGTTTAAATTCATGCTCCCCCTGCTCCCCTATTTCCTCGCTTACCTGGGAGGTTTGTTATCTGCACTGCCTCCGGCAATTCATTTTTTCTTCCCCTACGCGCTTCCGGCTGGCACGGCGGCTTCCGGCATCTTGATTTATTCCCGGCGCAAAAACCGTTCTCTCTGGAAATGGACGCTTCTTCTCGCCCTCATTGCCGCAGGATACTTTGCCCCCGGATGGAACGATAGGTTCCAGCCTGCAAATCACATCCTCAATCATCTCGACGAAACCCGGCGCGCCACCGTCGTCGGAGTTTTAATTGCATCTCCCGAACAACTGCCGGACAAAACCGACTTCCACATCGACCTCAAGGAAATTCGATATAAAGGCACCGCGATAGCCGTCACGGGACGCGCCCGGTTGCGCCATTACACTCCCGACCAGATCGGGGAAACGTTGCAGGCTGGCGACCGGATACGTTTTTCAAATGTCCGGCTCAAGCGGCCACGCAATTTCAAAAATCCGGGACGCTTCGACTACAAAGGGTATCTGGAACAGCGGGGTATCTGGGTGATCGGCTCCCTTGCAAAAAACAGCGCCATCGAAAAACTCGGATCATCAAAACTGCCTTTCCCCAAATCATTGCAAGCAAAGGTCCGTGGCGCATTGCTGGAATCCATGAACAGGCACTTCCCCGGCGAGGAAGGCGCTCTGCTTAAAGCCATGCTGCTGGGAGAGAAAAACAGCCTGAGCGAGAAAACGCGGGAAACCTACATCGCCACTGGCTTGAGTCACTTGATGGCGGTTTCAGGACTGCATGTCGGCTTCGTCGCCTTTGCGGCGTTTGCTTGCTTTTGGCCGCTGGCGTTTTACGGGTGCTTGAAGTATCGCCCGGAATGGGCGCAGTCCGGCATGGCTCGAAAAATTGCGGTCGCTGGATGTTTCCTGCCGATTCTTTTTTATTTAATGGTGGTGGGGGCGAAGGTCACCGCCTTGAGAGCGGGATTTCTGATCCTCGTTTTTCTCGTCGCCATTCTGCTGAACCGGCAGCGGAGCATGTTGAACACACTGGTGATCGCCGCGTTTTTGATTCTGATCTGGAACCCCAAGGCCGTTCTTGACGTCAGCTTTCAATTGTCTTTCGCGGCCATGCTCAGCATTCTTCTAGCGCATCAATATTATGTTCAAAGGTTGTCCGATCCCATCGACCGCATGGGAGAGGTTTCCTGGCTGCAAAAACACCTTGGGAGCATACTCCCTGAAGAGTGGCGGGAACTTAATTTGCGAGATAAATACTCACAAACCACTCAAAGGTTTTTTGCCGGCAGTCTCTTCGTTTCCGTTGCGGTGTTCCTCGGCACGCTTCCGTTCATCATCTTTCATTTCCACCAAGTCAGCCTGATCGTCGTTCTTCTAAACTTAATCATGGTGCCGCTGGCTTCGGTGCTCATTCCCCTGACTTTGTTTGCTGTCAGCCTGGCGACGGTTTTCCCGATACTGGGGGAACTCCTCTCCTGGCCTCTGCATTACCTGCTGCAAACGTTTCTTTGGATTCCGCAATTTTTCGCCGCTTTTCCTTATGCATCGGTTTATGTCCCCTCGCCGCCAAAGATCTGGATCGTATTCTATTATTCCTTGTTGATCATCGGCACCTGGCTGGCAGTACAAAAACCGGAAACCTCGCCAACCTTCACCCGCCCAGCAAGACCGTTTGAACTCTCTTTAAAAATCAGCCTGGGAATCGCCTCGCTGGGAGTGATTCTGTGGCTTTTCTTACCGCGGTGGCATGAACGCTCGTCAGAAGTTCTGACGGTTTCCATTCTTGATGTGGGTCAGGGGGAGTCCATCTTCATCGAATTCCCCAACCGGGAAACCATGATTCTCGATGGTGGCGGATTCTACAAAAATTCGCTGGATGTGGGAAAGGCAGTGGTGGCGCCGTTTTTATGGAACCGGGGCATCGGCCAGATCGATTATCTCGCGGCCACTCATTCCGATAACGACCACATCAGCGGCCTGGAATCTCTGGCGGAGCTTTTTCCCATCGAGCATTTCCTCGACGGGTTCCAGGGCCTCAACGATTACAGGATCAATCGGCTGAGACAAAAGGTTCTGGGCAAAAACGCGGAATTGATCCCCTTCCATGCGGATTCACCGCTCACCATCGGTGAAGTCCGGCTCCTTCCCCTGCATCCCGATCCCGGCTTCGTCCGCCGCGCCGTGCTAAACCACAAGGGCCGGGCGGGAAACGAGCTGTCGCTGGTCATCCGCCTGGAGTACCGGGATTTCAGCATGCTGCTGACAGGCGACATCGGCGCCTCCACTGAGGAGTATCTCATTGAGCATGCCGCCCCCTTGAAGGCCCAATTCTTAAAAAGCCCGCACCATGGCAGCCGTTTTTCCAATTCCCCCCGGTTCATCCACGCCGTGCAGCCCAATTCGGTCATTTTCTCCAGCGGATACCTCAACTGGATGCGGCACCCGCACCCGGAGGTGATTCACCGCTATGAAGCTCAGGGGACGCAAATCTGGCGCACCGACTTGAACGGTTCCATCCATATCACCAGCGACGGCTACCGCCACCAGATTCAAAATTATCCGGGCCGGGACGGATAAGCCCCAAAAACAGGCATTTTCCTGACCTGCCGAAACATTTCTAAATTAATAATTTTCAATGAGTTAAATTTGATTTACAATAAGGGTAATAGATAACCTTATATTCTCAAATATTTGGCAGGAACGGATGACGCTTTTAAAAACCGACGCTTCGACCATCCTCGTGGTGGACGATTCGAAATCTCAGGCCTCGTTTATCCAGCAGGTTCTGGACAAGGATTATGAAACCATAATCGCCTGCAACGGCCTGGAAGCGCTGGAAAAATACAAAGAGGAAAAGCCCGACCTGATCCTGCTGGACATCGAAAT
>JAJDBE010000305.1 GCA_029261515.1 Nitrospinaceae bacterium | reverse complement strand
GAAGGGTATAGTTCATCGGTTCGGGAAACTTCATGCCATAGCCAAAACCGCCGTTTTCCGAGTCGAACCGTTCCTCCAGCATTTTCGCCGCATGGTCGATGAGATCCACTTCCGGCAGTTCGCCTGTCCGCTTTTCTGAGGAATCAGCACTGAGTTTGCTCAGTATTCTTCCCGTACGGGTTTGCACTTCATCGCTCTTATTGCGGTAAAGGTCGTGCACCTGATTCAGGACATGCGAAAATCCGGGCCGGTTGTACTTCCTCGAAGGCGGAAAATAGGTGCCGCCGAAAAACGGTTTTTGCTCGGGCGTTAAAAAGATGCTGAGCGGCCAGCCGCCGTGCCCGGTCAATTCCACCAGCGCCTTCATGTAAACCGCATCGATGTCCGGGCGTTCCTCGCGGTCGACTTTGATGTTGATAAACAGATCGTTCATCAGCTTAGCGGTTTCTTCGTCTTCAAAAGACTCATGCGCCATGACGTGACACCAGTGGCAGGCCGAGTAACCGATGCTTAAGAAAATAGGTTTGTTTTCCTTGGCGGCCAGCTCCAACGCTTCCGGCCCCCAGGGATACCAGTCCACCGGGTTGTGCGCGTGTTGTAATAGATAGGGGCTGGTTTCGTGGATCAGTCGATTGGTAAACTTTGGCTCATTCACACTAAAGGTCTCCGATACGGAAAGGAACATTCCCGGTATATGGCTTGTTTATAAAAAGAATGACGACAGGATACAAAAAGTCGAGGCGGGAGGAAACCTTTAATGGGAATTAATTTGCAGATTGAAAAAAGGCAGGGTGTATCGAACCGAATTATTTGCGGGCCGATAGAAAAGACATCGAACTCTGGCTGGAAAGTTTTTGGAGTAGCTTATTTCTTCACCAAACCTTCACGGTATTGATGATAGAAATCACGAACGCTTTCGTATTCATCAATCGCGCTTTCCCCAAGGGCTTTTTTATCGTCGATGATAAACGATGTGTCGTTGGTGAGTTCCCCGGCAGTGATGCCTGAACTGATAATAAACGAAGGCGAAAAGAAAAAGGTGGGACTCATAAAGGAGTCCGCAACGCGGCCCACGACGTTTCTCGCTGTAGCAGGGCCCAAAAACGGCAGGACAATATAGGGACCCGTCGGAACGCTGTGATATCCCAGCGCCTGGTCAAAGTCCTCGTTGACATTGTCTATTCCGTATTCCTGCCCGGCAACGTCGAGCATTCCGCCCAAACCGGCTGTGGTGTTAATGACCACCCGACCCAGGACTCTGCCAGATTTTTTTAAATCTCCCTGCGCCAGGCTGCTGACCAGTTTTACAGGAGCCAGAGCATTGTCAAAAGCGTTTTTGATCACGATACGTACATCTTCAGGGAGAACATAGCGCCAGCCCCGGGCAACCGGTTCCATTACATATTCATAAAGATTTTCGTTGAAGTTGTACATGACCCGGTTGTAACTCTCAAACGGATCTTTCAACTCGGGAATTCTTTCTCCCGGCGGCGGAGCAAAAGGATCTTCCATCTCCTCGTAAAATGCCGGTGGAGGCGCCTGTTCCAAAGCGGTGGAAGCCGTATCGCCAATGGCTTCCGATTCTTTGCCGTTGGCAGGCCCCGTGTCCGAGGAAGCTTCCTCCGGGAACTCAGCAGGTTTTTCATCCAGCGGAGTTTCCTCGCTCTCTATCACTTTTTCTTTTATCGGAGGAAGTTTCTTTTCAAGCATGATGGTCACCTCCGAAGTCTGAGCCAGGAGACTGCCATCCACATCGTAAATAAACTGTGGGGATGATTTGGGGGATTTTTTGCTTTCGACCGGGTCGGAGTCTCCAAACCCAAGGAAAGCTGTCGCATGACCTGCGAATGGAATAAAAAGCCAAACCAGTACAAAAAATAGAATCCGCTCGATTCTATTAGAATTCCTCATACCTATTTTCACTTGCAGCCTCCGGCAAATAAAGAAACTCAATTAAAATGAAGCCTTAATTGAATAATTTATCAGTCTGCTCCTCAAAAATGAGGCAATGCTTCGATAATATATCAAAAAACCGATAAAAAAGAAAACAAATTTACATCAAGTTACCAGCAAATTCAAAAAACACATTGAAATCGTGCAACTTTCCCGTCAACAAACCGAACTCAGCATACAATTCAGGATTCTTTATCCGGTTCCGGCATGGCCTGCGAAAGCTGCTTCAACACGTTCTCGGAAAGAGTGACATTCGCCTGCCTCGCCCGTTCCACTATGTTCCAGGCTTTTTCATAGTCTCCCGCATTATATTGCATCTCAACCAACACGTCGTACGCCGAGGCGTTGAACGGATTGATCTCCAGGGCACGCTCCAGTTTTTCTTCCGCACTTTTTGACTCGCCCATTTGGCCCAGTGAAGCCCCCATATAGGCATAGGCGTTGCTGTTTTCAGGGTCCAGCTCAATGACTGCCTGGTATTTTTCGACGGCTTCCTTAAACCGGCCCTCCATCGCCAGCGTCAGTCCCCAGTAGAGAAACGCTTTCGAGTTGGTCGGGTCAAGCTGCGTCGCCCTTACAAATTTTTCTATGGAGGCGCTTCGGAGACCCGATTTGACCAGAGAAATCCCCCACCAGGTGAACACCTTGCTGTTCTCCGGGTTCAAATCCGAAAGCTTCTGGGCCATGTCCGCCGCTTCCTCATGCTTCCCCAGAGCGTTAAGTTCCTTGATCGTTTTGAGAGGGTCGATGACCGGAGCCGGACCTTTTTCCTTCATCTTGCTGAGAGCCTCTTTCTGCTGACGCTCCCTTTCCTCGGCCATTTTTTCCTGGCGCTCTTCCGCCTGCCGGGCTTCTTCCACCTTGGACGTATAAGCCATAACGATGAAACCCGCGAATATGAGGATATTGCAGATCACCCACAATAATTTTACCTTAGCGGGCATGCACCACCTCGAATGATAACCCTATGAACTTGCAAAACTTCCATTTCCTTACTCCAACAAATATATTCTTTAATCTGCCCGGATTTTGTGGTCGAGAAAGTATAACCCCTGCAATTTAACGGATCAAAGTTTCTTTAGGATTTTTTTGGCGCCGGCGATCATTTTCTCATTTCCCCCTTCCGGGCCGGCCAAATCCAAAAAGGTTCGAAGATGACGTTTTGCCCTTCCGGAATTCGTATTCTGATACTGAACTCCGAGATAGTAATGCGCCGGAGCGTAACCAGGGTCCAGAGCGACGGCTTGCTCCATCTCCCGCAGCGCCTCTTCAGGTTTTTTTTGCAGGGCATACGCCAGCCCCAGATAAAGCCGGACTTCGCTATCCCCCCGGTACCACTTTAGCGTCTTTTGCAAAACCTCCTGCGCCTGCCTGGGCCGGCCCGTCGAAATATAGAGCTTGCCGAGCGCCACCGAACCGAAAACGTAATAGGGATTGATGGCCAGAGTTCCTAAATAGGCTTTTTCCGCCGCATCCTGTTGTTGCAATCCCTGGTAGACATTTCCCTGATTGAGAAGCGTCATGACATGATTCGGGTCCAATTGCAAAATTTCACTGTACTGATTTAAAGCGCTCAGATGTTGACCCGAATTAAAAGATTTCACTGCCTGATCCAGCAGCTGGTCGATTCGCGCCTTGCGTTTGATTTCGGCCACCTGGCTTTCGGAACGCTCGACAGTGGTGATCCTATCGAGGATCTTCGCTTGGGCATCGTCGTCCGTATCGCTGAACTGAATGAACGACCGGTCCACTTGAATGTACGGCGACAACTGCCGCACCAGCACATCCCGCTCATCCCGGTAAATGTATTTGGGTGCATTGAACTCCAGCAATGAATTGTCATCGGTATGAATCGGCGCGTCGCCACTGAAGCGCTGAAGCTGATCTTGACTCATAATCATCAGGCTGATTAAGTCCCGCACACTGTGAATGCCGATTCCTTTTAAATCTTTGCCGATGGATTCGTTCTGCAAATGCGCCTGCACCCGTTCATAGGGCAGACCGTATTGTTTCTCGGAACCGATCAGCAGGTAATCATCGCCGACGATGGACTCCCACATCGTCACATAGGGAAAAGCGGCGCTGAACGACCGGGTGATGGATTTAAAACTCTCCGGCGACATATTGGTGTGCACCCAGATGCAGGCCACACCCTCCTCAGCCAACCGTTTTTTGAGCAGGTCGAAAAAGTCGATAGTAAACAACGCGCCAACACCGGAAATCCACGGATTGGATGGCTCTGAAATGATGACATCGTATTTTTTAT
>JAJDBE010000304.1 GCA_029261515.1 Nitrospinaceae bacterium | reverse complement strand
CTCCCAAATTACTTTCACAAATTACCCGCCAAATCCAAAACCCCGAATGGACGGAGGAATCAGATCAACCTCAATTCATTTCGGAAACAAAAAACCTCGCCGACCATCCAAAAGTCCAAACAGCATGGGATCAATTTGTCGAAAAGGACTGGCCGGAATGGGTCGAAGAACATAATGCTTGGAAAGCCGTTCAAGATGTTTACTCCGAACTTTTTACAATCCATCAAGAGTTGTTAAAAAACGAAGAGGAATTTGAACTTGTCCTCGGCCTTGGTCTTCTTAATTGGAAAACGCCAGAGGGACAAAAAATTCGGCGGCATTTGATTGTCGCCAATGCTTTTTTGGAATTTAACGGAAGCGATGGAAAGTTTACTATACAGCCTCATCCAGACGGCGCAAAATTAAGGGTTGAGCTTGACATGTTGGATATTTCCCAAAAAACCGCTGGAACCGAGGAAGCGGCCGTTAAATCGTTGGCGGAGGTTGAAGACGATCCCTGGGATAAGGAAAGTATTGAAGAAACGTTGAAAACCCTCGTAAATTCGATGCACGAACAAGGAGAATACGACGCCTCGAACGGATTCCTCACGGGGACGTCTTTAGGGAGCGTCACCGATTCGTTCGGCTACAGCGCGTTTGGAGAACTCGAACAGTACAGCTCCGACTTTTTGGGAAGCGTGCAGTTCTCGACGCACTACGTGCGCGACAAACTAGGACGCATCGCGCAGAAGAGCGAAACCGTCAACGGCGTGACGAGTGTGTTCGATTACGACTACGACGTTGCTGGTCGATTGATTGAAGTCCAAAAAGACGCCGTCGTACAGAACACGTACACTTATGATTCCAACGGCAATAGGCAGAACAACGGCGCGGTGTACGACGATCAGGATCGCCTGACTTCCAACAGCGCCGCGACATATTCCTACACCGCCAACGGCGAGTTGTTGACAAAGGTCGACGCCTCTGGCACGACGACTTACACCTACGATGTGCTGGGGAATTTAACGTGGGTTCTACTCCCCGACTCAACTCTGATAGAATACGTGGTGGATGGACGCAACCGGCGTATTGGGAAAAAGGTCAATGGCACGTTAGAACGCGCCTGGTTGTACAAAGATTCTTTAAATCCAGTAGCGGAGCTAGACGGCGCGGGCGTGGTCACTGCCCGTTTCGTGTACGCGACGAAGAGCAACATTCCCGATCAAATAATCAAGGGAGGGGTTACTTATAGAATCATCTCGGATCACCTAGGTTCGCCGCGTTTGGTTATCGACACAAGTACCGGCGCCGTCGTGCAGGAACTCGATTACGACGAGTGGGGCGTAGTTACGACGGACACCAATCCAGAATTTCAACCCTTTGCTTTCGCCAGTGGTTTGTACGATACGGATACAAAACTTATCCGCTTCGGTGCTCGCGACTACGACCCGGAAATCGGACGATGGACGAGCAAGGATCCGATTCTATTTGTAAATGGGAATACAAATCAATTTGGCTACGTGCTTGGCGATCCGGTTAATTTTATTGATTTAAATGGGTTATGGACAACACCAATCGGGGACTTTGAAAATCCAGGGAGATTAGGCGAACTTGCAGATGCATGGAATGATTTAGGACGTAGATCACGACCACCGCCTAGTTCTGGTTTTGGTAAATTTTTTGGCGGTATAGGCACTTTTTTAACCATCCCTGGAGGGTTGTTTAATCCTTCGCCATTGGGAAATGGTGAATTACCACCTTCCATGGGAGGTCCGTGTCCCGGCGAAGACCCTCTAGGGCCTACTCCACCGGCCTCTTTTCCTCCCTCTCCCTCCAGACTCCCCCCAAGGGGCTAGGAAATGGTAAATCACACCTTTAGAATTGAAGAAACAATTTTTAATGTAAGGGAGATTGTAACTTCGTTGAGTTTCCTTACAAAGTTCCCTCGCCTGGATTTTTTCAGTGAAAGTAACAATGTTTTTTAAAAACCGAAATTCATTTTTAAGAAAGTTTTTTGACCCAAAGATATTACAATTATTTGAGAATGATCCAAAGAAAAGCGATATCTATGGAGAGCAAAAAACCTTAACAGTTCTTAGTATAGGCTTCTTTCTTCAGGAGTCAGAAAGCTTTGAAAAGTTTGTAGAGTTTTATGCCTTTTGTGTGGATGAGTTGTTAGCGCAGGGAGCGACAATAAATCGTTTGAATGGTTTACAAATTCTCGCGTACTACAATTACCCGAAAGAGATAAAAAACCATGTAGAAAAGGCCTGTGAAACAGCTTCCAAACTTGCAATAAAAGCAAAAGAAAAAAAGTTGATAATGAGAACGGCGATTAATTCTGGAAAAGCGATAATTGGTTGTGTTGGTTCAGCCAACTTGGTTTCTCATGTCGTTATTGGAGATACGGTCAGCCTGACAGAAGAAATGTTAAAGCTTGCCCTTCCTGCTGAATCTGGAATAATTGTTTCAAATTTTGTTAAAGATTCTATGAATTCTGAAAACTTTAAATTTGACTTAATGCAAACATTTCGCTTTAGCGAAACAAACATAACAATTTATGAATTAGTTTTACAATAACGGCTTTCGCCTTCCAACAATTGTACAGTGATGGTATTCGCCTGACATTAGTTCCGGTTGGGCGATGTATTGGGGCGGCTCCAACCCGGAATGCAAATTCCGGGTTTTTGTTTTTAAAGATTCAGCGGGAACCCGTCGCAAGCGCCAATGTTGGAATTGTAAGCGCTCCCAACGCTTGTAGAGCTTCTCTAAAAAGCTTTGCCAATTGCCCCAATAAAAATGTAAAACCCATTCCCGCTCCCGACGAAAATGTTCGCTATTTTGCAGATAGAATGTTGGAAAATAATATTTACCATCCCTTCGGACCAAATAGCAAGATAACGTACGATAAGTTTCGCACTTCTGATTTAAAAGTTTCCTAAAACGGGTCTGCTGTTGTTAAACTTATCTGCGGTTTCTGTTTTTTGCCGTCAACTGTAACCTCCCCCTTTTATGGAACAAGCCCATCGCCCTTTCCCCTGGCGCCATTTCTCCTTTCTATTAGGAGTCGCCGTCCTCACCCGCTGGATTTATCTCAACGATTTTCAGGCCAATCCGTTTTTCAACGTCTACGTTAAATACACGGATTCATTGAATTACGACCTCGGCGCAAAAGCCTTGTTGGCGGGCGATTGGCTGGCCTCCGCCCCGATCAACGCCTTCTCTCCTCTATATAAATATCTTTTGGGCGCCGCGTACTGGATTTTCGGCGCCAGCTTCCAGACCGTCTGGCTTTGCCAGTCCGCCCTGGGCGTCGGGACCACCCTGGTGATATTTTTAATCGGACGCGACCTGTTCAGTGCTCGCGCCGGTTTACTGGCTTCCCTGTTGTTTAATTTTTACGGTCCGGTCCTGATGTACGAAGGCGCGATTCTGCGAGCGACGCTCATCACGTTCCTCGGCGTCTGGTCGCTTTATCAGTTGATTCTGCTCGCCCGCAACCCGTCCATAAAAATTATGATTCCCACGGCGCTGGCCGTTTCCCTGTTCATTCAAAGCCGCCCCAACGTGTTGATGATATTCCTGGTCCTTCTCGTTCTGGGCCGGTCACAAATTAAAGCCGCCTGGCCAACGATTAAAATAACCGCGCCACTCGTTATTTTATTTTTCGTTCCCCTGCTGGTTCAGGCGAGTTTCGTACATGGTAAATTTGTTTTTTTCGAAGCCTCAGGGCCTATCGCCATCCTGGCGGGAAATCATCCCGATTACCTGGGGATCGGATATGTAAAGGGATTCACACACGGCGAGGCGCAAGAGGTAAGCTTCCTTCAAGCTTTGACCCTGCTTGTCGAACGCTTCTTCTCGCAATCTAGTGAACTAGCGCAATTGTATATGCGCAAAATCTATTTTTTCTTTTCGTCCGGGGAACCACCCAATAATGTAAATTTTTATTTTTACCGGGAATTTTCTCCCCTGCTAAACACGCCACTGTGCAATTTTGCCGTTATGACCTCGCTAGGGCTGGCCGGAATGGCAATTTGCCTGCGAAAGAAAAAAACGCCGATTTTACTTTTCTCTTACGCATTGGGTTTGACGCTTGCGGTCGTTCCGTTTTCCATACTCGCCCGCTATCGCATTCCCGCCGCGCCTTACTTTGCCTTGTTTGCGGGCTACGCTTTGGACTGGATTCTCCGAGCGGTTGAAAAAAAAGACTGGAAGCCACCGCTCATAACCTTGTTATTGACTGCTAATACGATCCTCTCCTTGTCTTCCGCTAATTTAGTTCCATTGATTGAAACAAAACTTAACCTTTACAAGAGGTACGACTACGCCCTTTTGCTAATGCAAAAAGGACATTTTGAATTGGCGGGCGAATATTTATCGCGTTACTTGCTCGCTCATCCCAATAAACCCGAAGTCTATCGCGCTCACGCGGAATCCCTGTGGCGGTCGGGAAAACTGCGGGAGGCCGTGGGCGCCAACCGCCACGCTCTGTTGTTCGCGCCGCCGAAAGACGAAGCCGGGATTCGGCTGAACCTTGCTTTGCTCTTTGACGGGCTGGGCGAAGGAGATAAAGCCAAGGCCGAAGTCCACAGAGGAGAAAAACTGACCGAAGACCGGCCCGACTCGCCTGTTGCGGCAAAACTTCGCCGCTACCGGGAAATCCTTGCGCAAAAATATCCTGCCCAAGACGCTTAACCGGCAAGTAGTATGGAGGGTACTGTCACGTTAACTAGAAAAATATGCGATGATGAGGGATGAAAACTCCAAGCAATCCCTATAACCGTCATCGATTCCCACCCGAAATCATCAGTCATGCTGTCTGGCTATACCACCGTTTTACCCTCAGCTTCCGAGATACGGAAGAACTCCTCGCCATCTGAATTGGGAAAAGGCGGTGAGAGTTGATGGGTAATATTCAAACTCCAGGTTAATTTTGTTTAAAACAGTTAACGTGACAATACCTAATGACATAATAATTAAAATAAAATTAAGACTCGCCAAAGGGAAAAAATTCCTATAAGTTAAATTCAAATCACCCAACATGTGTAAGTTGAAATTTGTTACGGAAACTCCTTCCTTCCTTTTAGTTTCCGTTTGAACCGGCTCTCTAGCCGGTTTTTTTGTGCTCGCTGTTTCCCACTGCTCGCCGCAGGGGCAGATGGTCGAAATCTCAAGCGCATTGGTTTAACAAATAATGCTCTTTCCCGGATGAAAACCCATCTCATGTTAATTTGAAAATCTGAAAAAGATTTTCCTCGGCCACTCGCCGTGGAGGCAGATTTCGATCATGGATAATTGCTTAAGCGCAATCCGCTCTCGCTTGCGTTGGCCGCGCGCCTAGCGCCCTTGGCGAGCCTTTTTACCTTTTCAGTTTTAAATGATCCCCTGCCATTGGCGGGGGAAGAAAGAATAGTTGTTCCATGTCCCTGGATTTAAAAGAATACCTGAAACTCTTCGACGCTCCCGACTTGACGGAAAAAGAGAAGCTCGATTACTTGAGGGAGCTTGAGAAATTCCTCCAAACCTTCATCGATCAGGCCTCCAACAGATATTCCGTCCAACAAGATCGTGGATATCTTCCTAAAGGGAATTTACAGAGTCCAAAAGACTCTATAGAATTAAAGTCAACTCCGTTATCACATTCATTTAGAAAACCCGCTACATTCAAGGATGGAAGGTTGCATTAGCCGTATTTGTTTTAGAAAGGAACCTCAGATCATGTCAAACCCCAGCCAACCCAAAGCCGTTTTGTATTGCAGGGTCTCAAGCCCTGCCCAGGTTAAGAAGGGAGATGGTCTCGGTTCGCAAGAAGCCAGGTGCCGCGAATACTCCAAATACCGTGGCTATGAAGTGGACAGGGTCTTCCGTGAGGAAGGGGTGTCTGGTGGCCTGATTGACCGTCCGAGTATGCAAACTATGCTCAAATTCCTGCGGAAGCATAAAGGCGAGGGATATATTGTCGTGATCGACGATATCAGCCGCCTTGCGCGCGGCCTGGAAGCGCATATCAAACTCCGCTCCGCTATCGGCGCCGTGGGCGCCAAGCTGGAATCTCCTTCCATTGAATTCGGTGAAGACCCGGATAGCCTGTTGGTCGAAAACATGATGGCCTGTGTTTCCCAACATCACCGGCAGAAGAATGCCGAACAGGTCAAAAACCGCATGCGAGGTCGAATTCTCAACGGATACTGGACGTTCTCCAAGGTGGTTGGGTACAAGTATAAATTAATCGAAGGCCAAGGCAAGATGCTGATCCGTAATGAACCACTGGCCTCAGTAGTTCAGGAAGCTTTGGAAGGCTATGCCTCGGGCCGGTTTTCCAGTCAAAGCGAAGTAAAACGTTTCCTGGAATCCTCCCCGGTCTTTCCTAAAAATGAAAAAGGCGGCGTTCATTTTCAGTATGTCCAGAAAATATTGGTTAAATCGCTCTACGCCGGATACCTGGACGTTCCAAAATGGAGTATCTCCCTCCAGCCGGGCAAACACGAACCGCTCATCACCTTTGAGACGTGGCAAGCCATCCAAAAACGCATGGAAGAGGAAGGGTATGCTCCTTCCCGTAATGACGTCCATGAAGACTTCCCACTGCGCGGATTCGTCGCCTGTGCCGGTTGCGGCAAACCCGTCACCGCTGGATGGTCCAAAGGCCGAAACACGAAATATCCTTACTACCTGTGTCAGACCAAGGGATGCCGTGACTATAAAAAATCAATCCGGAGAGAAAAGATCGAAGGGGAGTTCGAGAAATTACTCCACCAACTGCGTCCCTCGAAGAATCTATTTTATGTAGCAACCGAGATGTTCAAGGATTTATGGGAAGAGCGTTGTCAGAAAACAGGGCTGGAGGCCAAATCCGTAGAATCAGAAATTAAACGTATAGAAGGGAAAGTAAAACAGTTCATGGGCCGGATTGTGAAATCTGAGGACGAAGAACTCATCACCGCCTATGAAACGGAGGTTCGCAAACTGCAAGAGAACAAAACCAAATTGAAAGAAAAAATCGCCAATTGCGGGCGGTCACTGCCGCCCTTCGACGAAACTTATCGAACCGCCATGCAATTTCTGGCAAACCCTTATAAACTCTGGGCCTCCGACCGGTTGGAGGACAAGCGGACGGCGCTAAATCTGGTATTTAGCAATCGTTTGGAATATAGACGGAATCGCGGTTATCGAACCGCCGGATTCTCGCTCCCCTTCTGCCTCATCGGGCAGTTGAAGGGGAGCGATTATCAAATGGTGGAGCTGAGGGGGATCGAACCCCTGACCTCTTGAATGCCATTCAAGCGCGCTCCCAGCTGCGCCACAGCCCCTTGTTTTTTTCTTGCGCGTTGCAACCTCTATTCCTCTTGCAACGGGTTCCGAATATTAACGGATTTCGTCCCAAGTCTCAACTCCATTTATTTCTCCTTCCGCTCCCCCAAAAGCCGCGCTTGTCTTCTCCACCAAACTTATTATAATTGAGCATTCTGGGTTTTTATAATTTCCTCCTGGGAACATTCCAAGGCTTTCTTGCCGCATTGATTACTTACCGCTCTGTAGACTATGACTAAATTTAAAAAGAAACTTCGCAATATTTTCATCGCGGGATTGTTGATCACCGTCCCCATCGCCTTCACTTATTTTGTTCTCAA
>JAJDBE010000303.1 GCA_029261515.1 Nitrospinaceae bacterium | reverse complement strand
GCGGATCAATTCCTTGATATCTTCGCCGCAATATTGATTGTCCGCATCGGTGTTGACGATAATGTCCGCTCCCATTTTCAACGCATGGTCGATGCCATAAATGAAGGCCTTGGCCAGCCCCTTGTTGTTGGTGAGTTGCAGGATGTGGTGAACCTTGTGCTTGCGTGCGACCTCTAGAGTCTTATCCGTACTGCCGTCGTCGATCACCAGAGTTTCGATGCTGTCCACGCCTTCAATCTGTTTGGGCAGATCGTTCAGCGTCGCAGGCAGGGTGGTCTCTTCATTCAGGCAGGGGATTTGGATGATCAGTTTCACTTGAGAATCGGAATTACAGATTTACGGGTTTGCTTATCCGCTGATAGATGTGGACCCGGTCGGCGAAATCCGGCGAGCGGAATTTGTGCAGTTGAATGTCGTAGGAATTGTTGATCCTCCATGCCGGGGCGTCCAGCGTGATTTCTCGATAAAGAGGAGATTGGATGATGGTTTTCAATTTTTTGGAAATGTCATCCGCTCGATTCAAATGTCTTTGGTCACCGCGTAGAACGATCCAGTCGGGAGGATTCGCGGCATGCAACGCTTCCTTGGGTATCAGTTTCATTCCCGTATAAAACGCCAGGGACTCCGCTTCGTTGTCAATATAGCATGATTGACTGCTATCCCCATGCGTTTTAAAAAAATCGACGATGTGATCCAGCGGACCCTGGTAGGGATGCGTGATCTGGTAAAGATGCTGAGAGAGTACGGAGGCGGGCCGGATTTCCCGGTTGAAGGTTTGCGCCGCGTATTTCCGGTAAGGGTTTTCATCGAACCATTTGGACTGGCCTTGAATCAGCGGCTTGAGCGGCAGTAAAGGACCGATGTGAATCAGGTTGGTGAAGACCAGAATTCCCGCGAGAGAGGATGAAAGCCAGATTTTCCCTGAAAAACATTCGGTCACGATCAGCGCAAGCAAAATATAAAACAAAGGCAATGCCGCGGCGACATATTGCTGCAGCGGGATGGGATGCACCGAGGTGGCCAGCAATAGCGTCACGATGCAAATGCCGAGGAGTTGTATTTGCAGGTTGAAAACTTTTAATTTTGCGACGAACAGGAAGGGGAGAAGAATAAAAGGAAAAATATAATTGTTGAGCTGGAATAAAAATCCGGCGAAGTGTTTGAAAAAACCTAAAAATGAGTTGTCGACCAGATCGCTGACATCGGCGTAAAACTGGGTGATGTGAGAAAAGACGGGATAAATGGCCGCCAGCCAGGGGAGGGTGAAGATTCCGATCACCAGGGCGCATTTGGGCACTTGTCTAGCGTTCTGCGGGGTGATCCGGTTGCGATGCAGCAAAAAATGAATGAGGATGCCCGCTATCAAGCCGGCAAACGCCACGTACATGCTATGGAACAATAGAACCGCTGTTATGATAAAAGGCGCCGGTTGCCATTTTTTGCCTTTGAAGATACGAAAATAAAAATAGATCAGGACGATGGTCAAGAGAATCGGCAGGCCCACATACCTCGCGGTGCGGAAATACAGCAGCGCCGGAACCGAGGAAGCCAGAAAAAACGCGGAGAGAAACGCGGTGATTTTATTTCGCGTCAGTTCCAGCGTCAGAAAATAAAGCGCGATGACCGAAGCGATCCCCACCAGAGCAAAAGGAAGCCGGGCGGCGAAGCTGGTGTTCCCGAAAATGGCAAGCGATAGGGCTTGCAGGTAGTAGGGCACCCAGGTGCGGTAGATGAAAAGTCCGTCATAAATATCCGCAAACAGCATGGTGGCGTTGACGCCGTCGGAATGCATGGGGACGCCATATTTCAAAATCGTGGTGCTGACGAAGGTGTCGCCGCCTTCGTCCACTTGCAGGACGCTGTCGCCAAGACCCAGAAAAATCAAAAGCATGCAATAGGGGACGAGCAGCGCCAGGGCGGGATGTTTTTTTAAATGCAGTGTGATCGAAGACACGAAAGCGGACGGGTTCAGTGGCACGGATTGAATCAAATTGGCAAAAACTTTTGTATTATACTGCACGCCCCGCCCCTGTGATATTATTTCGCCTGAACTATAAGGGTTTATCGGATTTTTAACGCAGCATCTTTATCCAGGCCTCCATTTGAATTCTGAACTTCCCAATCTATCCGTCGTGGTGCTGGCCTACCAGAGCGCCGAAACCATCCCGCAGTTTGTGGAATCCCTGATCGCGTGTCTCGAACCGGCGGAACCGAATTGGGAATTGGTGCTTGTGGGCAATTATATGGAAAATTCCGGCGACCGCACGCCGGATGTGGTGACCTCCCTGGCGGAAAAAGACCCGCGCATCCGCGTGGTGGCAAAGGTCAAGCAAGGCATGATGGGATGGGACATGAAAAGCGGCCTTAAAGCCGCAACCGGAAACGTCATTGCCGTGATCGACGGCGACGGCCAGATGCCGGTGGAAGACGTGGTCCGGGTTTACCGGAAACTGAAAGATGAAAATCTCGACTTTGCCAAAACCTACCGTGTTCAGCGCGATGACGGCTCTTACCGGAAAATCATTTCTTCCGTTTACAATGTTATTTTTCAACTGCTGTTTCCCGGATTGAACAGCCGCGACATCAATTCCAAACCCAAGGCGATGACGCGCGCGGCGTATGAAAAACTGGATCTGCAATCCAACGGCTGGTTCATCGACGCCGAAATCATGATCCAGGCCCGGCGCCTGCAATTCAAACTGGGCGAGGTGGAAACGGTGTTTCACAGCATCGACTCCCGTCCTTCCTTTGTGAAGCCCACGTCCATCGTTGAGTTTTTAGCCAACCTCATCTGGTATCGCGTTCTGGAGTTTTTTCCGCGTCATAAAAAATAATCAGGCAGAAATCATTCATGAAAATTCTGGTCACAGGCGCAACAGGTGGATTGGGAAAACGAATCCTCCCGGCCCTGCTTGAGCGAGACGACGTGCATATGCGCGTCCTGATGCATCGTTCGCCTGCTGGTTTTCCCGCTTGTGAAGAAATAACAGGGGCATTGGAAGATAAAGAATCTCTGCTAAAAGCCACAACGGGAATCGACACCGTCTTGCATCTGGCGGCGATGACCCATAGCCGAAATCCAGACGATTATTTTCGCGTCAATTTGGAGGGCACAAAAAACCTGCTCGAAGCGTGTGCGCAGAATAAAGTCCGACGGTTCATTTTCATGAGTTCCGGCGCGGCGCATGCCGATGGCGGGGTGTATTCCGCAAGTAAATTACAAGCCGAACAATCGGTAAAACAATCCGGCCTGGCCTGGGCGATCCTCAAACCGCGCGAGGTTTATGGGTCGGGAGGAAAAGAAGGCATCAATCAATTGATCCACTGGATCAGGAAATTTAAAGTGGCTCCCGTTTTTGGCGATGGACGCTATTCAATCAGCCCGGTGTTTATCGACGACGTGGTGAATGCCACGGCGGCGGCTGTGGTTTGCGATGCGGACTTGAACCAGACCTTTACCCTCGCCGGGCCTGAAGAGATGAGCACCCTCGCGCTGATCGACCGGTTGGCGGAATACTTTGGCGTCACGGTAAAAAAAATACGGCTTCCTCTTCCCATGTTAAAAGGCATGGCGGTTCTGCTGAATGCCTTAAAAATTGAGATTATCGTTGCCGATCAAATCCCGCGTCTCTTGTGCGAAAAACCGTCGGATTGGGAGCTTGCTTTCCAGCGGTTAAATTTCAAACCGCGCACACTGGAAGAAGGCTTGAGTTTGTGCTTCCCGGAAAAAAATCAGGTTGCTGGCGATTGATCTGAATTTTGCCCGATTGCGATGTACTGCCCGCCGATGGGCGCCCATTCCAGCCACGATTCCAGCGGCAGGAGAACGCGCAAGGCTTTTGGGAAAAAGGTGGTGTAGCGAATTTTTACCTCGGAAAATCCAGAGGCTATAAACCGCCGCTTCATGGTTTTTGCAGGGATCAATACGGCGTCTTTGTCAAATTCGCAATCCTGGACAATTTTCCGGGTCAACGGATTCAAAGGGTTGTGCTCCCAAAGAACGATCCTGCCATTTTGGGCAAGCAGGGGACGCAGTTCTGCGAGAATTCGTTGGTGCTCTGTGTGCGGGACGTGATGAAACACGTTGGCGATGAAGATCAGATCGTAGGTGCTTTGCTTCCAGCTTTCCGAATCCATTTGGAAGAACGCGTCTTTGCCGCCCTCGATGGATTGCGCTTCTTTGACCATTGCATCGGAAAGATCAGTCCCCGTGTAATGGGCTTTAGGGAAAAACCGGCGCACGCGCTTAAAGAGCGTGCCGTTGCCACAGCCAAAATCGAGAAAGCGGATGGGTTTTTCAACCCAGTCGGGGAAAAGCCGTGCCAGTGTTTTTAGCTTTGCGGTGGCAAAAAACTCGGTGTCAGACCCGGTGATTTTCAGCGTGTCGTCCAACAAAGCCGCGTAGTTTTTCGAATATTTGTCGAATTCCTGTTGCATTGGCCCTTGTCAGAAAGATCGGTAAAGCTCCATATAGTGATCCATGATGGAGTTCCAATCAAACTTTTTTCGCACCGCTTCTTTTATCTTTGCACCCATGTCCGCCCTTAGGGAAGAGTCCTTGAGTTGTTCCAATCGCCGGCAAAAGTCAGCGGCATCGGCGGCCACCAGGAATCCCGTTTCTGCCTCTGCAATAATTTCCGGAGCGACGCCGACGGGGGTGGCAATCACAGGCAGGCCGTAAGCCGCGGCTTCCAGAATGGGCTGGGCAAAATTCTCATACAGCGAGGGGTAAACGAAGACGTCCGCTGCACGGTAAATTTCCGGCAATTCCTGCGGTCGTTTTGCGCCGGTGAAGTGGACCTGGGTTTCGATTTTAAGAGCCGCGCATAATTGTTGCAATTCGGCGAGATATCCGGATTTCGACAGACTGCTGGTTTTTTCCTCGCCTCCGACGATGGTCAGCCGCCAGGGAATGGCAAGCCGATGCACTGCCTGCAAAAGCAACTCCAACCGCCGCACCCTGGCGATGCGTCCCACGAACAGGATGTTGAGTGTGCCGTCGTCCTCCCGCGCTTCCGACGGCGTTGTTGCAGGCACATCGATTCCCATGGGGATGACATGCAGTTTTTTCCGGGCGATGCCGAATTCAACAGCGTCGTCATACTCCATGGCGGAAGAAACGACGACGGCATCGGCACATCGGGCGGAAGTTTTTAAGCTCAACAGGTCATAGGCCCGGTACGGTAGTTGTTGCAGCAATGAGGGCAGGTATTTTTTGAACCCCAGCAGAGAGCCGTGGCTGTTCAGGATGAACGGTTTCTTTTTCGCTCTGGCAAAAAAAAACCGCCGTCTGTCTGAAAGTTGCGGTAGTTGTGGCTGTGCAGAATATCGAAATCCCCTAATTGTTTTCGCATGCCCAGCGTCACCGAGTAGCGCATCAATCGCAACTGAATGGGAAGCCGGGTGACAGATACCCTGCCGATGGTTTCTTTTTTGGGCAGCGCGGGATCGACATCGCAATAGGAGGTCAATACGGGAGAATGGACGCCTAAAGCTTCCAGGCGGCTGGAAATTTGAAAGGCCTGGTTGGCGGGTCCGCAAATGTAGGGGAGGAACGTTTCGATGGTTCTTAAAACGTTCAAAGCTTTTCCATTCTGGAAACGTTTTCTTCCAGGGGGCGATTCTCCACCACGCTTTCCAGATATTTTTTCTCATAATCGAGAATGGCCATATTCTGGGTGAGCTTTCTGACCTGATTGGTCAATGCCGAAATGCGAATGGAAAAATGCAGGCAGATGACCATCAAAAATACCAGGCCGGAGAAGAACAGTGTCGAGGTGAACAGCGTGGCGCCGACCAGATCGGAAACCCAGACGAGCAGGTCTTCTGAGATCGAGAGAATCAGCATCAACGTCCCGGTGACCAGCCAGCCCATCGAGTATTCTTCGCTGAGGTGCTTTCTGCGCACCAGCTCGAACACGTAGGCGACCAGAAAAATGCAGATCAAAATGGCGATGATTCGAATTCGTGGCGGCATGATGATGTGTTATTGAGGTTTTTGTCTTAACAACGTGACGATGATCGAGAGCAACATTTTAAAAACATAATAAACTGTTTTGTGGCCGTGGTGCATGGATTTATTATTCGGGCTGGCGTGCATGGTGACCGGAACCTCGCGGATCTTGAATCCACAGCGGTGCAGCATGATGATGAAATCCGCGTCCGGGTAATCCGGAGGATAGGAATCGCCGGCGACAAACTGAAT
>JAJDBE010000302.1 GCA_029261515.1 Nitrospinaceae bacterium | reverse complement strand
GGTGAAGTATTCATGATTGCTAAGACGAATGATATTCTCACCCGTGCTTGCATCGGGACGGGTTTCTCCCATACTCGAAGTGTAGATATAGATAAGGTCAATGTCGGAACTGAAGTTGAGTTCGCCGCCCCCCAGCTTGCCCATGCCAAGCACCGTGAATTCGGACTTATTCCAATTTCCTTCCGCATCCTGATAATAAGGCACCCCGTATTTTTTCCGGCACTCCTGATCCGCGTATTCATAGGCAATTTGCAGACAGACATCGGCAAGGTTCGAAATATCCCCCACCGTCTCCTGCATGTTCGCGTCACCCAGAAGGTCGCGAAGGCCGATGCGGATGTATTCTCTTTTTTTAAACCGGCGCAAAAAAACAGGCAGCTTAGTGGTAAGAGAATCATTCCCGGCCATTTCATAAAAATCTCGCATCAACGCATCTTTCGAACGGGATTTATTCAACGTATCCCGATGCTTCAACCAATCCACATGTGAAGGATCTTGAAAAAGGGTATCGGTGAGAACCTGACTGCCGGAAAAAAGAACGATCAGAGCCTTTAGAAGAGTTGGCGTCTCGGAGAGAAGCGTATACAAATAGTTTTTATCATGGATTTTTTCCGCGAAACGTTCAAAGTTCGTCAACGCAAGATCTGTGTCATAAGAACTGGCAGTCAAATCCATCAGGGTGGGAAAGAAATTGGGGAATAGAGTAGAAAAATTGGCCTGGCCCGCCAGAGTTGTGAGATTTTTCCACGCCGTTTTCGGCTTTTCAAAACCGCAATCCCGCAAAGCTCGGCTCAATACATCCTTGCTATCCTCAAAGGAATGCGCTTGATAGATGGCTTGAAAAAAAGTGGGCGAATGATTCATGTTTCAAAAGTGCTCTAGAAGAATAAGTTTTTTGGCTCGCTGTTATCCACCCACCAACTCTCAGGTCAGCTCACCTTGGAAAATGGTGACTGCTTGTCCACCCAGAACGACACGGCCATTCTTGAGGATCACTTTCACCACTCCGCCGCGTGCAGAAGCCTGATAGCCCGTTAAACTTTGCCTGCCCAAACGGTCACCCCAGTAAGGCCCCAGACTACAATGCGCGGAGCCTGTCACCGGGTCTTCATCAATCCCACAGGCGGGAGCGAAAAACCGGGAGACAAAATCGTATTCCCTTTCCTCTACCCGGCTGGTCACTATCACTCCTCGTACCGGGAACGCTTTTAACCTTTTCAAATCAGGTTTTAAACTGCGGACCACATTTTCGGATTCAACTTCCACCAGGTAGTCAGCCCCATCATAGCCCACGAATTTTTCATGAACTCCCAGCGTCTCTGCCAGGCCTTTCGGCGTTGAAATTTTTTCAACTTTTTGTGCCGGGAAATCAAGCTCGATCCATTCTCCCTTGCGGTTGGCTGTTAATAGACCACTACGGGTGTTAAACCGGATGGCTTTATCCAGCGCAACACAATCCAGTTGCCACAAAACATGGGCGCTGGCCAACGTCGCATGACCGCACAAGTCGACTTCCGTGGTGGGAGTGAACCAACGCAACTGAAAATCGTTGCCTGCTCGCAAGAGAAAAGCTGTTTCAGACAGATTCATCTCGCGCGCGAGGTTCTGCATCCACTGCTCTTCCCGGTTTTTATCGAGGAGACATACCGCAGCGGGATTGCCCTTAAACGGCTCGTTGGTGAACGCATCGACATGCAATAGTTTTAAAACCAAAATAACCTCAGAAGAAAAAAAGTCCGCACTCCACAAAACAGTGCAGAACCATTCAACTATAGCAAAAGATCACGGCAAACCAAAAAAGCCCCTTGGGGGAAACCCAAGAGGCTTTGAAAACGCAATCCAAAGATCAATGTCAGAGTATCTTCGTTTTTAAACGTCGTAATACATCTGAAATTCATAAGGATGCGGGCGCAACCGGAGTTCAGACACTTCGTTTTCAGTTTTATAGGAAATCCACTGGTCAATGACATCTTGGGTGAACACATCACCCTTCAAAAGAAAATCATGGTCTTCCTCTAAAGCGTGCAACGCTTGTTCCAGAGTGTGCGGCAGGGTTGGAATGCCTTCCAACTCTTCCGGCCCGAGAGCGTAAATGTCCTTATCCAGCGGCTCGCCGGGATCGATTTTGTTTTCGATGCCGTCCAGCCCCGCCATTAGAAATGCGGAAAAGGCCAGATAGCCATTGCAGGAGGGATCGGGGTAACGCACTTCCACCCGCTTGGCTTTCGGACTCGGCGAATACATGGGAATCCGGCAAGACGCGCTGCGGTTGCGGCTGGAGTATGCCAGATTAACCGGCGCTTCAAATCCCGGCACCAAGCGCTTATAGGAATTGGTGGTGGGAGCCGCGAACGCGCAGAGGGCCCGCGAATGTTTCAAAATTCCGCCGATGTAGTGCAGACCCATTTCACTGAATCCGGCATAGCCATTGCCCGCAAACAAAGGTTTACCGTCCTTCCAGATACTCTGATGGACGTGCATGCCGGAGCCATTGTCGCCAAACAACGGTTTGGGCATGAAGGTCGCGGTTTTGTTGTGCCGTTTGGCGACGTTTTTCACGATGTACTTGTACCACTTCAAATTGTCCGCGCATTTGACGAGAGGCGCAAACCGCATGTCGATTTCGCACTGACCGCCCGTCGCCACTTCGTGGTGATGGCACTCCATCGAAATGCCCACCTGTTCCATCAAGAGCACCATTTCCGTCCGCATATCCTGCAAACTGTCAGTCGGAGAAACAGGAAAGTAGCCTTCCTTGTGACGAGGCTTGTGCGCCAGATTAGGCAATTCATCGCGGCCCGTATTCCAATTGCCTTCGACGGAATCAACCGAGTAAAAAGCCTCATTATTGCTTGAATCGTAGCGCACATCATCGAAAACAAAAAACTCCGCTTCCGGGCCGAAGTACGCCGTGTCGCCAATCCCAGTGGATTTTAAATAGGCCTCGGCCTTTAGCGCGATATTGCGGGGGTCGCGGGTGTATTTTTCCTTGGTGATCGGGTCGACGATGTTGCAAAGCAGACTGACCGTCGGATGCGCCATGAACGGGTCCATGATCGCCGTGGTCGGGTCAGGGATGACGAGCATGTCGCTGGCGTTGATGGCCTGCCATCCACGGATACTCGAGCCGTCAAATCCCAGTCCCTCATCAAACAGATGTTCCTCCAACTCGCTGATAGGAACGGAAAAATGCTGCCAGGTACCGAGAAAGTCCATGAACTTCATGTCCACCATAACGGCATTATTTTTCTTCGCCAAACCAACCACTTCTTTCGGGGTCATCGAATGCTCCTTTACAAAATTAGGTAATAAAAAAACGAATCATTTATAAAGCGGGAACCCTTCCCGTTAAACCGGGCAGAGGGATTCGCGCGTTAAATCTTATCTGGGGCTGTAAGGGATGTTGCAGAAAGTAAAATAACGAAATTTGGGGCAAACCGCAATCGCTGTCTGTCAAATCGCTTCTTCGCCCCGTTCACCTGTCCGAATGCGAATGGTGTCCACAAGATCGGTCACGAATATTTTGCCATCGCCAATCCTTCCCGTCTGCGCCGCGGTCATGATGGTATTGATCACATCTTCCACCTGCGAATCCCCGACAATGATCTCGAGCTTTATTTTAGGCAAAAAATCCACGACATATTCCGCGCCCCGGTAAAGCTCGGTATGTCCCTTTTGCCTGCCAAACCCTTTCACCTCGCTGACGGTGATCCCCTTCACACCGATTTCGTTTAATTTATCTTTTACTTCGTCCAGTTTGAACGGCTTGATGATCGCATCCACCTTCTTCATAAGATTTATCCCCTTTAAATGACTGCCCTAATTCTCATATCTCATCTCTGTTGAACCCACTGCGTAGCGCTTAGCCCATCGGGTAATCCCTTTAAACCAAGGCCATTGAAACCCATCGCCTCCACTGCCGTTTCCCCAGAGAAAAGCAGCAAAAGATTTCCCTGTTTCGACATCCAAAGGCAAATAGGCAAAGCACAGTAAAGTCCCTGATCAGCAATAGTTCAATTATCATGCCAATCCGGGGGAATTGCCTTCGCAGACGAAATCTCTAAGTGTTTAATTTCTAAAGGGTTTAAAAACAAGCTGAACTATACCCTATTGCGGAAATATTTTCAATTCCTAGAAATGCCTGTATTTTAAACAATCAACGAAAATAATGATAAAAATTGTGGCTGTATCCGTATAACCTATTCACTTTCCAAGGTGATACGGTTTAAGGCCTGTTCCAGCGCCGCTTGCTTTTTTTTCAGGGTTTCTGCGTCCACACGGGCAGAAATAGGAATCGGATTGCCAAAATTCAAGGTGCAGCGGGAAAAGGGGTACGGAATCACAAACCGATCCCAGCTGTTGAGCGTCCATCTGTGTTTGGCGCCAAAGGTCATGGGAATCAAGGGAGAGTCGGTTATCCCGGCGATTTGAAGGGAACCTGGTTGGGCCTGGCATCGCGGTCCGCGGGAACCATCGGCGACGATGACGATGCGTCCCCCCCGCCTCAGCACCTTGATCAAGGCCCTGGCGGAAGGAACGGCTTTTTTAAAGGAAGACCCGCGAATCACCGAGTAGCCCATCAAATCCGCGAGCCGGGCCAGAAAGTCGCCGTCGCGGCTGGGGCTGATCAACAAGTGCAGATCGGAGCGATTGCGAAAATGGTAGAATAAATAAAAAATACGCCCATGCCAAAGAGCGAGAATGTAGCTTCCTGAAAGGTCTTGAAAGAATTTCTCGCCTGCGGGATTTTGATTGTGAACCCGAAGGGTCCAGCACCAGACGCGGAATAGCAGGATCAAAAGACGAGGAAGGAAATGATTAAACAGAAATTTTTTCATTTTTCATCGGGTTGTCGAGATACCGGGAAATACTCAGCGCCACCCGGCCCAAAACACCGGGTTCCCCCAAAGAGGTCTTGATTTTAAGCAACCGGGAACGGATGGCCTGTTGCTTTTCCGGATCTTTTAAAACAACGAGCGCTTCTTTGGCAATATTTTCGGCAGTCACTTGCCCTTGAAGCAGTTCCGGCACCACCAGTTCCTCAGCGACGATATTGACCAGACCAAACATTTTTACATTCACCAGAATCTGGGACAGCCAGTAAGTCAAGGGGTTCAGCTTGTATACGATGACCATGGGACACCCCAGTATCCCCGCTTCCAGAGTCGCCGAACCGGAAGCGATGATGAGAAAGTCTGAGCAGTTCATCACATCATACGCTTTCCCGTTAACGAGACGAACATTCAATGGACTGCCCTTCAACTGTTGACGGATCAAATCGGGGTCGATGGAATCCGCAACAGGAAGAAGGAACTGGCAATCCGCTAATTCCTTTTGAATTTCCTTAGCCGCGGCAAGCATGACCGTAAGCAAGGATTGCACTTCGTTTTTGCGGCTTCCCGGAAGGAGGCCGATTACTTTTTTCCCAGGGTCCACTCCAAACTCGTTTAAAGCCTCGTCCTTTTCCATGCTGGGCCGAACCACATCCGCGAATGGATGACCCAAAAATTCGGCATCCACCCCGGCTTCTTTATATAAAACTTCTTCAAAAGGAAGCACCACGAACATGCGGCTGACGGTCTGGCGAATCTCTTTGATGCGGCCCTTGCGCCAGGCCCAGATCTGCGGGCTGATGAAATAAAAAACCGGACAACCCGCCCGTTTGCACAACTTGGCCAATCTCAAATTCAACGTGGGATAGTCCACCAGGATGGCCGCATCATAGCCGCCGGTGGCGATTTCCTTAGCCAGTGTGCGGTAAATATTGATGAAGTGCGGAAGTTCTCCCAGAATTTCGATGACACCGACCGTGCCCATTCTTTCGATGTCGAAAAATGTCTGCACGCCTGCCTGGCGCATTTTCTTGCCGCCGACACCGAAAAAACGGCAGTTGGGATGCAGGAATTTCAGGGATTCGACCAGCTCACTGCCGTGCAGGTCTCCCGATGCCTCTCCGGCGATGATGAGGATTTTATAACTTTTCTCGGACATTTATAGCGTGCAATTCACAATGACGGAAAGCATTGAACAGGCAATTCCTTAAACACACAGGACGGACAAACCGGCCTGGTCGGCCAATGCCACCACTTTCGGTTGATCGACCACCATCACCCTTCCCGCTTCCAGCGCCAGGACACTGGCGCCGCCCTTAACCAGGCCTTCCATGGTTTGCGGGCCTATGCCCGGGCTGTCAAAGCGGTAATCCTGGTTGGTCCGGCTGACCTTGATGACCGTACAGCCGCCCTTGGACAAAGCGCATCCTCTTTCGATGGCCCGGTCGGTGCCTTCGATCGCTTCCACGGCAATCACGGTTTTGTCTTTCACGATCAAGGTCTGGCCGATCTCCGCATCGGCAATTTGTTTGGCAATCGGCAACCCATACTCGACATCCTGCATTTCCTTTTTGGATGGAGACCGGCGCGACAAGACTCCCGATTCCGGAAAAATTTCACCTAGGAATTCCTTTTGGTCCATGACCCGGAATCCCTCTTTTTCAAACTCCTGCATGACTCCCAGCAGAAGGGTTTTATCGTCCTTACTCTTTAAACTTGCGAGAAACTTGATGGCACGCAAATCAAACAGTTGCGGGCGAAAGATCACTTCCTTATTCACTTTGCCGAGGACGATAACTTCCTGGATATTTTCCTGCTTCAGGATTTTCAGAATTTTGGAGGGCTTGCCGACGCCTATGGAATAGCTGTTTTCCACGAAGGGCTTAAGCTCGGACTGGATTTCATCGGTGAACCCGATAGCAACAAGGCGGGTTCCATTTTGTTGGGCTTTACGGGCGAAGTAGACGGGAATCTCTCCCGCACCGGCGATCAGCCCTATGCGGGAAGTCGGGTGAGTGCTCATGCCCCCGGTCTGTTGCCCAGGGCCTTGAATTTCGCAAGAATGTCCAAAGCAATCTCCAGAGAATAAAGTTCATTATCCACCGCCACCTTCCTTGGGCTGCCGTTCTTGGCGCAGTCGATAAAGTGCTGAAGTTCCAGTTTGAGGGGATTTTCCTTGTGCACAAAAATTCGTTCCACCAGCGATTCCTGTTTGTACCGGAGCGATCCTTTTTGCAGTTGGTGCTCCGAAGAGGACTGCCGATGCACGTAAATCTCCTGGTCGGTATAATCCAGTAGAACAAAGGAATCTTTTTGCGTCACCGAAAGGGTTCTTTCTTTATTCTGCGAAGCGCGGCTGGCAATGATATTGGCGATGCAACCGTTTTCAAACTCCAGTTGCGCGTTGACCAGATCGTCCTTTTTGGAAAACACGGAAACACCAAGAACATGAGTTCTCACGACCTTGGATTTGATCAAATTCAAAATGATGTCGATATCGTGAATCATGACATCCAGAACCACGCCGTCGTCTTTGATGCGGTCGGTGAAGGAACTCATCCGCTTGCATTCGACAAAAATAGGATCGGTGACAATTTTATGCAACTCCTGCACGGCTCCGTTAAACCGTTCGATATGCCCGATGTGCAGGGTCAGTTTTTTTTCTGCGGCAATGCCGAACAACTCCCTGGCATGCTCCAGATCATCGGCGCAGGGTTTCTCGAGAAGCACATGCACACCGGAATTGAGAACTTCCCTGGCAACAGGAAAATGCAGCGACGTGGGAACGGCAATGACAACGGCATCCACCTTGCCAACAAGATCCTGGTAATTGAGGAAGTAGGGGCAGCCATATTTTTCTGCAATGGACTGCGCCCGGCTTTCATTGACATCCACCACTCCCGCAATGGAGACTTCATTCATTTCGGATAAAACGCCGACATGGTACTCGCCCATCTTGCCGACGCCAATGACCCCTGCTTTGACCTTCCGCATTATTTGGTAATCCCTCGTGACGAATTTTTTATAAAGTTGATAAGATAGCGAATTTCATCCACCTTTTCAAATTCTGCCTGCATTTTCAGAATGGCCTGGCTGGTGTTCATTTCCGGCGCCAACAAAAATTTCAACGACTTTTTAATAGACCCGCGGATTTCCGGCGAAAAATCATGCCGTCGCATGCCGATCGAATTGGTGCCCACAAGCCGGGCCGGAGTGCCTTCGACCATGGAAAAGGGAAGAATATCCTGATTCACTCCCGCCTTACCGCCCACCATGGCGAACTTACCAATGCGGACAAATTGATGGATGCCCACCTGCCCGGAAACAAAGGCATTTGATTCCACGATCACATGTCCCGAAAGCCCCGTGTAATTGACAATGACCACATCATCGCCAATCTCGCAATCATGCGCGATGTGCACGTAGTTCATGAGCAGACAGCGTTTGCCGATAAGAGTCTTCTGCCCTTCTTTGGCGCCCCGGTGGATGGTCACATACTCACGGATGACAGCGCCGTCTCCAATTTCAACAAACGAAGAAATCCCCTCAAAGCCAGCGATCTGAGGCTCTTCTCCGATACAGGCGCCGTGAAAAACACGGCAGTCTTTGCCGATCTGGGTTGCCAGGAGAAGCACATGCGAGCCGATCTGGGTGTTGTCCCCTACCTTCACTCCCGGCCCAATAATCGAAAAGGGACCTACGGAAACATTTTTTCCAAGCACCGCACTCGGATCAATCTCTGCGCTCTTGTGTATTGTCACGATTTAAAACCATGAGTGAAAGTTGTGCCAGGAGGAAGAACCGCTTGATCGCCTGGGTTCAAACGGTTAACGGAAGGAAGAAAAGATCAATCCCCGGAGGAGCTGTCATCGGCTTTTCCCAGCATCGCCTGCAAGGTGCATTCGGTCACCAGAACGTCACCGACGAAAGCCTGTGCTTCAAATCGAAATAGCGTCCCCCTTTGTTTGATTTTATTCAGTTCCAGTCGTAATTGATCCCCCGGGACCACGGGTTTGCGAAATTTCGCTGCGTCAATACCAGTAAAAAAAACGGAGGGGTGCCCCTCTTTTTTTAAAATTTTCAATGCCAGAATGCAAGCCACCTGAGCCAGCGCTTCAATGATCAACACCCCCGGCATCACCGGGAATTCCGGGAAATGCCCCTGAAAGAAAGGTTCGTTGGCGGTCACGTTTTTGATGCCCACAATCCGCGACTCCATGTCGCACTCGATCACACGGTCGACCAGCAAAAATGGGTAGCGATGCGGAATGATGGTTTTTATTTCATTAATATCGATCATGGCAGAATGCAATCTATTTTTTCACAAAACGTTTGAACGATTATTTCGGGCAGGGATAAAACGGAATCAGTTTTTCCGGCAATGGATTATTTGTACTTGAGGTCATAGGCTTTTACCGCCATATCGGTGATGTCGTCTCCCGGGTTGTGGTACAGAACGGATTTCATTTCCAGAAGCATGGTGTATTTGCGGTCCTTGCCCACCTTCTGAATCACCTCGATCATTTGTTTCAAAAGTTTCTGGGTCATTTCCTTTTCTTTTTTCGCAAACTCGTTGTTCTGGTCTTCCACATAACGTTCGAACGCCACTTTTTCTTTGCGAAACGCATCTTCCTTTTTCTTCTTGAGGGCAGGGTCGAGAACAAAACTTTGTTTATTCAGATCTTCCAGCATCTTTTTTATTTTTCCTTCTCGTTGCGCAATCCTGCTTTTTTCCTTGGTAAAACTGGTTTTGAAGGAGGCAAAATTCCGTTTCCATTCCTTGGTGCTGGAGATGGCTCTTTGCAGATCGATGAAACCGACTTTCGCATCCGCAGCCACAGCAGAGCCTGACGCAAAAACCAATAACAGCGCCGATAATAAAATACTGCGGCCAAGTCGCTTCACGGACCGAATGAATTTGTACTGCATGTTATCCCTTTCAAGAAAAAACAAAATAATTTGATTTTAAAAAGCGCTGCCAGCTGTAAAATGAAATTCTCCGACTTCCTCTCCCGACCTTTTGTCCAGTTTAATGCCATAGGCAAAGCCCACAGGGCCGAAAGGACTCAAGAAACGGATGCCGCCGCCAATGCTGTCTCTCATATCTTCAAGACTGATGGCTTGCGTGGTGGAGCTAAGATCGGTACCGCTGCCATACACGTTGCCCCGGTCGTAAAAAACGAATCCGCGCAACGATTTGGTAAACGGGTACTGCAACTCGGCATTGAACAAGAGAGATTGGCTGCCGCCAATGGGGTCTCCGGTGGCATTTTTAGGACCGACATCGCGGATATTGTAGCCCCTTAAACTGTTGGCGCCTCCCATAAAATAGCGCTCAAACGCAGGCAGGTCATCGTCATTGTATCCATCCGCCCAATTGATTTCGCTATGCAAGGCGCCGACCAGTTTGCCTATAATAGGGAAATAATAGGTCACTTCGTATCCGGTACGAATAAAATCCGATCCGCCCAGTGGACCTCCTGCAAATTCAAAGCGTACCACATGCTTCCAGCCCTTGGAAGGGTTTAAAAAGTCATCGCGGGTGTCGCGGGTGTAGCTCGGCGCGATGCGGCTGGTGTTACGGGTTTCATTTTTCAGAAACTCCGTCGTGTCCGCAGGGTTGACGTCGGATACTTTCACATTTTCAAATCGATAGTTGAGCCCCACCCAATCGTATTCCGTCAGGCTTTTCCCCACACGCACGCCGGCACCGCGGCTTCTGGACGTGAAACTGAAAAAATCCGACTCCCGGTTAAACGCATCGACGCCGAAAAGAATTTCGGTATCAAAAACCCGGGGATCGGTGAAATTCAGATTAAAGTCGGTACGGATGGAAGACAAGCTGGTTGAAAAAACCAGCTTCTGGCCGCGGCCAAACAGATTGTCCTGGGAGATGGAACCGGTGAACACCAGTTTTTCCACGGAGCTGAAACCCGCGCCGACAGATAGGGAACCGGTGGGCCGCTCGGTCACCGTGGTGTTGATGTCGATCAAATCCTGATCTTTTCCCCGGCGGGTGTCGATTTTAACATCTTCAAAAAACTGCAGGTTGTTGATCCTCTGTTTGCTTCGCCGCAATTTAGTGCTGTCGAACAAGTCTCCTTCTTTTAAGCGAAATTCCCGCCGGATCACGTTGTCCCGTGTTCGCACATTTCCAAGCACGGTGATTTCGCCAACATAAACCTTTTTTCCTTTTTCGATTTGCACTTCAAGGTTGACGACCCTTTTCTGATCGTCGATCTTGGTCACGGGATTGACATCGGCATAGGCAAAGCCGCGCGTGGAATAAAGGTCGGAGATTCTTAAGACATCTTCACGGATTTTTGAAACGTTGTACCATTCGCCTTTTTTGGACTCAACCGCTTTAAAAAGTTCATCATCCGTAAAAGTGCCGTCGTTTTTGATGGCGATGCCGTCCACCTTATAGCGAGGCCCTTCCGTCACCGGAATGGTGATATTGATTTCCTGGTCCTTTTTGTTGACCTCGATTTTCGGTTCCAACACACTGACTCTTAGGAATCCGTTGTCCTGATAAAAAGCTTCCACGCGGAATAAATCCAGCTTCAAAACATCTTTCTGATAAACGCCGGAATCATCCAGCCAGGAATACCAGGTTTCTTCCTTGGTCTCCATTTGTTTGCGTAGTTCTTTATCTTTGAAAGTTTTGTTTCCGGCAAATCGAATTTTCTCAATGCCGACCTTTTCGCCTTCCTTAACACGAATAGTCACATCCACCAGGTTGTCCGGCGTCAACTCCGTATCGATTTTGACTTCGGCAAAAAAGTAGCCTTTGGTTTCATAGAGGGCGTTGATTGCCGCCATGCTTTCAACGACATTCTGATCGTGAAACGTGGCGCCGCGTTTCAGGCTGATTTGTTCCCGGATATCTTCCGCATCGATTTTTTTATTTCCGGCGAATCTCACATCTCCGATGGAAGGGATCTCCACCAGTTTGAAGACCACATCCAAGCCACCAGAGGATCGTTGCGTGTCCACCTGGATGTCCTTGAATTGCCCCAGGCTATAAATTTGTTCGATGTCTTTGCGGATTTGAATTTTAGAGAGAGGTTTGCCGGCTTCGGTCTTGATGTAGTAGAGGATGGTCGAGTCGTCAACGCGTTTGTTGCCCTGGACCTTAACGGAATTGACGGTTTCTCCCTCCTGCGCCTGGGTAACAACAGCGCAAAAGAAAGAAAAACAGAAGACCGAAATTGACAGAATAAACCTGAAGGTTTTCGTCATTATCCGTGGAAAAATATTAAAATCCCTGGGTTGAAGGAAATGTTGGAAGTCGTTGACGATTTTGGCCAAAAAAAAGTATTAAGCTTTCCAAACATTGCGCGGAGAAAGCTTAATACTCTTTTATTAATTTAATCTCATGGCCGCTCGATTGCCACGCGGGGACGTTTAAAAATCAACAAGCATTCAGCGCCCCGGCTGATTTTTCTGTGAATATGAGTTCGTCATCCTGCAGACCCACTTCGACATGCCCGCCTGTCTTAAACCTGCCTTTGAGCATTTCATCGGAAAGTCTGTCTTCAAGATATTTTTGAATGGCCCGCTTCAATGGCCGGGCTCCAAAGTTTTTGTCGTACCCTTTTTCAGCCAGCCACTTCTTCGCTTCAAGGGTCATTTCCATCGTCAAGCCCTGCTGAATGAGCTGTTCGTTCACCAGTTCCAGCTGAACATCGAGAATCTTGACGATATCCTCCATACTGAGAGGACGGAACACCACCATCTCACTGATCCGGTTCAAAAACTCAGGGTTGAACGTTCGTTTCAAATCCTGTTTGATTTCCTTCTGCATCTTTTCGTAATTCAGTTCGTCATCGTCCTTATGGAACCCCAGGGTCGTCCCCTTATCGAGCATCTTGGAACTGAGATTCGAAGTCATGATGATCACGGTGTTTTTAAAGTCGATGACCCGGCCATAACTGTCCGTCAACCGGCCATCGTCCATGATCTGCAACAGCAGATGAAACACATCCGGATTGGCTTTTTCGATTTCATCGAACAACACCACCGAATAAGGTTTACGCCGGACTTTTTCAGTCAATTGGCCGCCCTCCTCATAGCCGACATAACCCGGAGGCGCACCTGTCAGCCGGGACACATTGAATTTCTCCATGTACTCCGACATATCGAGGCGAATCAGGGCATTGCGGTCGCCAAACAAAAAATCAGCCAATACTCCTGCCAGCTCGGTTTTCCCGACCCCTGTGGGTCCGAGAAAAAGAAACGTTCCAATCGGCCGCCGTAAATCCTTGAGGCCAGAGCGGGACCGGCGAATGGCCTTGGTGATGACCTTGATCGCCTCTTCCTGCCCGACAACCTTGCCTGCAAGTTCTTTTTCCATGTTCATCAAACGAGCGCTCTCTTTTTCCTCAATGCGAGAGAGAGGAATGCCCGTCATACTTGAAACCACCGCGGCAATGTCTTCTTCCACAATGGAAGGTTCGCTGACATCCTGTTCGCTTTCCCAGCGGGCTTTTTCTTTATCAAGCGCTTCACGCAGACTTTCTTCCTTGTCGCGCAGATCCACGGCTTTCTCAAACTCCTGATTCTCGATGCAAATCTTCTTCTCGCGAATGATAGCGTCAATGTCCCGTTGAATCACCCGCATCTCAGGAGACTGAGTCACCTTGCGCAGGCGGACACGCGAACCTGCCTCGTCAATCACGTCGATCGCCTTATCGGGCAAAAACCGGTCGCTGATGTAGCGGTCCGAATAGCGCACGGCCATGACAATGGCATCGTCGGTGATTTTGGCTTTATGGTGCATTTCGTACGGCACTTTCAACCCCTTGATGATTTCTATAGTTTCCTCCACCGAAGGCGGATTGACTACGATCGGCTGGAAACGCCGCTCCAGCGCGCCATTTTTCTCGATATATTTACGGTATTCTTCGAGAGTAGTCGCGCCGATGCATTGAATCTCTCCACGGGACAGCGCCGGTTTCAGCATGTTGGATGCATCCACAGAACCTTCCGCCGCGCCAGCGCCCACCAGGGTGTGCAACTCGTCGATGAAGAGAATGATGCTTTCGTTTTGAATGATCTCTTTCATAATCCCTTTCAAACGTGCTTCAAACTGGCCGCGGTATTTGGTCCCGGCAATCAGGGAACCCAAATCCAAGGAAACCACGCGCTTGTCGAACAAGGTATCCGGCACTTCCCTCTCCACCACCATCTGCGCCAACCCTTCGACAATGGCCGTCTTGCCGACGCCCGGTTCCCCGATCAACACCGGATTGTTTTTCGTCCGGCGGCTTAAAATTTGAATCACCCGCTCAATTTCTTTGCTTCTGCCGATGATGGGGTCGAGCTTGCCGTCCACCGCCATCTTGGTCAGATCCCGGCTGAACTCATCCAGCGTCGGTGTCTTGCCCACTTCCCGCGAACTTTCTGTCGGCTCCTTGAACATCTCGACGATCTTCTCTTTCACATCGTCAAAAAACATTCCAAAGCTATTCAGAACCCGGCAGGCCACGCCCTCTTTCTCTTTGAGCAGCCCCAGCAACAGGTGCTCGGTCCCGATATAGTTGTGGTTCAGAGACCGCGCCTCTTCTACTGCAAATTCCAAAACCTTTTTCGCTCTGGAAGTGAAGGGGATGTCCCCGATGATCAGCGAATTCGAACTGCGTGGGAGATTTTTCTCAAGTTCCTTTTTCAGATCCTTGAGGTCGGCTCCCGACTTCTGGATAATCGCTACAGCGATACCACCCCCATCCTTCACGACACCTTGCAAAATGTGTTCCGTTCCAAGGTATTCATGGCGATAAAGCTCCGCTTCCTCCCGTGCAAGAATGATGACTCTTCGGGCTCTTTCTGTGAATCGTTTAAACATGATTCAAGCTTCCTCAATTAAGAATTTGCGGATTTGCGCTTTAGCAGGCTCGAGGGGTTGTTTCCGAGCAAGAGAAGCACTCTGTTTTTTGGTTTGATACCTAACCCATTTTAGCAAAAGGAGCCAATTATACAAGGATTTATTTTCCCTCACGCGGGCCGTCTTAACTCATTACAACCGTTAAGGTTGCCATAAAATATCAGAGGACCGAACGCGAGAATTTCCGGCTCCATCGTCAGCTCGGCACAATCGGCATAATCCTAAAAATCGGCGCGAAAAAAACAGCGGTTTGCTACCTGGGATACTCTTTAAGATGAGTCGTTTCCCCAGAAGGATTTTTTTATCCAATTCAGGCTGTTTTTGCTCCTCACAAACCCCCAATATACAACCCGAAAAAAATTCAGAATTTTTTTTAAAGACCTTGTATTTGCAGAAAAATGAATCGCCTATCGGCGTCAAATTAGGCGGTTCTGTCAAAAGAATGACTGTTTTTTCGCGGAACCGTCAGAGCTTACGCCCTTTAAAATCAGGAATAGCTGGCTTCTTTATGAAAACAAACCACCGCGGCGGTGGTACTGGGGGGGTCAAACTCGTTGGCTTCGGTCAGGACCACGCCGATGTCTTCGGCCTCCAGAACTTCCCAGATCACCTTATTGTTGATTAAATTGGTCAAAGCCGCATAACCAGGACTGTAGCGTTGACCGGATTTTTCTTTCTTCACCCCTACCCGCTCACGCAAGAGGTTATGAATATATTCCGCCAGGTCTTCCGCCACCCGGTCGCTCAAGCCTTGCAAATAAAGGGCGGATTCGGAATCGTGCTGACGCTTGAAGGCTGCGATCGCAGGCTCTGCCTGGACTCCGGCGGTGGTGATCTGCAGACCGATCACGTCCATCTGGCCGGAGGATTTGGGATGAAAATACTGCGCCGCTGAAAATTTATCTTTCTGCCCCTTGCCGATGCACAGGGAAAAATGAATGCGGGCGATTTCTTTTTTCTGGGTTTCCGGATCAAAAATAATCACATCGTCTCCCTCCGCCTGGGCCGGTAAAATCGCGAACCGCGCTTTCGGTATGATCCAGTCGTTGCCCTCCGCCTTTTCCACCCATTCCTTTTCCAAAGCTTTGAGCTGATCGAGCGTCACGCCTTTCTGCGGCCAGGAGGATTTTTTGCCGAATTTCCAATTGAGGGAATACAAACTTTTGGTGTCCAGATTTTTGTTCAATTTGCTGAGTTTAAACTCAACCTTATGAACCCCAAACCCGTTGCGGGAGATTTCGTGGTTTTTAAATCCCACCTTACGGCGCGGCAATGTCTCCAGCAATTTGTCCTGAGTTTCCTGAAAACCCTTGGCGCGTTGATACTCGCGAATCAAACGTTCTTTGTTCTCCTCCAACAGGGACGTGCGGTTGGCCTTATCCTGCAACGCGTTCATGGTATTGACCCCATCCATGCCGCTTTCGCAGTAAAAAACGTTATCGAGAATATTTTCCGTTTCCTGTTGACCGAACATGGCCACAAACCCTGCGTGCCTGCGGTTGACCGGCGCCCCGCCGATTAAAATAGGAAGGTTTTTCGATTGCTCTTTCAACATCCGCGCCACGGTGATCATGTGGTTGGACGTCTGCACCAAAAGTGCGCTCATGCCGATGGCATCGGCGTTCTCTTTCTGCGCGGTCTCAATGAAGCGGTCGAGAGGCACCTGCACACCAAGGTCGATGACTCGGTAGCCGTAATTTTCCAGCAGAGTTTTGGCGAGGTCTTTGCCGATGCTGTGCACGTCCTGATACACCGTGCCGATGACCACGACCCCCTTGTATTCGATCACCGAAGCGTCGAGCGCGCCGCTTTTAAAGCGCATATACCATTCCAGAAACCCCATGACATGGCGCATGACATCGGCGCTTTTCAATAGATGCGGCAGGCTGACCTCGCCGCGGCCAAACGCATCGCCCAACTGACGCATGGTTTTCATCAGATAGCCGCTGATAAATTCCAGCGGCTCGTGTTTGTCGATGATCTCGACCACTTCCAGCACAATCTTGTCGTGATATTCATAGCGCCCGCCTGCCTTTTCCACCACCCCCTGATCCTTCTGTTTGAATCCATCGCGGATCTTCTGGCAGATGCTGTCTTCCAGAGCCAGGTCGTCGTAATTGATTTTCTTTTGCACCTGCCCGGTTTTTTTCGTCAACGCGATCTGCTCGAGTTCCTCAAACGCCGCCATGTCCCGGTGCAGGATGACTTTTTTCGCCAGGTCCACATCGTGCGTCGGCAGGCTTTCCAGCGGCACATAGTGGTTGGGGTTGAGGATGGCGCAATCGAGGCCCACCTGCCGGGCTTCTTCCAGAAAGACGCTGGTGAGCACCTTGCGCATATAAGGTTTTTGCGCCAGGCCGTTGGTCAGGTTGCCCACACCGATGCTGGTTTTTAAATCCGGATGAATGGCTTTGATTTTGGGCAGACACTTAAGCGTTTCGGCGCAGAAGTTAAGGCCCTCCACCGATTCACTGCCGATGGGGTAAGCGTTGACATCAATTAAAAGTTGATCCGGCGTCACTCCGTGGTTTTCCCGCGCCTGCCGGACAATTTCCGCCGCCAGATCGTATTTTTCCTCTGCCGTCTGTCCCGGCCCTTTCGGACCATTGACCAGAGCCACGTACACCGGATCAAAGTCCCGCGTCAGGGAAAGCACCGCATCCAGCTTACTTTGCCCTTCGCTGTATTCTTCGAGACTGATGGAATTGATGATGGCGCGGCCCGGATAGACTTCGATCGCGGCTTGCAACGCTTCGACAGAAAAAGAGTCGATGCACATGACGCCGTGAAAATCGCTGGTCAGAGCGTGGATGACCTCCGGCAAAACTTTTTCGGTTTCCACGATATTGCTGTCCATGCACACATCGATAATCTCGATGCCCAGATCCTTGACCTGCTCGCGCACCACTTCATCCAGCGTCTGCATGCTGATATCGCCTTCCGATTCCACCGCATCGCGCACCAATTTACTGCCGCGCACGTTGAGACGTTCGCCGATGCGGATCAGCCCCTTGGAGCTGTCGAGAGGCACCGCTTCCTGCGGACCGGAAACATACACCGTCGTGTCCGGCTGATTTTCATGCCTGGCAAGACCCTGAATGCGATTCTTCAACGCTTCGATATGCTTAGGCGTGGTGCCGCAACAACCGCCAACAATCGACACCCCGGATTCAGTAATAAAGGACGCCATGAGGTCAGCCATCGCCTGGGGTTCCAGCTTGTAACAGGTCTTGCCGTCCTCAGACACCGGCTGCCCGGCATTGGGCACCACCGAAATGGGAAGCTGGGAGAATCGGCTCAACTTTTCCACCGTATCGGCCATGAGTTCCGGCCCCACATTGCAGTTGATGCCAAATGTGGCAATGCCCATTCCGGAAACAGCGGTGTAGGCGGCGTGGATATCGGTATTAAAAATCTGCATCTTGGAAAATTGATCGACTGTCATCTGCGCCATGATGGGCAAACTCTTGCCTTTCTCAGCAAAGGCTTTTTTGGCGCCGAGAATCGCGGCTTTCGATTCCAGAATGTCCTGCTGGGTTTCAAATAACAGAACATCGGCGCCGCCATCCAAAAGGCCCACGGTCTGCTGAAAAAAATTATCCACGATTTGCGCGAAGGTGGCTTTTTTGAGATTGGCCTCGGTGCTCGACAACACGTAATTGGACGGACCGATCGACCCGGCGACAAACAAAGGCCGGCCATCGTAATCCGGCAGAGCTTGATACTGCTCTACGGCTTTTTTGGCAATTTGCGCGCCGTTTACGTTCAGATGATAGGTGAGCGCAGCATAATCACAGGTGCGAAGGTCCAACCCTTCAGGAATCGATTCGAGATCCGCTGTGTCGATCTGTTTAAAGTTGAATTCCATCAAACGCAGGGGAGACGCGCCGAAGGTGTTGGTTTCGATAATATTGGCGCCGGCCTTCAGGTATTTCAGATGAATTTCCTGCAACGCGTCCGGACGGGAAAAAATCAACAGATCGGTGAGCATTTTAAACTCTGCGCCGCCAAAGGCCGCGTCGCTCAGCTCCAACTCCTGAACCATGGTTCCCATGGCCCCATCGAGAATCAACACCTGTTTATTCAATGCATCGAGAAAATTCATTAGGACTGTCTCTTTAAAATCCAAAAATTAAGAGGCCGCTTGGACTATGGCCAATTGCTATTCATTAAGCTTTTGATACTGTTAGATTCACAAAATTCGGGGAATTGAGAAAATCAACCGGACCCGTCTTTCAAAAAATGAAGACCAACCGAGGCAAAGACTGTGATAAAGGAAAGTTGAAAATAATATAATCGGCAGGGTAAATCCACCTTTTTTTCAAATCAATTCTTACGTTTGCAGGACCGGACGATGCGGTAGTTTCACGCAGAAAATCGTCCCTTGATTCGGTAAACTCGAGGCGGTGATGGTGCCTCCATGCCGCTCCACGATTTTTTTGCAAATCGAAAGACCCATGCCGCTGCCTTCGTATTCATCGCGGTTATGAAGCCGTTCAAAAGGCTTGAATATACGGCTCTCATACTGGCTTTCAAAGCCAATGCCGTTATCTTTGATGCAAATTTCATGCAAACCGTTTTCCAAAACACGGTGATCGACCGCAATGAAAGGCACCGCCCCGACGTTTTGAAATTTTAAACCATTGGAAATGATGTTTTGAAATAATTGGTGCATCTGCATGCTGTCCGCCTCGATCCTGGGAAGCGGACCGACCTCCACTTTTCCCTTTGTCTCGGCAATCCTAAAATCCAAATCGGAAACCACCCCCTGCACCACTTCATTGAGGTCGGTGAGTTCGAACGGCCTGGCCTTGGTGGTGACCCGGGAATACTCCAGCAGGTCGTCGATGAACCGCCGCATTCGCAGGGCCGCACTTTCCATGCGATTGAGAAAATCCCTGCCTTTATCTCCCAAATTCCCGGCATAGTCCTCTTGCAGGCGGCCGCTGAACATGATCACCTTGCGCAGGGGTTCCTGAAGGTCATGCGAGGCGACTGAGGCAAAATCCTGAAGCTCCTGATTGCTGCGCTCCAGCTCCCGGGTATAATAAATCAGTTGCTCCTGGGTTTGCTTCAATGAAGTGATGTCCTGCGCCACAAAAACAAATCCCTCGTCCAGACCATCGGGATCCCGCATGACCGAGCCTGAAAGCAGGACGGGAATTTTCCTGCCACCTTTCGATCGGAGGATCGACTCTACATTGTAGAAATGCCCTTGCGTTGTTAATTTTTGCCCCAGATCAGCAGAGAACAGATTTTTCCTTATCAATATCATGTCGACGGGTTTCCCCACCATAGCCGTTTCGTCGTACTCCAGCAAATCCAAAGTCGCCTGATTGACCATTCGGATCGAGGTATCGCGATAGGTCACGATCAGCGAACTGCATAAGGATTTGATGATTCCATCCACAAACGATTTGGAAACGGTGGTACGGCTGAGTTCCAGGCCCATGCGTTTAAATGCATCCGCCAACTCGCCAATCTCATCGGACCGGCGGATGGGAATATCGATATCATAACTTCCCCGGCCAATGCGCGATGCCAGTTGGGATAAAAGTGAAATCGGCCGGCTCAACCCTTTCGCGACAAAAACAACGAGGACTGTGGAAACCGCGGCAAACAAAATAACCGACAAAATGAAGAAAATTAGACTTTCCTGAAACCCTTTCTCCCCGATGCCTTTCAACCTCTCCTTCATGTTGTGAATTTCACGCTCTATTTCCTTAAGGGAAAACTTCATCCCCACCCCACCTAGCAGCTTATCTTCCAGGGTAATGGGCACGGCGATTTCGTACACCTGATTGCCGTTTTGAACAAACACCTCCCTGCTTCCTAAAACTCGATGGATTAATTCGTCCGTTTCCTGTTTTTCCAGCAAGGCATTTTCCTTGGTTCCATCGTGCACAATACGTCCCGTTGCATCAAACACCCGGACCGAGTTCACATCTCTTTGTTCCCTGGCGGCACGCAACAGATAATAAATGGCCTCGACATCATAAAAGTACAGAGGATTCACCAGATCCCGGGATAAAAACAAGGCAAAGAATTTGGCCCGTTCCTCAATCTGTTTCAATAACTGACGCTCCATCGACTGGGAACTGGAAGACTCTATTTGGCCGAGCGTGGATCGAAACTCAAGAAAGAGAACACTTCCCAAAAGCAGAGACAGGGAAAAAACCAGGGATAAAATAATAATCGAATACTTTTTTTGCAGGTTGAGTTTCATCATAGATCAGTTCGAGTTTTTCAATTCCTGGCGCACCAATTGATAAAGTTTTTTCACTTCAGCCAATTCCTCTTGCAATTCGCGGTCCACTGCAGAAAACATGCGAGTCTTTCTATAAGCTTTCAGTACATTTACTGCGTCGGGGTCCTTGTGGGCATGCAGCAGAATTTCTTTAACCCTGTCTTTGATATTTTGCGGCAACTCTTTTCTAAAAAGCTCCAGTGCCCGGGGAATCCTCTGCGTTTGGTAAATCACTTTAAACTTTTTTTTCATGATTGCGGGAGTGTCCGTTGGCGATTCCCAATCCAGGTTGCTGAACGCTCCAGCATCCACGAACCCCTTGTATACCCAGGTGGAAACGTTCAAGTCGTCGCCACCGGTAAAAATATAACCCAATTGATTCTCCGAAACCCCCTCATTGCGTGAGGCAAGATGAACCAGCCCAATGCCCCGCCTTTTCAAAATTGCGGCAGGAAGATAAAATGATGTCGTCGAACCGGCATCATTGAAGGCGATCTTTTTTCCTCGCAGTTCCTCCAGGGAATTTATACCACTGTCGTTGCGAACAAAAAAGAGGGAGTGATAACTTCGCACCCCTTTTTTTTGCCGTCTCAAAACGATTTCGGCGTCGGCTTCCTCCTCGAATAAAAGAGCGGAAAAAGGAGTTTCGGTGACCCAGTCCACCTTACCCGCTCTCAAGAACCGGATCATCTGTTGATCGTCTTTGGCCAGTAACACATCCCCCCTCACAATGCCCTCGTCTTCTAATTTGCTGGCAACATAATCGACGATGGGTTTGAGGCGTTTATAGTGCTTTTGTGGATTGTGGGAAACCCGGCCGATGACCAGGGTATCGGTTCTTTCCGCCCACGGTTTGGCAGGAAAAATCGAGCCTGCCGGCAAAAAATTTCTTTCATCGGCGGGAAGAGCGTTCAGACTTTCCGACGCGATCAAACTGGCCGCAACAAAACCTGAAATTAAAAAAACAATTCTCAAACCCGATTGGGTTTTTGAACTGTGGGAAATGGCCTTATCCTTAAAAAGATCCATAATCTTCTTTGCAATGAATTTTTAACCGCAACGTCTATTGACAACCGTCCAGGTGGAAATAAAAATGCCTGAACAGACGAGTTACTTTACCATGAATGGTCGTCTCAAACATCAGCCAACCACGGGTCCTTCGATTCAGGCATTTCAGGCAGGGTCACAATAAAAGTGGCCCCCTTCCCCTTGGCGCTTTGGACGGTGATAGCACCGCCGTGACGCTCCACAATTTTCTTGCAAATGGAAAGACCGATTCCACTGCCCTCATATTCACTGCGCCCATGCAACCGTTCAAACGGTTTGAAAATCCGGTCTGCCTGGCATTCGTCAAACCCGATGCCCTGATCCTCCACGCGGAATTCATGCGACCGATTGTCCAAAACGCGGTGGCGAATGCGGACAACCGGCGGCTCCCCAGCCTTATGAAACTTCAGCGCATTGCCAATCAGATTCTGAAACAATTGGTGCATCTGCATGCGATCCGCATGTAAGGTGGGCAGGGGATCCATTGTCACGCGCGCGTGAGTTCGCTCAATCCGCGTTTCCAACAACGACAAAACATCGGCCATGATTTCATTCAAATCGACGGTCTGAGGCCGCGGCGGTTTTGCACTCACTTTTGAATATTGCAGTAGATCCTCGATAAATTGCTGCATCCGGCGGGTGGACCGTTCCATGCGTTCCAGGTAATCCCTGCCGCGAGTGTCGAGATTCTGCCAACAATCCCTTTTCAACCGCTCTGAAAAACCCAACACCTTGCGCAAAGGTTCCTGAAGATCATGCGAGGCGATGGAAGCAAAATCCCGGAGTTCCTGATTACTGCGTTCCAGTTCCCCGGCATAATATTTGAAAAGGTGATCCACCTTTTCCTTTTCCGCCTCTACATCTTTTTCTCCCGCCGAAAATTGGAAAGCAGGTTCTTTCTCTAAATCGTGTATCTTCGAAGCCGCAACCCGCACGGGTTTGGCCGCCATCCTTTCTTCTCTTTTCCATGGGGGTACTTGGGCAAAAGAAACCACCGCACCCACCTGCCGTTTTTTTTCCCAGATCGGCGTACAAATATATTCTACGGAAATAGAAGAATCGTCTTTTCTCCAAAACGCTTCATCCACGACATGACTCACCTTGCCTTCGACCAGAGTCCGGTGGATGGGGCACTCTTCCCTAGGGTAAGGCGTTCCATCGCGGCGGGAGTGATGCAGGACATCGTGCTGGTTTTTGCCGACAAGCTCATCAGGCGCGAACCCCAGCAATCTCGCCCCGGCTGGGTTGATGTAGGAGATGCTTCCATTTAGGTCCAGGCCGCAAATCCCCTGGTTCTCTTTTGCAGCAAACATCTCCTTTTTGCCTTCAGTCCGGCGAGCGGTTTTTCCCAATCCGGCAAGAGGGGGAATTTCCCGGCTCACCCCACGGTAACCCAAAAGATGTTCCCATTCGTCGAGAACAGGAACCGCGCTGGATTCGATTTTTACCAATCGTCCCCCTCGATCCCGGTAAGGCCGCATGCCCTTCCTTAGAATTTCCTTACTCTCGAAAACCCTCTGCACCGCGTTTTTCAATTCTTCCTTGGAATCAGGATCAAACAGATCATAAAAATAGTGGTTGCCAACAAGCTCTTTCGCGGTGTAGCCGAGAATTTTTTCCACTGCCCGATTGGAATAAGTGAATCGTCCGCTCGCGTCTATTTCCCAAATCCATTCCTCCAGATTTTCAGCCACTTGGCGGAACCGCTCTTCACTTGCATGCAGAGCCTTCTGCGAAAGCCCCATGTCCCGTTGCATCTGGTTCAAGCGATCTTGCCCATGCTTTAATTCGTTGCTCGCCCGCTGCGCTTCATTCAAGAGAGCATTTAAATGATCCTCCTGCTGATGCGACGTCTGCTCCAACCGGTCCCGCTGGCTTTGCAGTTGTGCCAGTCGGTCTGCCTGCTCCCGAAACGTTTCCTGAAATTTTTTTTCCTGGCTTTCTACGTGATCGAATTGAGCATCGCGGTCCGACAAGACCTGCTCTTTTTCCCGCAATTCAACCTGCGCTTGTTCCAGGCGCACTTGCGCTTCGTGCAACTCCTTTTCGATGCGGTTTTTCTCCATTTCCATTTGCTGGAACCGATTGTTGTTTTCCTCGGACCGTCGTTCCGCCTGAACCCGTTCAACTTCGATCTCGGCCACAAGCTTTTCCTTCTCCAGTAATTCTGTCTGTACCTGCATGGCCCGGCCTTCAATCTCAGCCAACCGGCTTTCCTTTTGCGTCAGTTGATCCTGCGCCTGCTTGAGCTCTGTTTCTGCCCGGTCCGATCGATCGATTTTTTCTTTTATTCTTTGTTCTAATTCATCCAGAGCCTTCTGCACCTCGATCAGCCGTTCTTCTTTGTCCCACAGCAAGCCTTCGGCGCGGTTACGCTCTCCTCTGACTTTCGCAATTTGCGCGTCTTTTTCCCCCAGTGCAGTCCTCGCATTTTCCAATTCTTGCTGCAACCGGGTCAGACTCTCCTGCACCCCGCTCAACCCCACATTTTCCGCATGCTGCTCCCGCACCAGAACTGCAAGCGCCGCCTCTTTGTCCTGCAAAATATCTTCCGCTTGCTTTAGTTCCTCAGACAACCGGTCCAGCCGCGTGTCCTTTTCTTTGACCTCGCTTTGCAAGCGGTCGCGATCGGTTTCCATTGCCTGCAACCGGTTTTCATTTTCTTTAAGCAGACGGTGCTCCCGCTCTTGCACACGCAATATGTCAAAGGAACGAATTTTTTCGGCGCAAGCGGCGAGAAGCGGTTGCAAATAATCCACCAGCGCCTCGTCGTATCCATGAGGCCGGTTGGCGATTCCCACCACAGCCAACAGTTCCCCTTCATGGTAGAGCGGCAGCCCCAGAAAGGATTCCATATCCGGTTGTTTAGAAGGCCCACTGCTGATCTCTTCAGAAGAATAGGCGATGAGCAGCGGTTTGCCTGTGTTGACCACCTCGTCCAGCAAATGCCTAAGACTGTGAATTTCGATCTCTGCAGAGACCGGCGGTTCCTCATAGCCAAGGCCGGTGGGTTGCTTCCAGATCGAGTTGCGGATGATCCCGGCCCTTTTTTCCAAGTAGGGACGTCCTTCTGAATTTTCCAACACTTCTCCAATAACGCCAAACTGACTCTCGGTAAAAGAAAGGAGAGAATCGAGAATCTGTTTGAATAAAGGAAATTCTTTCGATGGGTCCTGGACCTGAGAATAGAGAAGCCCGATTTGACTCACCAACTGTTGAAACTCAACCTTCTTGCTTTGATTGCGCTTATGCGACAGGCAAAGAACCGTCACCATCCAGATCACAAAAAGAGCCAGCCCCCGGTTGATCACCGCCTTGCTGAGGAGGGTTTCTGCTTCATAAGAAAAATAAAATCCCAGAAGACACAACAACGAACCGGCAATCGCGGCGGTCAAAATATAACCCCGGCCCGGCCACCACAATCCGAGAAGAACGACAAGGGCATAGGGAACGCCAATGGCCATGTCCAGAGGAAACAGAAGATCAAGACCGAAGGCATCTGCCGCCAGCAATATGCCCCCAAGGATCAGGATAAAATCCCGTGTTTTTTTTCTTCTTACTCTTTCAGCCATCCGGCAGAACCCTTTACATTATTCCGTAGCATCAAGTTACAGGCTTATATTTCTGTTTTCAATTGGATAATGTATACTGACGTCGTCCACAGTAAACTGCAATTTAGGAGCTCCGAAACCCTTATGGGAAAAGCATTCCGTAATCGCGTTCCGCGCAAAACCCGCTTCGTTTTTTCAATCGTGCAAGCGGTTCTATGGGTCGCTCTTTCAGGAAGTTGGGCTTCCTGTAGCGAAGTCCAAAAAGTCGATATCAGCGCCCTCAACCTCAATATTCCAGAAGACATCGAAATCCATGTATTCGCGCAGGATGTTCCGCGCGCCCGCCATATGGCGTTCGACGACCAGGGAGTTTTGTTTCTTTCCCAGGATCGCGTTGGAAACGTGGTGGCGTTGCCGGATCAAAATAAGGACGGAAAATCAGATCAAACCGTGACGTTATTGGAAAACCGTAAAACCCCGCACGGGCTGGCGTTTATTCAACTGGATTCGGGATACTATCTTTATGTTGCGGAGGAACATCAAGTCATCCGAATGAAACGCGAGAAAAAACCCTGGACCTATGGCGAACCGGAAGTCATCATCCGCGGCATTCCTGAGGGCGGGCACACCACCCGCACGATCAAAATCAAAGACAATAAGATTTATCTTTCCGTCGGCTCGTCGTGCAATGTCTGTATCGAGGACGACCCGCTGCGTTCGGCGATTTCCCGGTTCAATCTCGACGGTTCGGGAAAGGAAATTTTCGCTGAAGGTCTTAGAAATTCTGTGGGAATCGAATTTTCTCCCTATACCGGAGAACTCTGGGGCGTCAACAACGGACGCGACCGGCTGGGCGACGACCACCCGCAGGAGGAACTCAACATCATCCGCGAAGGCAATCACTACGGCTGGCCCTATTGTTATGAGAACCGGGTGTTCGACTTGGACTTCAATAAACCTTTCGACTGCTCCACCACCGAACCCCCGGCTCATACCTTCATCGCACACATGGCGCCCTTGGGTCTGGCTTTTTATCAAAAGGGGAGTTTACCCACGCGCTACAACCACAGCGTGTTCATTGCCTTTCACGGCTCGTGGAACCGGTCGGTGCCTGCGGGATACAAAGTCGTTCGCGTCCAACTGAATGAGAAAGGCGACATCCTCTCGCATACAGATTTTATCGCCGGCTGGCTGAAACCCGACGGCGGCAAAAGCGGTCGTCCGGTTGACCTGGAACAATCACCTGACGGCGACCTGTACCTTTCCGACGACATGCTGGGAGTGGTGTACCGCATCACCGGGAAATAAGCCGATCAGGTTTCCTGTTTTTTACCCGATTGCATCTGCTTCAAGGCGGAAAATTTTTCTTTAACACAGCGGAAGCCCACGTCCTTACTCCGTGCAAAAGGATTGAGCTTTTCCCGGTAGGAGGCGCGCGCCTTCAAGGCCACCACTTTTTTATAATTTTTTCCAGGGAAATGGCCAACGCCCATATAGGACAATCCACGCACCACGATGTATTTTTTCCCAAAGTCCTTAGAGGAGTATTCGTTGCCGTCGTAAGGCAAATAGTAATCCCAGACCCACTCCCAAGCGTTGCCGACCATGTCGTGAACGCCATAGGGGCTGGCCCCTTGAGGAAAACTGCCGACCGGTTTTAACCGATGCGCGTTGCGGTTTTTTGCAGAATGACTGATATTGGCCGCATCCCAATCGAATCTATTGCCCCAGGGGAAAATAAATCCCTTGGGACCGCGGGCGGCTTTTTCCCACTCCGCTTCCGTTGGCAGGCGTTTGCCCGCCCACTCCGCA
>JAJDBE010000301.1 GCA_029261515.1 Nitrospinaceae bacterium | reverse complement strand
CGGAGCCATTCTTATAAAGGCGGACCTGCGTCTGGCAAAAAACCTGTCCTGCGAGCAGATTCGTTCCGCTATTATCGACAAAACCACACGGTTTCCAGAGTACATAAAATTGACCTGGATGAGTCGAGACGATTTTGAATGCAAGCATAAGTAAAAATGTCTGAATCTTCTCTTTTAATTGCTTTGGACAAGCCGAAAATTTTCATTCAAATAGTAGAAAATGCAGGGGGAAAATCGTCAGTTGAAACGGGTTGTTTATCCGGTCCCTAGAAAACCATTTCGAGAGTTCAAATTGACAATAGTGGGATGCTGAATTAGAGTGAAGAATCGGTAAATTTATGAGTCAGGCTTTAAAAAATACAGTTTTCGTTGCGCTGTTTTTCGTGGCTTTTTTTTGGACCAGCGCATCGGCAAACGCCACCCCCCTGCATGACGCGGTATTGACCGGAGACGTGGAACTGGTCGAGCTTTTGATCGCCAACGGCGCCGATGTGGATGCACGGGATGTGCGGGGTTATACGCCGCTTCATTTTGCCATTCAGGAAGGACACACGCAAGTGGCGAAGGTGTTGATCGTCAATGGCGCCGATGTCAATGCCCGGTCGGTGGACGCCGACGGGGGAGATGTGACTCCCTTGTATTTATCCATCATTCTAGGGCGGCGTGCGGTTGAATCTTTGTTATTGGAAAACGGTGCGGAAAAGTAAAAAACGGTCCTATTGAAAAAGGAGGGGTATCGTGGTGAGCAAGCAAAAAAATACCTACCTGGCCTTACTGCTTCTGATCGTTATTGCTCTAACCACTCAGGCAGTGGTGCTTCATTTTATGAAACCCTGAGTGAGGTGAGGAGAATTGATAAAATCACTTCCTAATACTTATGAAGAATAAATTTAAAAATATATGGATCGCTTTTGCGGGCCTGCTTTTTCTGACATCTTGCGTCGATACGGTGACTCCCGAATTGAATAAGGGCGTGCAGGTGGTTCGTTATATGTCCGCCAAACCGCAAATGGTGCGCTCCTCTTTTGTGTTGGTTTATCCTGATGCACAACCCTCCGATTTTGTGAGCTGGCTGTTTTCCGAGCTGGGTGCCGCGGAATGGCCTGATTCTGAAGCCTACGCAGAAATAGACCCGACGGTTCGCGAGCAGGCCAAAGCCATCGGCGCTCCTCTAGTTCCCAAGGACGTGCAAATCGTTCCTCTGTTTCCTAAGATCGAGATGGGAAAGCAGGTGGTGGTGAAGTTTGACAATGCACGCGGTGTCATCATTGTGGAAGGCTACCTGGACCCGCAAAAGCCACCAGTACTGACCCAGGAATGGAAGCTTCCGAAACCCGATAGCCTGGCATCCTGATACCTTTCCCCTCCGCTAAGTTTTCTCTGGCAATTTCCCTTATTTCCTGAAAAAATTGTAAGTCCCATAAATTATCGGCACTTCTGGAGTAAGTTTTCTCCTGTAGGTTTCGAAATCGCTGTTATTCGATTATGGTTTTTGAAAAATTGACATTATTTGATACTACTTTGCGGGATGGCGGCCATTGCCGTGAATCGGGCATGACGTGTGCCGACAAACTGGAAATCGCCCGTCAGCTTGCCCGGCTCGGTGTGGATGTCATCGAAGCGGGTTTTCCCGGTGCTTCCGAAGAAGATTCGGTTGCATTAAGGGAAATTTGTCAAAATGTCAATGGCGTCACGATTGCCGCTCTCTCCCGAAACACGGAGCAGGATATTGAACAAGCGGCGAAGGCACTGGAAAAAGCGGAGTCCGCTAGAATCCATATTTATATGGCCGCCGGTAATGCAGGAAATGGAGATTCTGTTGAAAAGCGCAGGGCGGAAATCCAGAAACAGGCTCAAAAGGCAGTGCGGACCGGGAAAAAATATTTTGAGGATATTGAATTTTCCCCGTTGGATGCGTCCCGGACTGATGAAGCTGTTCTGGTCGAAATGCTGGAAGCGGCGATTGAGGCCGGAGCAGGCACCGTCAATATATCCGACACTCTGGGCTATTCGGTTCCGGAACAGTTTGGGGATTTGATCCGGCACTTAAAAACCCAGGTGAAAAACGTGGATCGGGTTATCATCAGCGTTCATTGTCATAACGATCTGGGACTCGCCGTCGCCAATTCTCTTGCCGCAGTGAAAGCGGGGGCCCGGCAAGTGGAATGTACCGTCAACGGTATCGGGGAGCGGGCGGGAAATGCCGCCTTGGAGGAAATTGTGATGGCGCTCAAGGCGCGCCAAGATTATTTCGGTCTGGAAACCGGGGTCAACACCAGGGAGATCCAACGTTCCAGTGAACTGGTGAGCCGGATCAGCGGGTACACCGTTCAGCAGAACAAAGCGGTTGTGGGCGAAAATGCTTTTCGGCGCCAGTTAAAAATTCCAGAAAACTCTTTTCCAAATAAGAATGAAAAATTAAAATTAATAGAACCCGAAGAAATAGGGTTAAAAGAGATTTAGAGAAATCCAGAACCTTAAAAATAAATTGTCAGTAAAAAAAGGAATGAAGTGATGGCCACACGATTTATCAAAGTGCTGCAAACCGAAGATCTTCCTGTGGGAAAGTCCGCCATTGTCGTGGTGGACGGTGAGGAGATCGCTGTGTTTAATTATAAGGAAACCTATCACGCCGTTTCCAACAAATGCCCGCACAAGGGGGGGCCGCTGGGAGAGGGGAGGATTCAGGAGGGAGTGGTCGTTTGCCCGAACCACGAATGGCGCTTCGAGTTGACGACAGGCAACAGCATGCAGAATCCGGAGATGAAGGTCAAAGTGTATCCGGTGCGGGTGCGGGATGAAAAAATCTATATTGGATTCAAGAAAAGAGACGACAAAGCTCTGGGGAAAGACCCATCGCATGTTCCTGCGACATTGAATTTCAAAGTTCCCACCGTTCAGAAACCCAGAAATCCAGAGGAAGAGTTGTAAGAGGCACTGCGCAGTCCGGTCAACCGGTGGGGTTGTCGTCCTCGATTTCCACCCAGTGCGGGTCGCCGTGGGTTTTGTAGTTTTCCGTCCCGGCAAAGGTTCCATTGTGGTAGATGTTGACCTTGAACTTGCCGCCGCCAAACTTTTCATCTATGAACGGAACGGGATCTTCCAAGTGGATCAGTTCGGGGGTTTCGAATTTTCCGATCAGTTTGAATTCCATTCCCATGCCGGCAGGCACCAGCGCGAAAAACTTTAAGTTGGTTTGCGCCAGAAACGACATCATATCTTCATCCATATGATCCCTTTTATAATCCACCCCGTGCTTCTGACGCGCCCGGCGCTTCAGGTAGTCTTCCAGTAAGTTAAAAAACCACCAGTTCTTGCCTTTGCGTTGATCGTGCAAAAACGGGTATTCGACAAACCCGTATTTGTTAATGAAAGGTTTTTTCGCCATAATACATCTCCTTAAGCTGCAACAAATCCTGCCTGCATATTATATTCAGTTAGGCATTGAGTGACAAGGCGGTTTCGACCGGGACCAAGTAGAGGAGAAGTCGGTGAACGGAAAATTTTATCAGAAAAACTACTGGCGATTCGGGTTCAAGTCCCGGCTCTACGACCTGTTGACCCCGGAAGCCTATATCGACTCTGTCCGCCGCTCGATTGCCTGTGTTCCCGAAAAAGAGGGCCGACTGTGGTTCGATGCCGGGTGCGGCTCCGGGTTGTTGCTGGAAGTTCTGCAGGGGAGGGGGCAACCGGGACTGCGCTACCTGGGGGCAGATTTGCTTTTCCCAGGACTTCAAAGTGCGCGAACCAAGGCTTCAGGCAGGAACGGGATCGCCCAGCCTGGCTTCATTCAGTGGAATATGACAGAACCCCTGCCGGTAAAAGCGGCATCGGTGGATGTGGTGGTGGCGCATTTTTCCATCTATACCATTCCGGAATCCGGAGGGCGTCGGCAGGCGGTGCGCCATTTGGCAGAAGCGCTGAAGTCGGGAGGTTGGCTGGTTCTCGTCAATCCCTCAAAAGAGTATGACGCCGAGCAAATCATTCTGCACAGCATTCAGCAGGTGAGGGATCGGCAGGGATATTTTGCGGCCTGGGTCAAGAAATGGATTTTTTACCCGTTCACCCTGCATCTCGGACTGAAATTCATCGAAAGTCAGTTAAAGCAGAATCAATGGCACGCGTACACTCTCGAAGAACTTTGTGAAGAGGCCAAACACGCGGGACTGGTGGTGCAGCACACCGAATTGGTTTATGCCGGAAGTGGCCATTTGGTAGCTGCTCGTAAACTTCTCAGTGACTCTCCGGCTTAATCCGTAAGCGCCTTTTTCCTTATCTCGTTCACCAGGTTATGCGCCAGCCGTGTGGGTTCGGGAATACGGTAGCGGGAAGTGCATTGCAGGGTTCTTTGCACGGTGGTGTCCAAATCGATCCTGTTGCCGGGGGATACAAAGATGGGTTTGCAGTTGTCTTTGGATCGTAAGGCTGCTCCCAGAACCGTCCCGTTCTTGTCATGCAACCAGGAAGACGCGCCTTTTTCAGGTAAAGGGTCGTCGTATTCTCCGACCAATCGGGTTTTAGCACAGCCGATGGCCGGGCAATCCAGAAACAAGCCCATATGGCAGGCGAGACCGAGTCTTCTCGGATGTGCCAGGCCGTGGCCGTCGAAAAAGATCAGGTCGGGATCGGGGCGTACTTTCTTGAACAGGTCCAGCAGGATCGGCGCTTCACGGAAGGACAGCAAACCGGGAATATAGGGAAAGCGCAATTCCCCTTCGGCGGTAAACGAATCCAGCACTTTTAAGGAAGGGAATTCCAGCAGGATCACTCCTGCATAGGCGTGCGGGGAATGCTTGTTCATGCTGATGTCCGCACCGGCCACGATTTTTGGCGTTTTTTTCCCTCCTGTCAGCCGCACTTTTTTTGCCAGTTGCTTTTGCAGGCTGGGGGCGTCTTGAATCGAAACCTCCCAGGAATGGAGGTTGTGGACGATCATGACTATAGGTGAGTTTTAGCGCCGTTGTCGTGCCAGCTTTGGATCACCGCTTCGGTGAATTTCATGTATTCGACGCCTGTCGAGAAAGGTGTGAACTGAATTTCATCGGTTCCGCGAATGGCATTGATGAACTCTTCTTCGACCCGCCAGTGGTTTTCATTTTCCGGCAATATGTCCACCTCGATGGATTGATCCGACGCGTGCGATAAAAACCACAATCGGCCCTTGGGAATGAACTCAGCTGTCAGAGTTCCCAGGTTGCCAATTATTTTTACGGTGGGCGTTTCTTCCGACGGGCCGGCTTCGCTGATTAAAACGGCGCCCAGCATTCCGTTGGTCAACTGCATTTGTACGGACAGATAATCGGGAACTTCCACGACGACCTGATTTCCGTTTTCCGGGTCGCGGGCGGTGCCGTTGAAAATGTGCCCCACGGTGCTGACCCATTTTGCCGGTGGCAGCCAGCGCCGCAGAGATTCGTAGACGATTCCTAAAACCATCGTATTGACGCCGGTGTATTTTTTGTCCCTTCGCCAGTGCAGGTCCTCGCCCGGCGGGGTGAGGGGGTTGGATAGATAATTCACTTGAAAATGCAGTGGTCGGCCCAGAAGGCCCCCATCAATATAATCCGCTATGGTTTTGTCGATGCGAAAGGTGAACGGCGCCGGGACCAGCTGTGCGACCAGATCCGGATGGTCGAGCGACGTACGAAGCATTGTTTCGGCCTCTTCTGCACTCATGGCCATTCGGGCTTCACACAGGACATGCTTCCCGGACTTTAGGGCGAGGCAGGTGGCTTCGCAATGCAGGTAAGGCCAGGTTCCGATGACCACCGCGTCGATTTCGCTGGAGGTCGCCACGTCCCGCCAGTTTTCCCGGACCGTGGGAATGCTGAACTCCTCAGCCACCTTCTTCCCGGATTCCAGACTCCGGTTGGCGACTTCCAGGATTTCGACCCCGGGCAGGGCCTGCAGATTGGGAATGTGCAGTTTCCGGGTGTTTCGTCCGGCGCCGATGATTCCTATTTTCAGGGTTTCTTCTGCCATGTTCTGGATGCTGGAATTAATAATCTGCGTTTTTACAATAGAATTACAATAAATTCAAGTGGCGCAGCGGAAAAATCAATTTAACTCTTGTTTTTCAATTAGTTTTGGTTTATTCTCTCAATAATAGAGGTTTCCATGTAAATGTGTGAAAGCAGATTTCCATCTAGTGGAGAAGGGCAGATCAATGGATTATGGAATCAAAATTTTAGTCGTGGAGGATCAACTCAGCACACAGTTGTTCATCAAGCGAACATTAAAAAAGCTGGGGTATCACGACATTATCGTGGTGGACGATGGCCGCAAAGCCCTCAGGGAAATCAATGCCGCAGATTTTGACTTGATCATCTCCGACTGGCACATGCCCAACATGGATGGATTGAACTTTTTTAAAGCCATCCGCAATGGTTCTATTTTACGCAAGATTCCTTTTTTGCTGGTGACGGTGGAAACGGAAAAAGATAATGTGATGAAAGCCATGAAAGCTGGAATCGATCAGTATATTGTCAAACCGGTCAACCCTGAAGAACTGCAAACGAGAATCCTGCAACTCTTCGAAGGGGTCGAATACTAATACTGCCGTCCTGTATTCATCCATCCTCCTTTTTTACACCGATACTTCTCCAACTAAGAAATTCCTCCTTATAAGCCGGCGTCCTTCTTCAAAGCCTTTGCTTTGTCCGTTTTTTCCCAAGTGAATTCCTTTTCATTTCTGCCGAAATGGCCATAGGCCGCTGTCGCCCGGTACCTGGGTTTGAGGAGATCCAGGGATTTGATAATACCGGCAGGCTTGAGCTGGAAATGCGAGCGGATCAAATCTTCCAGGATTTCCGGGTTCACCTTGCAGGTGCCGAAGGGTTCCACATAGACGGAAACCGGGTCCGCCACGCCGATGGCGTAAGCCAGTTGCACTTCGCAGCGTTCGGTGATTCCTGCCGCCACCAGGTTTTTAGCGATATAGCGGGCCATATAAGCGGCGGAACGGTCTACCTTGGAGGGGTCCTTGCCGGAAAAAGCGCCGCCGCCGTGGCGGGAGAATCCACCATAGGTATCGACGATGATTTTCCTTCCCGTCAGTCCACAATCACCATGAGGTCCGCCGATCACGAACCTGCCGGTGGGGTTGATGTGAATTTTCATTTTCTTATGGCGCAATTTTTCCGGAATCACCTGGTTGATGACCTGTTCCGTTATCTCGGCTCGCAATTGCTTGTTTTTGACATGAGCGTCGTGCTGAGTGGAAATGACGACGGTTTCTATGGAAACGGGTTTGTGATTTTCGTAACGGACGGAGACCTGGGACTTGCTGTCCGGGCGTAAATAGGGGAGGACGCCTTTTTTACGCAGGTCAGATAACTTGCGCACCAGTTTATGAGCATACATGACGGGCATGGGCATGAGTTCTTTGGTTTCTTTGCTGGCGTAGCCAAACATCAAGCCCTGGTCGCCCGCTCCCTGTTCGTGCTTGTCATCGTCCACGCCTTGAGCGATGTCTCCGGATTGTTCATCCAGTGACACGAGCACGCCGCAGGTGCCAAAGTCGAAACCCATATCCGAGTGGCTGTAGCCGATTTGCTCAATGGTTTTGCGCACCACTTTGGGAATTTCGATGTAGGTTTTTGTGGAAATTTCTCCGGCGATCACGGCATAACCTGTGGTGACCATGGTTTCGCAGGCAATCCGCGCTCTGGGGTCTTTGCCCAGAATTTCATCGACAATGGCGTCGGAAATTTGATCGGCCACTTTGTCGGGATGGCCCTCGGAAACGGATTCGGATGTAAAAAGAAAGTCGCCTAAATTCATCTCATGTCCTCTTTAGTTGGGTGTTATTTTCAATCGATTTTAATGTGGAACTTTAACGTTTTCTGACAAATTATTTGGAATTATTTTCAACGGGAGACATCTTTTCTTCAAATGTCATGTCCCGATCGAAATCTGAAGGGAAGCGGGAGCGCATTTCCGCAGTGACATATTGATTGATCTCCTCTGTGGAAGTCAGGCCGAGGACATGGTCCGCCATTTGTCTGGCTTCTTCCATGCTGATTTTGCGTATGACCTTTTTGACCTTGGGAATCGAATGCGGTTCCATACTCAGCTCCTGCAAGTCCCCAAGACCCAGCAGAAGAACGGTTGCCAGGGGGTCGCCGCCCAGTTCTCCGCAAATGCAGACGGGCTTGCCGAAACGCTTGGCGGAGTCGAACACATCTTTTAATACTTTAAGAACAGAGGGGTGCAGGGGTTGATAAAGATGAGAAACACTTTCATTCGTCCGGTCCACCGCCAGCAGGTATTGTATCAGGTCGTTTGTCCCGATGCTGATGAAGTCCACTTCCTTTAAGATGTGGTCGATGCAAATGGCCGCGGCGGGCGTTTCGATCATCGCTCCTACGAGGATGTCCTCATTAAATGGGACCTGTCTTTTTCGCAGTTCGTCTTTGGCGCTGTTCAACAGCTCATTGGCCTCGACGATTTCTTCTACGGACGAGATCATCGGGTACAGAATTTTTATTTGCCCGTAAAGGCTTGCCCGGAGAATCGCTTTCAATTGGCTGAGAAAAAGATCCGGATGCGCGAGGGACATGCGGATTCCGCGTAATCCCAGGGCGGGATTCGATTCAGAGTCATGATTGAAATCCGCTATATGCTTGTCCATCCCGATGTCCAGGGTTCTGATGACAACGGGCAGAGGGTCCATTCCCTGGGCTACTTTTTTAAAGGTTTCATAGAGCTCGTTTTCCGTGGGCAGATTCTGCGCCATCAAATAAAGAAACTCGGTCCGGTACAATCCGATGCCTTCGGCGCCGAATTTTCTGAGAGATTTTATTTCGTGCGGCGATTCGATATTTGCCTGCAGCCTGATATGACAGCCATCCAGAGTCTCGGTCGGCTGGTCGATGTTTTCCAATAGCTTTTGTTCATAGCGCCGGTAGTTTTCCTGCTTTTTCTGGTAATGCTGAAGCTGCTCTTGGGGAGGGTTGACGATGACCGTGCCTTCAATGCCGTCGATGATGATTCGATCGCCTGTGTTGAGCTTGGAAGTCAGGTCCCGGATTCCTCCCACCAGAGGAATCCCCAATGCGGAGGCGAAGATCGCCACATGGGAGGTTTTGCCGCCCACCTCGGTGGCCATTCCCAGCACCAGACTTTTGGGCATCAGGATGGTGTCTGATGGACTCAAGGCATGCGAGACGATGATGACGGGTTCAGTAATATCGGAGAGTGTTTCCTGGCTGTGGCCGATCAGATTGCGCAGGATACCGTGGACCACGAGGTCGAGATCGTCCTTTTTGCCTTTCAGGTATTCGTCATTGATGTTATTGAACAGTTTGGTGAATTTCTCAAGTGTCTCGGTGATGGCCCATTCGGCATTTAACTGATTATTTTTTATGTTTTCGATCGTATCCCGGACCAGGACATCGTCTTCCAACAACAATGTGTAGGTATCGAGGATCACCGCGTATTTATCGGCTACCTTGCTGGCGCGTTTTTTAATCTCCTGCATCTGGACTTTTGCCATTTCGATGGCATTGCGGAAGCGCTTTATTTCCCCTTCCACTTCCTCTGGCGCCAATTTTCTTTTGATGATGCAGAATTTGGAGCGGTCCAGAAGATGGGCCTTGCCGATGGCGACGCCTTTGGATAAGGGAATGCCTTTAAACACAGAATTAGTACCTCAATAACTGAATGGTTCGGGTTGAAACTAAAAATCGGGGGAAAATAAAAGTGTATGCTCTAACAGCTGACTTATATAAAACTTGAATCTTCATTCAGCAGGATAGAATAGATTTCGTTTTTATCCTGTGCCTTCATGATATTTTCACGCAATTCCTGGCTTTTCAGAAGCCGGGATATTCGCGCCAATGCTTTTAAATGGTGACCAGTGGAATGGGCCGGGGCAATGACGAGGCAGACAAAGTGCACCGGCTTTTTATCCAGTGAGTCGAAGTCAATGCCGCCAACGGACCTGCCGAACAACGTCAGGATTTGATCGATTTCTTCAGACTTCGCATGCGGAATGGCCACGTTTTCGCCGATTCCCGTGCTGCCGAGTTTTTCACGTTCTACAAGAGAGGAAAGAAGGGCTTCTTTATCTTTGATGGCTCCGTTTTTTTCCAGATAATCCGTCAACTCTATCAGGGTGCTCTCTTTGTCTTTCCCGGATAAATCGGCAATGATGAAATCACTTTTAAGAATCTCGCTTATTTTCATGGACCGGTTGGGTTTGGGTTTGAAGGGAAATTGAATTGCCGAGTCATTCGTACAGTTTATTTTTTTCGGCGGATGCCTTTTTGATCTTTAAATCCTTGGCCCGGTCTTTATGTTTTCTCAATTGCTTCTCAATTTTTACCAGAGCATTGTCCATGGCGGTATAAAGATCGTTGGTCTCTTCCTCGCCGTGAACGGTAAACCCTTTGGTCTTAACGGTAATTTCAGCAAAATGCCGGTGTTTTTCGACCGAAAGCGCCACATGGACATCCGCCTTCTCACCTAGCTCCTGAATTGTCTTTTGCATTTTGCGTTCCAAATGATCGTGGATTGCCTCGGTGATTTCAAGATGTCTTCCGGTAACTGTCAATTTCATGGTGTTTCTCCTGGTCTGCTTTAATGGGGTGGTTCGGTCGAAGTCTTAGGTTAGCTTAGGTGATAAGGGAATTTCAAGCAGGGAAGAGCCGTGGACTCAAAATAATTTTTTCCGTTTACTGGCCGGGGGGATGTTCAATTCTTTTCGATATTTGGTGATCGTTCTGCGGGCGATTTTTGCATTTTTCCGCATTAAAACCTGCACCATCTCATCGTCGGTCAGAGGGTTTCTTGAATCTTCGTTAGTAATGACCTCTTTGATCATGTCTTTCACCCGGATTGAGGAGAGGTTGTTCCCCATGTAAGATTTGATGCCGCTGTGGAAAAAGAATTTGAGCTCGAAAATCCCCTGGGGGGTGTCGATGTACTTATTCGTGGTGATCCGGCTTACAGTGGATTCGTGCATTTCAATATCCCTTGCCACGTCTTTTAGCACCATTGGCTTTAGATGCGCCAACCCATGATCGAGAAAATCCTTTTGCAATTTGATGATGCTTTTCCCCACTTTGTATATGGTTTGCCGCCGCTGGTCAATGCTTTTGATGAGCCATAAGGCGGAACGGTATTTGTTTTCAAGATATTCCTTGGTTTGCCCCTCGTTGGTCTGGTTCAACAGATTTTGGTAAAAGGGGTTGATCCTGAGCTTTGGAATGTCCTCGTCATTGAGTGTGACATCATACCCATCCTGGGTTTTGATCACGGTGATATCGGGGGTGACGTAGTCGATTCCTTCCGAACTGAAGGACAATCCCGGCTTGGGGCAGAACTCGCGGATTTTTTTAACGGTTTCTACAATTTTTTCCACATTCACTTTCAATTCCGAAGCGATTTTATGGAAATTGCGGTCCTCTAACCGCTCGAGATAGGATTCGATCAGAGTTTCCATGAGGGGGTTTCGTTCCAGCAATGCGTGTGCCTGAATCATCAAGCACTCCTTCAGGCAGCGGGCGCCGACTCCAAGGGGCTCAAAACTCTGGATGATCTGCAAGACCCGGAGAATCTGGTCCTCCGGCGCTTGTGCGATGCCGGCAATTTCCCCGATTTCGGCGCAGAGGTAGCCATCATTTTGTATGTTGCCGATGATGCATTGCCCAATGAAATTGTCCTGATCGGAATCTACTGAGAGATCCAACTGCCACTGAAGATGATCGTGAAGCGAGGGTTCTTTCCTATAGGTCGCCTCAATGCTGGGCTTTTCGGCGTAACTCTCTATGGAACTGCCTTGATCGATGTTGTTTTGAAAATAACTATCCCAGTCCACTTCCGGATCAGGGGGGGTGTTGTCATTTGCGGGATCATTTAAATTATCTGCAATCGGGGAAGATTCAGGGCCTTTATCGTCATCGGAGTCGGCCTTGATGTCTTCCTCCTCCTCCATAATTTCTTCTAAAACCGGGTTTTCCGTAATTTCCTGGTGAACCAGTTGAGCGAGTTCCATTCTGGCGAGAGGCAGCAGCTTGATGGCCTGTTGAAGCATGGGCGTCATGACCAGCTTCTGGCTCATTTTCAAGTTCAATCGCATTTCCATCGCCATAGTGTCAGCTCCGTCTTAAAATGAAAATTGATCCCCGAGATAAATCTGTTTGACCTTTTCGTCCTGAGCCACTTCCGAAGGCAGACCGGAACAAATGATCTCGCCCTCGTTGATGATATAAGCTCTGTCGGTAATGCTGAGCGTTTCCCGGACGTTGTGATCCGTAATCAATACTCCGATGCCTCTGTCTTTCAGGTGCGAGATGATCGATTGAATGTCCGCCACCGCTATAGGGTCGATTCCCGCAAAGGGTTCGTCCAGCAGGATGAACACTGGGGACGTCGCCAAAGCCCGGCTGATTTCAACTCGCCTGCGCTCTCCGCCGGAAAGGGTATAGGCCTTTGAGTTTTTAATATGCAGAATATTCAACTCGCGCAACAAGGCGCGGGCGCGTTTTTTCCTGTCAAAACTCGACAGTTTTTGTGTTTCCAGAACAGCGACGATGTTTTCTTCTACCGTCAACTTCCTGAAAACCGAAGGTTCCTGCGGTAGATAACTCATTCCCCGAGTGGCGCGTAAGTGCATGGGGAAATGGGTCACATCCTCATCGTCAAGCATCACCTGCCCTTTGTCGGGCCGGGTGAGGCCTACCACCATATAAAAGGTGGTGGTTTTCCCGGCGCCGTTGGGGCCAAGCAAGCCTACCGTTTCCCCCCGCTTGACTTCAATGCTGACCTCTTTGACAACATTGCGTTTGCGGTAGGACTTGACTAAATTTATTGCCCTTAAACCTTCCACTTCGTAGACTGACTATTCTTTCTAAGAGGGATTATTTTTAGCGTCGACCCAGACTTTTTTTTTATCTCCCTCAGCCACACTATTTTTAGTCTTCTCTTTCTTTTCAGGGAACAACTTCATGCGCACCCGGTCATTAACGACAAATCGGTCTTTTTCCAAAAGAAAAATCATCTCCTTACCTTCGACAATGTTTTTATCTTCCCAGGCGGTGGCCTTGGGCGACCCGGTCAGGATGATTTTTTGTAATTTATCCAGGTAAATCGCCCGATCTCCCTTGGCCTTTTTATTGCCCCGGACAATGACGACATTGCCAATAGCCACGATCTCATCGGTTTCTTTTTTGTCTTCTCCCGAATTGTAAATTTCCAGAATATCGGAAGTAATGGTCAAGTCATCCCAGATGCCGATGACATTGCCGGAAAAAATAATTTTTTCTCCGCCTTTTTCCGAACGCATCCGTTCCGCGGTGATCTCGATCGGTTCCTCTTTCTTCGGTTTCAAATCGCTCTTGCCGTTTCCCTGGGAAATAGCAGTTGCAGGGGCAAGCAAAGCCAGGAGGATAAAAAGAACAATGGCATTCAGATTTATTTTTAAATAGTGGCCCACGGGTTCTCTAGTGAATGGTTTATTGCTCGGGTTCGGGGCGGTTTTTCTGGACTCTCTCTCCTACAAGAGTGGAATCCCCGATCATTTTTACGTTTCCTTCTAAATTAATTTCCTGGGACTCATTCTTGATGCTTCCAGAATCGGCAACCACCCGGAACTCCTTATTTTCCCCCCGGTTCATTTTCAATTTCACATTTTGTAGAAGGGTCAAATCTTTTTCCTGATCCATCTGCGCAAGGTCCGCATTTAATTCCCAGTCCTTCTCTCCTGCGACCTCATGCACGACCTTGAAGTTCTCTATTTCGATATCAAAGCCGGAGTCTGATGCGTTAACATCTGTATTTTCCACATTTTCAACAGGTTGCTTTTCGGCGGATAAAAGATAGAATCCGAAAACGGCGACAATGCCGAGGGCGAGAAATAACAGCAGTCTGCGGATATGGTTGACCATTAATCAATTACATTTGAGATAGTTATCAAAATATGCAAATGCCATACCAAGACTAAAATGATGCCATAGGATGGGTTCATTGTAAAGAAAAAAGAGGAGAGGCCCGGTCGGTCATATTTACCGGTTCTATCGCAAAAGACCTTTTATTTTCATGGGTATAGGTGATTTTTACGGTGATATGGGGGTGTTCCTCCAGGCCCACGGACTTTCCGTATGCCGAAGTCTGGAGCTTCTCGGCCCATTCGACAATGCTGACCCCTTCTCCGAAAAGGACTTCCTCCAGCCCCAGGTTTTCGATCTCTTCAAGGGTATCGACTCGATAGAGGTCGATGTGGTAGATCGGGCCTTTCCCCTTGTACTCGTTGATCAGGGTGAAGGTGGGGCTGCGGATATATTCCTTCCTGGCAAGACCCAGGCCATAGCAGATTCCCTGAGTCAAGGTGGTTTTTCCTGCTCCGAGATCTCCGTAAAGCAGGAGAATATCGCCAGATTGGAGAGTTTTTCCTAGTTTTTCGCCTAAAATCAGCGTTTCCTCAGGGTTTTGGGTGGTGATCTCCATTTTTTTCAGGATAGGGTCTGTTTCAGGCTTTCGGGCAGGCATTCCAGCAGATCGGACGCGATCAGGCTGGTTTCCGTGAATTTTTCCACATAGATATCTCCTGACAACCCGTGTAAATAGGTTCCAGCGACGGCAGCTCGACCCGTGTCCAGCCCCTGGGCGATGAGCCCGGCGATGATGCCGGTCAACACGTCGCCTGATCCGGCGGTCGCCATGCCCGGATTGCCGGTGGGATTGATCGTGACCGAGCCATCGGGAAATGCGATCAGGGTTCTGGCGCCTTTGAGAATGGTGTAAACGGAATTTTCCTTAGCGAATCTCGCGGCGGCTTCCACGCGGTCGTTCTGGATTTCCTGAGTGCCGCGACCGGAAATGCGCGACATCTCTTTTGGGTGCGGAGTGAGAACCGCCTCTGTTTTCAGCAGGGGCCTCCAGTTTTCTGTCTGGGCCAGGCCGTTGACGCCATCGGCGTCGATCACCAAAGGCACTTCGATTGCGGGCAATAACTCCTGCAATAGCTGGACGGTTTCGGGGTTGGTGGAGATTCCGGGACCAATGGCGACGACGGACTTGCCCTGGGCCTGTGCCAGTAATAATTCTTTTGCGGCAAGGGCAGGGGTTCCGTTTCTGGTTTCGGGAAGGGGAACGGTCATGACTTCCAGAGGGTGAAACTCCAGGGCTTTCTGGCAGCTTTCAGGGATCGCCAGGGTCACCAATCCACAGCCGGCCCTAAGCGCACCCAAGGCTGTGAGCCCTGCGGCCCCGCCTTTTCCAAGCGAACCTGCGATCACCAGGACATGCCCGAAATCGCCCTTATGAGCCTCTCTGGGCCTTTTTCTGATCCAGTGCACAATGTCCTGCTTTTCGACCATTTGCACAGAAACCTGTTTTTGCTCGATGACTTTGCGCGGGATGCCGATATCCACGAGTTCCACCTCGCCCATGACTCCGGCTGCAGGGTAGAGGACATGGCTTCGCTTGAGCAGGGCCAGGGCCAGAGTCAAATCAGCCTCAACATAGGCGCCGATCAATTGACCGGAGTCGGAATCCACGCCGGAAGGGATGTCGATGGACACGACGGTTATTGTCAGCTGGTTGATGGCGGCAAAAACCTGCTCGTAGAACCCGGCGGCGGGTTTCGTTAACCCCGTGCCGAAAATGGCGTCAATGACGAGATGGCAATGCCGCAGTCTGTGATCAACGGATTTAAAATTGTTAGCGTCGATCTCTTGAATTTCCACGCCGATTTTTTGTGCGGTTTCCGCGTTGAGTTTTGCATCTGCTTTTAAATCGGAAATTTTACCGATGAGTAGAGCCAGCACGTCTGACCCCATATTGAACAGGTGGCGGGCGATGACGAAACCATCGCCGCCATTGTTGCCCTTGCCGCAGAAAATAACGACTTTTTGCGATCCTATGTCGGGAAATTTTCTTTTTAAAATTTCCACGCAGCCACGGCCCGCGTTTTCCATGAGGATCATTGCGGGAATGCCGCATTCCTCGATGCTTTTCCGGTCAATGTCCTGCATTTCTTTGGCGGTTAGAACTTTCTGCAAAAAATTTTCCTTTCTTTTCTCGATACATACTGAAAACGTTTGAAAAACCAAAAATTGTTTTTATAGAGTCTGTATTTATATGATAATTTTGAGCGGCTTATGGGGAAATAAGTTACTATGCTTTTGTAATATAATGTATTCTTAACGTCTATGCGCAAATATTTTAGGCGGGTTTTTCGCATTCTCCCAGTCGGCTGATGTTTTCGCAGCCTAATCCATCAACTCCTTTGAAGCCTTACAGATCACCGTGCCCATGAAAATCGCAATGGTTACTGTCCAGTTTCCAACCTTGTCCGAAACGTTTATCTTAAACCAGATCACCGGATTGATCGATCGCGGGCACGATGTGGAAATTTTCTCTCTTTTCGGTTCAGAGGTCGATGTAGGCGGTCCGCAAAGGCTTCATCCCCAGATAGAAAAATATCGCCTGTTGGAGAAAATCACGCATTTGAAAGTACCGGAAAGTAGATTGACGCGAATCGCGCAGTCTTTGCGATTGCTTTTGGGACGTTTTTTTAAGGGGCCTGGCGCTATTTTGCGGTCTCTTAATGTTGCAAGGTATGGCAAGGAATCGGCCTCGCTGACCCTGCTTTTTCGGACGCTTCTTTTACTGGATAAAGGGCCCTATGACGTCATTCATTGTCAGTTCGGGCCTATCGGGAGAGAAGTCCTGGAGTTGGTTCGGATTGGCGCTTTCAAGGGAAAGCTGGTTTCCTCATTTCGCGGTCACGATATCAGTTCGTATTTAAAAAAGCATGGTGAAGATATTTATAACGATCTATTTGCTTCGGGAGAATTATTTTTGCCCAACTGTGATTTTTTCAAAAAACGCCTGGTGAAATTGGGTTGTGATGAAAATAAGATTGTGGTGATCCGCTCCGGTCTGGACTGTAAACTTTTCCAGAATAGAGGTAAAAAAAGTATTTCCAGCGGGAAGAAAAAAATTGTGACCGTTGGGCGTTTTGTGGAAAAAAAGGGAATTGAATACAGCCTTCGCGCTGTTGCCGATGTTGTCGAACATAACAAGGACATTGAGTATTCTCTGATAGGGGATGGTCCGTTACGGTCAGAGTTTGAAAGTCTGGTTCAGGAGTTGGGAATAGGGGAGTTTGTCAATTTCCTGGGCGCCAAAAATCAAAAGGAAATCATTGAGATACTGGAAAATTCGGATATTTTCGTTGCTCCCAGCGTCACGGCGAAAAATGGCGATCAGGATGCGCCGGTCAATGTTTTAAAAGAAGCGATGGCTTTGGGTTTGCCGGTTGTCAGTACCTTGCATGGCGGTATTCCTGAGTTGGTGGAAGATGGAGTCTCGGGATATCTGGTTGAAGAGCGCGATGCGAAAGCGTTGGCTGAAAAATTAAGCTATTTGATCGAGCATCCAGAGCTATGGGAAAAGATGGGGCAGGCAGGCCGCACGATGGTGGAAAAAAATTATGATCTGGACCAGTTGATTGTGGACCTGGAGCAGGCCTATCTCCGCACATTAAATAAGGGATGAAGACCATTTGTAATTTCACTCCTCGCCAATAGCAGATCCTCATTTGTTGCACGACTCATTTTTTACGAATTCCAATCCGTGCGATCAAACAAAAATAGAGTAAGGGTAATCCCGGGAAGTTTTCAATTCCATTTCTTCACGGGTAGGAGTCAAACCATTGATGGCGCCGAACTGGCAGGGGCAATCGAAACCGCGATCCAGTTTTTCCTGCCGCGAAAGGGAGTTGTATTTTTCTTCATCCAGAAGAAACACCGTATTGAAAAAATAGTTTTTCACAAACAATTCAAATTTCAAGAGTTTCCCTTTCAATTCGGGAAGTGTATTCAAACGCTCTTCCAAGCTGTCGTGATTGTAGTTGAAGGAATGCCGGGCCAAAACATCAAATAGAAAACAAAAATGATAGGTGTTCATTTTGTACCAGACGGTTGGGTCATCCAAACCTTTTTTGAGAATTTTTAACAGATCGCGGAGGATGGGCAAGCCTCCAATTTTATAAGCCCTGGGGTAAAATTTCAGGGTGTCTTCTTCCCAGAATTCAGGCGGCTGTTTGCCAATGAATGAGGTCGTTTCTTCTTCTTCCGCGAGAGCGGTTTCAAGAAAATGGCGGGGAACAAAGCATTCGTCGTAATCCGGGTCTCCGGACTTTATGTGACCAGCTGCGCTGAATTCCTTGGGGTCATAAATATTATTCTTGAAAATCAGCATGAGTTCTCACCCGCCTAGGTAACGAGGAACGCTTTCATCAGTTATTATTTTAAACTCGAATTCGTCGGGAATCCAGAAAACTTTGAAGTTCCAGGGAGTGGCTTAGAAATGGGGGAAACAGCAAATTTGGCTCGATAGAACACCAGTTGGAGTTAAGGGAATGCATGTTTCGCAGGTGAAACGATCTTTGAAAACAATCAGGCTTCTTTCCCCTCGTTAATGTAAGGGTTGCTTGTTTCTTTTAAGATGATTTCTTCTTCAGAGGGGATGAGCTTGTTGATGACTCCGAACAGGCATGGGGCGACAAAGCCGAGTTTTTCTTTCTCTTTCCCATCCATATTATTGAAGCGGTCCTGATCGATGAGAAACGCCGTATTGAAAAAGTAGTCATTCAGAAAATGATTGAAGTCGATCGATTCTCCCTGTAACTCCGGGAACATGTTTTTACGCTGTTCTGAACCTTCATAGCTGTATTCTTCCACCATTCCATAAAGACTGTCATATAGGTAACACAGATGATAGGCGTTGACCTGAAACCACTGGTTGGGATTCACCAGACCCTCCATCAATCGTTTGGATATCTGGTTCAAAACGGGCATGAGGCCGAACCGGGAAGCGTGCGGGAAAAAAAGACTGCATTGTTCGGCGCCCTTATCCTCGGGCAATTGGTTTAACCCCACAAATAAGTCCCGGTCCGCCACCAGGGCCTGGAATATAAAATTGTAGGGGTCGAGATGGGGGGGTGGAAAAAAGCCCGGAGTTGCGGGGGGAGGTTCGGGGTGATAGATGTTTTTTTTTAAGACCAGCATCGGATTTTATTTGGCCGGCAGTATTATAATGCCCGGCTTTTAAATCTTTATTTTCCCTTTTAGGAACAGAGGTTATAATCCCGGTGGAAAAATGACGGAATTTCATTTCCGGGACGGTTCAATACTAGCACAAGATAAAGATCGGGGTTTTTAGATATGGATTTACTGGAGATGAAAAAGGTTTTGCCCGGGGTGCCTTTGGATGAGAAGGCGCAAGAGACTTTCCTCCGTTTATACGGGAAATTTTGCGGAGGCCCTGCAAAAATCAATAATTGGTCTCAAATCCAGTCCCCGGATGAGACGCAACTTCTGTCATACGATTCGCTGAAAACGCCCGGCAAATCCTCGATTTCCACCCATTTATCGAAAGTGGCGGTGTGCAAGCTGAATGGCGGGTTGGGAACCGGGATGGGATGCCAGGGGCCCAAGTCCTCTATTGAGGTGAGGAAGAATAAATCTTTTCTCGATCTCATTGTGG
>JAJDBE010000300.1 GCA_029261515.1 Nitrospinaceae bacterium | reverse complement strand
TTTCTCCTTCAGGAATTGAGGTTTCCGACACAGCCATGAGATTTGATATCCCGGTCATGATTGCCGTAGCGGTCGCCTGCCTGCCGATTTTCTTTACCGGGCGCATGATTTCCCGTTGGGAGGGTGCGTTATTTCTTGGGTATTACGCGGCTTACACGCTTTACCTTATTTTAGGAGCGACGCAGAATGGCGCCTTGCCTCTATTCAGCGACGCCATGCTTTATTTTGTGATTCCCTTAACTGCGCTGACTTTGATCATCGTTACAGTGAGAGAAATCAGGAGCCGGAAAAGGGTGGAAGGCTAACGCGGTTTGGAAATGATGCGAGGCCAATTGTATTTTGAAAGGCTGACTTAACTCTCTAAAAGGAAATAGAGAAGAATTCCCAAAGCGGATAAATTAAAAATTAAAAGAAAAAAAAGCCAACTTTGGAAGTAGGCATGGTTTTTTGATTTTGGGGAGTCGGGGAAGGCGACGGAATGAGCTTGCGCAACGGACTCGCTTCCAAGTTTTTTGATTTCATTTTTCATCTCCCGGTTTTTTTGCGCCAGAGACTCGTTTTTTGCCTTTAGTTTTTCGATCTCATCCCGAAGCTTGAGTCGCTCCACCTTGAGCCGTTTGGATTTTTCGATTTCCCGGCTCAGGGCTTCTTCAGGACCCAATGTGATCCCATCGTCTTCAAGCGGATTTTCCCAATCCTGTTCATTCTGCATAAGTCAATCATAAGGATAATTCGGGGCGATGGGGAATTTTTTTCCCAGCCAGTCGAGGGATTAAGGAAGGCGGTGTTCAGGTAGAGTGTGCGAGTTGACAAAATGCATCGCTGGCCGTTGTCAGCCGCTCAAGCTGGTCGCCGTTGAGTTCGAGATTGGCGGCTTGGGAGAACTCACGGATCTGATCGACTTTCCGGGAGCCGACGATGGCGGTCAGGATATTGCCCTGCTTAAGAACCCAGGCGAGGGCGATTTCCACCGGTTTTCTTTGCGTTTCTTCAGCGATGGATTTGACCGTGTCCAGAACTTTCAGGGCGTGAGTGTAGAGAGGTTCTCTATAAAATGAGTTCATTTCTCTGGCGGGAAACTTTTTTGCATCCCGGTCGATGCGGCCAGCAAGCAGGCCTTGCGCCGTAGGAGAATAGGCCATGTATTCCAGGGAAGCGTTCTGGCAAATCTTCCGGGTTTCGCCTTCGTACTCGCGTTCCAGAAGGCTGTAAGGGATCTGATTGATCGAAAAATGAGATATCCCTTCTCCCAGCCTGAGCAGGTCCGCAGAATGGAAATTGGAAAGCCCGATCGTTTTGGCCTTGCCGCTTTCTTTTAATGCGCCCATGATTTCGCAGAGTTTGGTGCTCTTCTCTTTTGTATTGAAAAAACTGCCCGGCCAGTGGACGAGGTAGACATCCACGTAATCCCGGTCCAGGGCACGCAGGCTGTTATCCAGTTGCTTCTGGTAACCGGCAAGGGTCAGTTCGGCATCGGGCCAGATTTTTGAGATGATGATGACTTCATTTTTTTTATGACCCAGTGCTTTGCCCAAGCGCCGCTCCGATTCCCCGTCGCCATAGCCTTCGGCGGTATCGAACGCGGTGATTCCCGAATCGAGAGCGGTTTTCACCGCCGCGTCGGCTTGGGCCGAAGAACAAACGTCTCCCCATCCCTCGCTGGGCGCGATCTGCCAGCAACCGAACGTGATCACACTCCAGGGCTTGTCGATCCCCTTGCAGGTGGTGGTGCGCATCCTATCTCACAATAAAGGTGATGGTTTTCCCATATTGCCGGGATGGATCCCGATGGACTACAGTATCTAAATCGGTTTCTTCCCATTCAAAGGGCCGGACCTGTTTTTGCAGTTTCCAGATCCGATAAGCTACCATGAGAACCGAAATTCCGGCAAACAGAATGAAGGATGCGAATATAAACGCGATCAGTTTGGGAAATAGAAAGATCAGGATTCCCAAAATGGTCAAAAATCCACCGAACAAAAGAATGCCTTTGCGGAATGCTTTATAACCTGAATCGAATATATCGTTTGAATGTCCCCAATAGTGGGTCATGACGACTCCTTTCGCAAAGTTTTACCTTCACTATAGAAATGGGATCGTTTGGCGGGTTTGTCAAGCCGTTTGGCGTGAGTCCAGAATGGTCAGGATTTTTTTATAATCGCGTTTTTGCCGGGCAAGGGGACGCATCCAATTGGTGACTCTGGGGCTGGGATGGTAAAGCGGGAAAAGAATGAAGTTAGATGTCTTTATGGGGCGCGCCGCGTTCTGATCGAGTTTGAATTTAGTGGTAAGAAGTGCATTAACCGCTTGCAGGCCGACCCCTCCCAGTGTGACCACCATTTTTGGCTTAATGATTTGGAGGACGGATTTCAGATAATGCGAGCAGTTGCGGATTTCGGCAGTGGTCGGGCGGCGGTTACTGCCGTTTTTTAGCGGATTGCAAAGCGCCGCGTTGGTGATGAACACCTCCTGCCGGGTCAACCCCGCGTGCGCCAGCAGAAGTTCAAAGTTTTCTCCCGACTTGTCACCGGAAAACGGGATTCCCGTGCGTCCGGCTCCCAACCGGCCAGGCGCCTCAGCCACAAAAACGATTTGAGCATTGAGACAGCCGTTTGC
>JAJDBE010000299.1 GCA_029261515.1 Nitrospinaceae bacterium | reverse complement strand
ATGCACCCATCGAAATCGGTATCGAGGGAAAGCGTCAAAACCCCGTGCGTGATCGGCTGAATCAGCTGAGTGAGAGACACTTTATTCTTGGGAAGAAAGACAATGGCCGGAATTCCTGCCACCGCGCAATAAGCTGCAAGAGCGGCGGAGGTGTCTCCCGTTGAAGCACACGCGACGGCGCGGATTTTTTTTCCGCCGGCGATCATCTGTTTGACCATAGAGACGAGAACGGTCATCCCCAGATCCTTGAACGATCCCGTATGCGCCATGCCGCACTGCTTGACCCAAAGGTCATCGAGGCCTAATTGATCGCCCAGCCGTTCGGCCCAGAAGAGATTGGTCCCGCCTTCATAGGTGGAGACGATATTTTCGTTATCCACGTTCGGGCAGACCAGTTCCTTTTTGCCCCAGACGGAACTTCCGTAAGGCCATTCGTTGGCCCGGTAGCGTTTGGAAAATAATTCTTTCCACTCCTCTCCGGATCGTTGCTTGAGCAGGTCCATGTCATGCTGGACTTCCAGCAACTCGCCGCAATCGGGACAGCGGTAGATGATTTCCGTAAGCTCATACCGCCCGGAGCAACCGTTGATGCACTGGAACCACGCGCGGAATTTCATGATTAATTCTCGACCCGGATCAGGTTGGAAGGCTCGCAGACCACATCCAGCCGGTCGATCTCGCTCAAGGCATCGCGAACATTTTTTTCGTTGGACAGGTGAGAGGTCATGATCAACGGCACGCCTTTCTCGCCATACCCGCGCCCGCGCTGGATAACGGATGCGATGCTGATCGAATGGTTTCCCAGAATACCGGTGATTTTTGCCAGCACTCCGGGAACATCTTTCACTCTAAAACGCAGAAAATACTCCGATTCGATTTCCTCAATTTTTTTCAGAGGAATGGGTTTGATTTTGGCGGTGTGAAACGATTGCGACGGCACCCGGGTTCCGGTTCCCGCCATCGAATTGCGAACGATTTCCACCACGTCCCCGACCACGGCACTTCCGGTAGGCAATGCTCCCGCTCCATGACCGACCAACACATTCTCCTCCATCAAATCGTCGCAGACGCGAATCGCATTCAAAACTCCGTTCACATTGGCCATCGGGTGGTTTTCCGGAATCATGGTCGGATGCACACGCACATCCAACGACTTTCCATCATATTTTGATATTGCCAGAAGCTTGACGCGGTAACCGAACTCCCGCGCACAATCGATGTCTTCAGGGGTAATGCTCGAAATCCCCTGAATCGTCATCTCATCCGCACCGACCGGAGTCCCGTAGGCCAGCCGGGTTAAAATCGCGATCTTGTGGGCGGAGTCGATGCCTTCGACATCAAATGTCGGATCTGCTTCAGCATATCCTTTTTCCTGGGCTTCTTTCAAGGCGGTTTGAAAGTCGCAATTTTCGTCTGACATTTTACTGAGGATGTAATTCGCTGTGCCGTTGACAATGCCCTCTATGGCACTGAATTGATTGGCGACAAAAGCTTCCCGAATCGACCGGATGATCGGAATCGCGCCGCCAACCGCCGCTTCAAACCCGATGCAGACGCCTTTTTCATCCGCCGCTGAAAAAATTTCTTCTCCGTGCTTGGCCAAAAGGGCTTTGTTGGCGGTCACCACGTGCTTGCCATTTTGAATGGCTTTGAGAGTAAAAGACCGCGCCGGTTCGTAGCCGCCGATCAGCTCGATGACGATTTCGATTTCCGGATCCTCGAGAACTTCGTCGGCATTGGTGGTGAGAATACCAGGATCGACTTTGATCCCGCGATCGGTCTTAATGTCCAGATCGGCTATTTTTGTAATCTGAACGGATGCACCCAGCCGTTGCCGGATGACCTCGGCGCTGGAATCGAGAATCCGGACGACCCCGGCTCCGATGGTGCCAAACCCGATCAAACCTGCTTTGACAGTTTTCATATTGAAATGATCCCGTATCTTTTAAAAAATTTCCTTAATTCCGCGAATTGCCTGCCGGATGCGGTGCTCATTTTCCACCAGAGCAATGCGCACAAAATGATCTCCGCCTTCGCCAAACCCCATCCCCGGAGAGACGGCAACTTTGGCTTTATCGAGTAGCATTTTGGAAAACTCCAGCGACCCCATTTTTTTGAATTGATCGGGAATTTCGGCCCAGACAAACATGGTGGCTTTCGGCGGCTCTATATTCCAGCCGATGCGGTTCAATCCTTTGCAGAGAACATTGCGTCGCTTCATATAGGTTTTACGGATTTCCTCGACACAGTCCCGCGGACCGTTCAAGGCGATGATCCCGGCGATCTGAATCGGCTGGAACATGCCATAATCCTGATAACTTTTAACCCTTGCCAGAGCATTGATCAGCTCTTTATTACCGACAACAAAGCCAACGCGCCAGCCCGGCATATTATAACTTTTCGACAAGGTAAAAAACTCCACCCCCACCTCTTTCGCGCCCGGAACCTGTAAAAAACTCGGCGCCTGATAGCCGTCGAACACCAGGTCCGCATAGGCGAAATCGTGAATCACGATGACATCATGCTCACGGGCAAAATCCACTACCTTTTGAAAAAATTCGATTTCCACCACCGCCGTTGTTGGATTGTGCGGAAAATTGATGATGAGTGCTTTGGGCCGGGGCCAGTTGCGTTTGAAGGTGTCGAGCAGATTGGCAAAAAAATCCTCATCCTTTCCCATAGGCACCTGAATGACATCTCCGTTGGCCAGAATAAAAGCATACGTATGAATCGGGTACGTGGGAGTCGGCACCATCACCGAATCTCCCGGCCCGACAATGGCCAGGGCCAGGTGCGATATGCCTTCCTTGGAACCAATGGTGGCAATCGCCTCGGTCTCCGGGTCCAGATCCACATCGAAATTGCGTTTGTACCAATCGGTGATTGCCAAACGCAATTTATAAATGCCTTTTGACAGGGAATACCGGTGGTTTGGCGCCTTCCTAGCGGCTTCACACAGTTTGTCGATGATGTGCTTTGGCGTCGGCATGTCGGGATTGCCCATGCCAAAGTCGATAATGTCTTCCCCCCGCCGGCGTGCCTGGTACTTGAGGTCGTTGACGATGCCGAACACATAGGGAGGCAATCGATTTATTCTGGGAAAATCTTTCATGCACTTTCTTTCTTGAAAAAAGGGAATAACCTGCCCCTTTCTCGAATTAACTCAAAAAATAGATCCTGTTGGATTT
>JAJDBE010000298.1 GCA_029261515.1 Nitrospinaceae bacterium | reverse complement strand
GCCTTATGTCACAGATGTAATTTTCGTTAAGGTGACCGATTAACTTGCGACGCAAAGATCCCTAAAATCCAAAGTTCCCCATGTCCAGATTATTTTCCAGACTGTCCATACAAGCAAAACTGTTCATCTTCATCGCTTTTGTTCCCCTGCTGGTTTCAGCGTTCAACTTCACCTACTATTCCAAAATTCATGAAAACCAAGCGCTAAAAAAATTAAATGACCACGTCAATGGTTTAAGCGAGATGTTAGCTTTTACCGCGGCAACCAGTTTGAAGCTAAAGAATTTTGAAAGCATCGCCTCAGCCATACAATGGGCTAAAGAAGGTAAGAGATTCTCTTATATAGGAATTTTTGATGCTAAGGATCAAGAAATCGCTGTCTTCAATCCAAACGAGATGACATTGGAAATACCTGAGATCTTGCGCAAAGAAAATACCTTTGTATTTGATGAAAAACTGTTCGTCGCAAAACCCATTGTGTACTTTGAAAATCGCCAGGGGACTCTCCTTTTGGCGATCTCGCTGGATGAACTCTATGCCAATATTTCAGATAACAGAATAAAAAATCTTTATATTTCTCTCGCCATCATTTTCCTCGGCATCATCGTATCGTTGCTTTTCAGTCAAATATCCATAAGACCCATCCGTCATTTAACACTAACGGCAAAAAGAGTTTCTTCGGAAAAAAATTATTCCCTGCGAGCGATAAAGAAAAGTGACGATCAAGTAGGTCTTCTCATAGAACAATTCAATGCAATGCTCGAGCAGATACAGTTGCGGGATGAAGAGTTGCTGCAGGCCAAGGAGGAAGCCGAGCACGCCAACCGGGCCAAGTCGGAATTTTTGTCCCGCATGAGCCATGAACTCAGAACGCCGATGAACGCGATTTTGGGTTTTGCTCAGCTTCTGGACTTCAATCCCAATGAACCTTTGACCAAAACCCAGCAGGGGAAAAAAGAAGAAATCCTGAAAGCGGGGAATCATCTGCTGGAACTTATCAATGAAGTGTTAGATCTCTCCCGAATCGAATCCGGGAAACTAACCTTATCCATCGAGAATGTCGATCTGGTTGAAGTGATGCAAGAGGTGCTTTTATTGATCGACCCGATGGCGAAGCAAAATAACATCCGCATCGACAATCAAATTTCCCTGCAACCAGGCGAATCCTTTGTCTTCATGGACCGCACCAAATTGAAACAGATTTTTCTGAATCTAATATCCAACGCCATCAAATACAATCGCCCCGACGGATCGGTGACCTTAAAGGGGGAAATCATTTCCGAGAAAGAAATGACCCTTAGCGTCGTGGACACTGGGATGGGAATTTCAGAAGAGCAACAGACACAGATTTTCGAGCCTTTCAATAGGCTCGATGCGGAAAACTCGGAAATCGAAGGCACCGGGATCGGCCTGACCATCACCAAACGGTTGCTGGAAATTATGAATGGTTCCATTTCTCTTAAGAGCATCCCGGGAAAGGGCAGCCGGTTTTCCATTCATCTTCCCAGAGGAGAAGCACCTCAACTCCTTCATAAAACTCCATACCGGATTGAAGAACGTGATGGAGTTGCCGACGAAGGGAAAAAACAAGTCGTTCTTTATGTCGAAGACAATCCGGCGAATTTAGCCCTCGTACAGCAAATCATGAGTCACCACCCAGACATGGAGCTGCTTTCAGCGCCCCAGGCGCAAATGGGAATCGATCTCGCACGTGCCCACCAACCCGATCTCATCCTCATGGATATCAACCTGCCGGAAATGGACGGAATAACGGCAATGAAAAAATTGAAAGCATATGAGGAAACCCGCAATATTCCCGTCATTGCCTTAAGCGCCAACGCGATGCAAAAAGACATCGACCATGCCCTTCAGCAAGGATTTGATTCTTATATTACCAAACCCCTCGACGTTCCAGAGTTTATGGGGAAAATGACTGAAACTTTAAAAAACCCTTCTTCCCGATTAAAAGAGGAAAAAATAATGTCATGAGACTTCACACCTCATTGTGCGCGATGGTTTTCATTTTCCTGCTGAGTATCGCTTCCAAGCCAGGCCAAGTTGAAGCCGGGGAGAATGAACGCGACTACACCCAACTCCTTCAGGATGTATTTCAAACGGAATTGGTCTATCCTCAAGAAGCGGGCGAGGTCCAGTTCACCTTATCCCCCACGTTCAGGGAAGGAGATGACCGGGACATCATCGAAATTCCTCTTGGCATTGAATTGGGCATCACCGATTTTTGGCAAGTGAGCCTGGAGTGGCAAAGCCACGTGAACCGCAATTCCAGAGAAGGAAGCACCACCCAGGGCATTGGCGATCTGGAATTAGGAACGCAGTACAGTTTTATGAACATCGCAGATGAACTTTTCCATGCGGCCCTGGGGTTGGAAGTCGGTGTGCCCGTAGGAGATATTGATAAGGAACTGAGCGAAGGTTTTCTGGAAATTTCGCCGTCGCTGATTTTGGCGCAAGACTTGCCCCGGTTTCACGACAGCCAGATTTTCACGCAAATCGGTTTTAGCTTCGTCGACCGGTTGAAAAACCATGCAGACCCGGATGAAGACGAACCGGAAGCGCATGACTTCATCTGGAATGCCGGTTTTTTCATCCCCTGCGGTGATGTTCGCTGGGTCACCGAATTCAACTGGCGCACCAACGAATGGAACCATAACGGCGACGAGAACGAACTGTATATCACACCTGGAGTGATCTGGGTTCTTCCCGAAGGTTGGGAGGCAGGGTTGGGTGTGCCCGTGGGATTGAATGATAAATCGGATAATTACAGGGTCATCGCCAGTCTGACTTATGAATTTGATTTATTTTACAACGATCGTGAATAAGAAAAATCAAACTTTGGCAACCTCATGAAAATAAGCAAAAAATTAACCTTAAGCATCGGTTTCATTTTTCTCAATATCGTTTTGCTCGCCGGCCTGTTTTTCTGGACCACGCAAGAGATGGAAAATGAAAGGGAGAAAATAACCCAATCTTTTGCTCAATTAATGCAGGCCCAAAAACTCTACAGCCAAATCAGCAGGCAGATGAAAGAGGTTTCTGATTTTTTGATTCTGGGAGAAGTAGAGATCGAAGAATACTATGAAACTAAAGAAAAAGTACTGATCGCATTTGAGAAATTAATAACTCTTGTAAAAGAAGAACGTTCGCATCGTGCATTCAACACCGATCTTAAGCTGAATAAAATCCAGAACCTAGAAACAAGCTATCGACAGCTGGAGCAGGAATTGTCGGAAATGTTGAAACAGGCTGACATAAAAAATGCAAGCGAAACTCAGGATTCTTTTCAACATTTGATAGAGGAAAAGCTTGAAGAACAGTTTTTTCCTCAATTTGATCAATTCCTGCTTGCAGAACAGGAGGAGGTAAACGCCCTCACCGCTGAGGCGGA
>JAJDBE010000297.1 GCA_029261515.1 Nitrospinaceae bacterium | reverse complement strand
CGTGATTTCACCGTCAAGCTTCGCCAGCATATCGATGAGGACCATGTCCTCCATACCGAAGCTCGAGGCCAGCCCGGCCCGTTTGCCGAACTGGTTGCTGGCCCAGGCCAGAACTTCTTCGGCGGATTGCCTGTCGAATTCAGTTAAGTTCTTTAAATTCATGTGGTTATTTCGAGGTCTCAGCTTTAAAAACCGGGTTCGCCGGATTTTGGGTTTCCCCCCAACTCAAAGCGGGCGTTGTTTCTCTGGATTTTGTCTTGACAGGGCCTTTATTTCTGTTTAATTAAAAGGAATCCGCCAGTTATTGCATTACTTTTTCACGGTCTCGTTTAGAAATCAAGAGAATTGCCTTGCTGGATTCAAGTTCCAACCATTGCAACCTCGCTTGATTATTTGCATAGACAAAATCCCGGTACTGTTTTCAGGCTTCCCGAACTCTGCGGTTTGTGAGACCCATTCTTTGGCGAAAGCAATTGTTCGAAAAGAGCGCAATAAATTTGTTTGTTCAAGTCTTTGAAAAATTTTATTATGTTACCGGGATCGAGAGCCGATAGCAAAAAAACTATGTGCCGCGGAATTGTCAAATTCCGGAAGTTTTTTCTGAACGCAGGTTTGCCTGGATTTTATGGATTTCCTTCCAGGTTTTTGGTTTTCTATTAGTAACCAACCCACGAGGCGGTCGTTAAATAAATGAAAGCCCAGTGCCGATTCAGCCCGTTCAAATCCATTCTTCTCCCGATTTTTATTTTTCTGCTCCTGCAGGGAATTGCCTTTGCCGGTCCGGGGTTAAAGTTTTTAGAAGAAGTCGAAAAAGATCTGATCTCTCTCGCCGATAAAGTCCGCCCGGCAGTGGTGAGCCTTTCCCCCTATGTTCCGCCATCTCCTTCTGTAAGAACCCAGGACGCGCCTTTCAAAGGCCGCCCGACTAACGCAGGCGCGGGAGTCATCATTGACGGCGTTAAAGGACTCATCGTGACCAACAGCCATGTGGTGCGTAATGCCGACAAGATTCAAGTGACTCTCTTTGGCGGCAAAAAAACAGTGGGCCGTGTGATGGGCGAGGATGAGGACACCGATCTGGCAGTGGTCCAAATTGACGTGATGAACCCATTGCCCGCTGTGGAGTTCGGAGATTCCGCCGGCCTGAAAGTGGGGCAGATGGTGGTGGCTGTGGGCAATCCCTATGGTTTGAACGACACCATGACCTTTGGCATCATCAGCGGATTGAACCGGGAGAATGTCAACCTTTCCCGTTATGAAGATTTTATTCAAACCGATGCCTCCATCAACCCCGGCAATAGCGGCGGTCCGCTGCTCAACCTGCGCGGGGAACTGGTTGGCATCAACACCGCCATCATCAATTACGCGCAAAGTATCGGGTTTGCTATTCCTTCCAATATGGTGAAGCGGATTTCCAGCCAAATCATCGAGCACGGAAAAGTGCAGCGCGGCTGGCTGGGAGTGGGGATCGAACCGGTGAGCCCTGAAATCGCCGCCGAAGTTCATCTGGATGAAGGGAAGGGGGTTTTGATCAACTCCGTGTTTGATGGAGACCCCGCCCAAAAAGCCGGATTGCAGGTGGGAGACATTATTTTGAAGATAGGCGGTGTTCCGGTCAATTCGCCTTCGCGGATGATCCGCATTGTCGGCGTCATTTCTCCCGGGCAAACCGTTCATCTCGATATCCTGCGCAACGGACATGCCAAAATCATCCCCGTAAAACTTGATAACTACGGCAAAAATAAAGAGCAACAGGCAAAGGTCTCCGTTCCTTTGAACAAGGAGCCTTTTTTAGGAATCGAGCTGGAACCGTTGAGTGAGGGAGCTGTTGAAGCAGAATTGATTATTAAAAGCGTGTTGCCGGGAAGTTCCTCGGAAAAAAGGGGGATTCAATCCGGCGACCGAATTCTGGCGGTCAATGGGGAAGACATCATCAGCCGCAAACAATACGAAAATATCATCGACGATATTCCAACCGGCGGGCCGGTTTTTTTGCTCCTGCTCCGGGATGAGAAAAAATTTCATTTGGCACTTGTGCGCGAAAATTAAAATATGGTAAAGTCTGCGGTCCCTGATTTAACGGGTTACCGAACTATTTTGCGGTAATGTTTGATTAAAATATTGTTTCCTTTATCATTATTGGTTTGCCTTGCTAGGGAGGCTGGGCGGACTTTTGTATACAAGGTAGTGTTAAAAAGTTTGTACTTTGAATGTCACAAGAAAATTGATTGTTAAGTAGGACATTTTTACTTGGAGGTTACGAAATGCTTTTTAGCGTCAAAAAGGGGTGGAAAATTTGGCACGCGCTGGTGGTGGCGATCCTTTCTTTAGGATTGACCGGGTCCGCAAGCGCGGAGTTGGAAACAAATCATGCGGGGCATGGTAGTAAGCCTGGGGTCGATCGCCCCGCCTGGCTGGACAAGCTTGAGAATCAGCTCAACTACGAAGACATGATGAGCGGTCTCGATGGCAATCAGGAAAAACTGGACCGGACTTTCATGGGTCTTATGGACCAGTTAAAAGGAAAACTCAAGGAACATGCTTCGCCTGCGTCTTCAGGCGGCGGATTTCATGATTCCTGGGCGGCGCATCAGCTGGGGCAGAGTTATCTTTTAGGCCCCTCCACTGCGGCGGAAAAAGTGTTCAAAGGGGCGCATTGCCCAACCGGTGTTCCCACCAAAACCTACGATATTACGGCAATCAATGTCGAGATCATGCTGAACCAGTGGGGCGATTACTATCCCGGTTACATGTATGTGCTGACCAAGGACATCGACAAGGTCCGCGCAGAAGAAGAAAAGAATGCAGCGTCCCGGGAAGAAGAACTCGACCCCGGAGCGGTTACCAATGGTCTTCAGGGCGATGCAATTCAGCCTCTGACGATTCGCGGCAACCAGGGCGATTGTGTCCGGTTTAAAGTTACCAACGAAGTAGAAGATGAAGACATCGCATTTCAGGTAAACGGTTCCGCAATGATCATCAGCGACTCGGGTTTGCCGGCTTCTGCTGCGTCTCCGGGAGCGGTTATCGCCTCTGGAGAGTCGCAGGATTTCGAGTGGTACATTCCCATAGACGAGCAGGAAGGCGCGCATATGATCCAGAGCCATGCCGGGCGCGACCCGTCTTCTCTGGGCCTGATCGGCGCGTTCATGGTGGAGCCACGCGGTTCCACGTATCTCGATCCGTGGACCGGCGGTCCGCTGGAAAGCGGCTGGATGGCCATGATCGCTAACGATGAAGAAAGAGACTTCCGTGAATTTGCTCTGTTCTACCACGAAGTAGGCGACGAATCGTTTCGTCCTTTAAATCGTCATGGGGAGATGATTCCTCAGCGCGATCCGCAGACCGATGCCTACCGTCCTTCTGCACGTGCGATGAACTACCGTAGCGAACCGTTCGGTATCAACAACCTTGCGGTCCAGGAAAAAATGTTCCATTTCGAAGATGAATCCTTGTCTTACAGTTCCTATACATTCGGTGATGCTCCGACCACGATTCCGCGGTCGTATTTGGGTGATCCCGCCAAATTCCGCCTGATTCATGGCGGCGGCGAGGTGTTCCATTCGCATCATCCGCATGGCGGCACGATCCGCTGGACCCGTTCTCCGCAGCGTGAGCCGGGCCTCAAGAATCTGACCACCGCAGCCTGGGACGGTCCGGTTAAATACCCGGTTGTTCGCACCACGACGGATCGTGTGGACGTTGAGGTTATCGGTCCTTCCGAAGCGCTGGACCTTGAAACCGAGTGTGGTTCCGGATTATGTCAGCGGCTGGCAGGCGACTTTTTGTTCCATTGCCATGTGGCGCATCACTATGTTGCGGGCATGTGGGGTTACTGGCGCGTGTATAACACGTTGCAGGACGGGAACTATCCGTTCGGCAGCACCGATGTCATGCGTCCTTTAAAAGAGCTTCCCGATCGTGAAGGCCGCATCCCCAAAGGGGTGAGCTCGGACAAGCTGGTCGACAAGACGATGGACTGGTTTGGCAAAAAGTTCAACATCGTCGGCAAGGGCAACAGCGACTGGACGAAAGAAGCACCTGTCGCGAACATCAAGGAGTGGGTCAAGTATATGCTGCCCCCACAGGGCAAACCCGGTCATACCGATGATGAAGTCGGCCAGATCAAGGCTTATGACGGTACCGTTTGGGATTATGCCTGGAAGGGCGTAACTGTGATGTCCGAGCGGGAATCCACCATTAAAGTAGCTAAGTACAAATCTCCGCATCCTGGCAAACGGCATCCGATTCAGTTTTCGCCGTTGACCGGAAAATTGGCATGGCCGCACATGACGCCGCATTTTGGCAAGCGGGTTCCGTTTGCGCGGCATCATGGTGGTGCTCCGTGGTTGGAGCCGTTCCATCTGGCAACCGAAACGGCGTCTTTGCATTCCGAGTCGGGTGATGGCAACATCGGACCCATTGTGGAGAGCAGCGCTCCGGCAAAACCGGGCGAACATGGCCGTTGGAGTTTGTGCCCGGAAGGTGCGGGCCGCAGGCAGTTCAATCTGCATTTCATCAACACGCCGATCGAGCTTTCCGCTGCAATTGGCAAGACCGCTCCCGTCATCGACAAGTACGGTTTGATCTACGTGATCGATGAAGAGATAGCGGAGAAGAAAGCAGATCCGAAAAAAGGATATCCTCTGGTCATTCGTGCCAATGTGTATGACTGCGTGGATGTGCTTCTTTCCAGTGAGTGGGATGACGACGACTTCACCAATTTTCAGATGTCGAAAGTCAACATTCATCCGCATTTCTTCCAGTTCGACAATCAGGCGTCGGACGGGGTTATTTCCGGGTTCTCATACGATCAATCCATGAGACCCTACACGCAGTTCACTAAAAAGATGAAAGACGGCCACCATGTCAGCATGCCGGTGCCGATGAACGCAAGACTGCTGAAAGATGTGAAAGCAGGGGCGGACACGGTGGAGATTGAGATGGCCAAAGGCGCGACTGCTTATCATGTGGGAGCGGATATCATTGTCGGTATCGAAGTTCCCAATGGCAAGGATGCGCGTTGGATCAAGTCCATCAGCCCCGACCCAACCAAGGGTCCGGCGAAGGACGGTAAATATAAAATCACGTTCACCCAGAAATTAAAGCATAACCATAAAAAGGGTGAAATCGTGACCACGGAGTATGTCCGATACCGCTGGTGGGTAGACGCGGATGTCGGGCTGGTGTTCTGGCACGACCATGCGTTTGGCGCTACCTCCTGGCCGCACGGCGGCATCGGGTCCACGATCGTGGAACCGTGGGGATCGACGTATCACGATCCTAAAACCGGCAAGCAGATCCGCAGTGGTCCGGTAGCCGACATTCATGGCACCGAGCCGTTTGCTTATGGCAGAAACGGCAGTTTCCGCGAGTTGGTATCGCAAGTGCACGACACCGTTCCGC
>JAJDBE010000296.1 GCA_029261515.1 Nitrospinaceae bacterium | reverse complement strand
TGCAGGCTGTCGAGCATTTTTATGGCCTCTTTTTGCTTTTTCTGCTGGGGCCGGATCAGGATGAAATAAAAAATGGCGAACATCATGATCATCGGCGGCAGAAGCGCCAGAAAACCTCCGCCTCCCCCTTCGGCGCCTTCCGGTGGAGGGGCCATGGCAAACGCTAAATCGAGCATAATGGTCGGTCCTTACCTTTAACTATTTGCAATCGAATCTCCGTCTCAATTGCCAACGGCGATCCTATAATAATGAAAGAATTCTCATCCGCAGAAAAAGAATTCTCTATTTTACAAATTTTCAAGTGGTTATCAAGGCTACAAACGATGCTTGTGAGAAATAAATGCGAAGGCTCAGCTTCTATCAAATCCATGTAAATTTGTCAAACGTAAAGCAAAACCCCCTGCGCGGAGAGTGCCGTTGACAGGACTAATAAAACGACCGGGTCAGATTGGCCTCATCGGTGAGCTTGCGATAAAGCGAATGAAATTCTTCGGTTGTCAGTTCGGGATTGCGGAGGGCTTGCAATTCTTCTTTGGTGATCTTTATTTCCGATTTGTCATCCCAGGCAGACGTTGCGATCGCCACATAATTGGGCGGATTGAGGCTTTGATAGATCAAGCCATTGATGTCGTCATTGTATTTTAAAGCAAAATCGATCGCCAAACGAGCGTCCTCGGCGCTCAATGCACTGCCGATGGCGATATTGGTGGGGGGGTGCCCGCCTCGGGGTTTCCAGTATTGAATGGTGTGGCGGAGAACTTTGATGGATTTGGACTTTAAATAGGCCCTGATTTCCTTGTTCTGCTTCTTCTGTTTGTGACCCAGCCAGATCTCAATGGTGCAAATCGTGGTCTTGGAAGTGTCGCAACTGGATTCTGCTGCTACTGGACTCGTTAAAATCGAGGATAGAACTCCTGTAAATAAAAAAACAATCATCAATCCACTGAGTAATTTATTCATGAAAACTCGCTCACCCCAGGTTAAAAAAGTAAATAGTTACAATTATTTTGAGACAACTTCAGTCAATTAAACTAGCATTTTATCCTTAGATTAGGAAAACCATTTCTCCTCATCCTTCCTAAGGATCAAAATAAAATTGAAAAATTCCTCTAGAAACTAAAGTTTCTAAATTTCTTGCCGATATCACCTTTAAGCTTAATTTTAATCAATTGGAGACTCATCTAATGGATTTAGGAAGCGTAAGTGCCGCCGCAGGGGTCAACCCGCAAGTTCAAGCCGCTGCCACCGGCAAAGCTTATGATGCACAAAAACAGGAAGGCAAAGCCGCAATTCAACTGATCGAATCGGCGTCCGAATTTGTCCACAGTCACGAAGGCGGTGGTCCCCAGGCCACAGGCAATAATGTCGACGTTATTGTGTAGATTCAATTCAATTTGAGGTTTATCGGTTGGCTATGGCACATGCCAACCGGAGCCTTTTCGAATAAAAAATCCTGAAACGTGAGCGTGTCTCCCTCACGTTATTGGTGTTTCCTATTCCAATACCAACGTCTGTAAGTTGGGGAATGTCTCGCATTCCTTGAGCGATTTCACGCCTTCTTCTGTAAACGCATTTCCGAAAACTTCCAGAAATTTTAAGCCGGTCAAGGTCTGGCTATCCGCCAGGGCTTTTGCGCCTTCATCGCCGATCTGGTTCTGTGCCAGATCCAGCGTGTTCAGGTTCACCAGATTAATCGAATTGGCCAGTTCTTTGGCTCCCTCCGATCCGACTTGGTTTTTCCATAAATTGAGCGTCGTCAAATGCGAGAACACCGATGACTTGGCGATGGCTTTGGCGCCTGCGTCGCCGATGCTGTTGCGTTCCAGATGCAGCACTCGAAGACCGCTGATAAGCTTGGATTCGGCCAGCGCCTGAATCCCCTTGTCGGTGATCTCGTTTCTCTCCAGATTCAGCTCTTTGAGTCCCACCAGTTCTTCGCTTTGCGCCAGATATTCCAGCCCGGCATCGCCAATGTATTTCAGCCTGAGATCGAGCACCGTCCCGCCGCGGGCGAGATGTTTCTTGACCAGCACGTCTACCGGCTCGTCATTAAAAGGTCTGTTCATTTGGGGAACCCTTGTTGGTTGTGAAAGTTGTTATTGTATAAACCTTTAAGCTATTGTCAACCCGCAAGGAGACGGGCCGCGCCGCTTTGATGGATTTTCCATTTTAATTTGCCAAAGGTACCCCGGAAATCTATGATGGAAGTAAGACCCACGTGCCAATTTTCGTGTCTCCGAAATCGTTATGGAAGAAAAAGAAACCTTTGCCTACGAGCCGGAAGTCCTGGCCCGCATCTCTGCTCTCAAAATACGGGCGCTGAAGCTGGTGGAAGGCCTGCTGTCGGGCAATCACCGAAGCCGTCACAAGGGTTCCAGCGTCGAGTTCGCGGAATACAAGGACTATTCCCCCGGCGATGAAATCCGCCACATCGACTGGAAGGTGGTGGGCAAAACCGACAAGTATCACGTCAAGCAGTTCGAGCAATCCACCAACCTGAAATGCACCATCCTGCTCGATGCCAGCGGCTCGATGGGCTACGTCTCCCCCAATGAAACGGGAATGACTAAAATGGATTACGCCCGCACGCTGGTGGCCTCGCTGTCCTGCCTTCTGCTCAAGCAGTTCGATGCGGTGGGACTGACGCTATTCAACGATCAGGTCGTCCAACACATCCCGCCCCGGTCCAAAACATCGCACCTGCAACACATTCTGCACGGGCTTTCCACCATCGAACCGCAGGGAGTCACCCGCATCGACCAGGTGGTCGGCAGTCTTGTGGAACGTCTGCAAAGCCGCAGCATGTTGATTCTGGTTTCCGATCTTCTGGCCAAGGAGGACGACATCTATAAAGACCTCAAGCTCCTTGTGTCGCGGGGGCTGGAGGTGGTTCTGTTCCACATTCTCCATCCTGATGAAGTGTCGTTGCCGTTTGAAGGCGATTTTATCTTTGAATCGCTGGAGGACGATCCCGACATCGGTCTCGACCCGCAGGACATCCGCGAAGAATACCAGAAAGTGGTGCAAAAGCAGATCGAGTCGTATAAAAAGCAGTGCCTCGGACTCGGCGTCGATTACGTATTCCTGGAAACGACAACGCCCTTAGACCAGGCGCTTAGCTATTACCTGCTGAAGCGGCAAAGCCTGAGCAAAGTATGAACCTGAGTTTTCTGTCTCCCATTTATCTGCTCGGTCTTCTTGGCATCGCGGTGCCTGTTCTGATCCACCTTTTGACCCGGCGACAACAGAAACGTCTGCGTTTTTCGGCGGTTTATCTGCTATTCAAGTCGCAGAAACGCTCGATCAAAAAATCCACCCCCAACCGCCTGCTTTTGCTTTTGATCCGCTGCCTGGCCGTTGCTCTCCTCAGTCTGGCGCTGGCGCATCCCTTGTTTTCCTTTGGCGGACCGGCGGACCTCATTCCCGTCAAACCCTCCGCCAATGTGTTTATTCTCGATGACTCCTACAGCATGGCTCTTAGCTCCGGCGACAAAACGCTATACGACAAGGCGGTGCACGCGGTCTTAAAACCCATCGGCAAAATTCCGGCGGGAAGCGCCTTCAGCATTGTTCTGGCATCCCAACCCACGCGGGTGCTACAGGGATGGACGGAAGATTCAACGCTCGCGGAAAAAATCCTGAAAGCCACCAAACCTTCCTTTAAAACCACCAGCATCGGCGAGGCCCTGACCCAGGCCCTGGAACTGCTGGAGGAAGCGCCGCAGAAAGAAAAACGCATTCACGTGTTCACCGATCTCGATAAAAATGGCTGGAATGCGGAAGACTTTCCGGAAAGCGAAAAACAGCAAAACACTCCGGTCAAAATACTCGACTTCTCACATTTAAAAACCGGGGACAACCGCGCCGCCGTAAAAAACGTCGAGGTGAGCCAGGAATTTCTCACCAACAGCCGGGTCATCCGCGTGAAATCAAAAGTTCTCAATCTGGAAGGGCGAGCGCTAAACAATCTCAACATCACCCTTTCGGTCAACGGCAAAGAGCAGTCCAGGAACACGATCTCCCTTAAGGCCAATGAAACGGTGGAAAAAGAATTCACCTTTCCCATCAAGGTCAACGAACCAATCAGCGGCACCATTCAAGTTGCCGATGACTCTCTCGGCGTGGACAACAAGCGGTTCTTCTCCTACCAGCCCGACCAGAAAATCAAGGTCCTGGTGGTGGACGGCGACCCCAAAACCGTGGCGCATCAGCGGGAAACGTTTTATTTGGAAAACGCGCTCAGCCCGTTTTCCGTCGCCCTGTCCAATATCGACCTCACGGTTTCGACGCTCGAACAACTTCCGGAACGCAATCTGTTCGACTTTTCCGTGCTGGTGCTTTGCAACGTCAGCGACCTGCCCTTCGGTTATGAAATCGAACTGGAAAAATACGCCATGCGCGGCGGGGCCTTGTTCATCACACTGGGTGACCAGATCGACCCGAAATATTACAACGAAAAACTCGGCAACCTCCTGCCGGTGACCATTCAATCGCTGAACCAGGTCGACCGGCAGTCGGACCCATTCAGGCTCAAACTGGAAAAAAGCGACCATCCCGTACTCAAAATTTTTACAGGCAAGTCATTGCAGGAGATGCAAAGCATCCGCTTTTATTCTCTCTACAGCGTCGAGGGCCGGGACAACCGGGAGTTCACCGTCCCTCTGTGGTTCAGCAATAAATATCCGGCAGTTGTGGAATCGGAGTTTGGCAAGGGCAAGGTGATCCTCTACGTCACCAGCATCGACCGCGACTGGAACAATTTTCCCATCCAGCCGACCTTCCTGCCCTGGATTCAGCGCTGGATCAAATACTCCGCCCGGGGCCTCGAAAGCATTCAGCGTCAGGACCTGCTGATCGGCGAACCCTTCGTCTGGAAAGAGGCGATTCCCGGAACGGCACTGTTCGTAAAATTTCCCAGCGGCAAAATCACGCAACTGATTCCCATAGACGGTGAGGCAAGTTTTAACGCAACGTTTCGTCCCGGCGTTTACAGCCTGTTCCGCGGCGAACGTGAAGCAAGCGGGAAATCCGAATCCGAGGAAACCAGGGCACAACCCGTTACCAGTCTGCCGGAAAACGCCCTGCCCGCCGGAGCCTTCACAGTGAATGTCAACACGCGGGAATCGGAAGGCGGCAAAATTTCAGAAGAGGAAATCAAAAACATTCTCGGCAACCTGCCCGTCGAAATTTCTCAAGGTGGAGATGTGGATCAGGCCATCGCCGCCTCCAAGGGATTTCCCCTGGCCACGCCATTTCTCCTGCTGGTTGCCGGCATGCTGTTCTGGGAAGGCTGGGTCGTCAGGAGAGAGTGAAAAAAGCCCTATTCAAACCAATAACCAATTACCTCCTCTCTAACCAATACCTTTGTAGGCTCTGGTCAAAAAAACTTTTTATTGGTTCAAAGCCAAAACCCTGAAACTCTGCAATCCCCATATGAAGTGGGGAGCGGAAGATTCCGGCATTTGGGTGTGGAGGACTTCATGGGATGGGGTCGTGTTGGAGATGAATATCCAGGGTTTCCATTTTCGTTTGTAAATTTGCGCGCCGTAGGGATGGTCGAGCGTCCAGGCGTTGGCCAACCACATCGGCTGGTAATTGAGAACTCCATCCCGCAAAGCGGCATTCAGATACAACCCGGTCGGTTGATCGGCGCTGGCAGTAACAAGAAACTTGATCGTAAAAACCGGGGCGCCGGATTCGGCTGGTTTGATTTCGGGAGAAACCATTTTAAAGTTTTTGCTGAATCGAAGCCCCCAATGCGTACCTGTTTGCGCCTGAACGGGTTCCATGCTGAGCTTTTGCGCTGCGCCCTGATACTCCCACGCGTTTAACTCTTCGGGAGTGGTCAGCGAAAATACTTTGTGAATCCGTTCCGGCGCAATGCGGTAGAGGGCCAGGTTCCCCGCCCGCATCACTTTCTGCAATAATTCTGCGGGAAGTGTCAGCGGAGCGGATGCATCGGGCGGGCCGATCGGGATATAGTCCCTCAAATGGTAATAGCGTTTGCCTTCCCTCTCAACCAACTCGATGTCGGCATGGCCCTTAAGGGTACTGCTGATGAAATAAATATTTTCCAGCTTTCCCGATTCAATGATCGACTCCACCCTTTTGCGCATCTCCCCTGCCCCATAGAGAAAAAATTCGACATGGATCTGGTTGGACGCCAGAAAAAGATCGTGCAGTCCGGAATTTTGGATGAAGCGGTGAATTTCGTGAAACGGTTCGCGATTGATTCGCTGTGGATAGACATCCTGAGTCAGCTCCTGCCCTGCCAGAATCCCCAATGGCAAAAAACACAAAAAGTAAATCGCGGGAACCAGTGAAAAGACGGACCCGCTCCACTGAAATCGGTGGCTGAGGATAGCGTAAACTTTAGCGATGACCGCATAACCGCCAAGGGCAACGCACATATAAAAAAACGGTTGTAGATAAAGGAACACTCTGGGAGCAGGGAGGTTTTTTAATGCCCCGGCGAAATGTCCCAGCAAAAGGAACACCGGCGGCACCAGGAGCAAAGAAAGCAACAAGACAAATAAGGTTTTTTGCCTCTGAAAAAGAACCAGGAGTCCCACAACAGCCAGAAAAACCAATATCAACATCGCCGGTTCAAAGGGATGAATCCATTGGCTCAGGATATCGGGAATGAACTGACCGGCGGGCGTCAACGGAGCTCGGGTCATGGCCATTTTCAGCATCTCTTTGGGAATCAAAACGAAATACTGAATGCCAAAACCCGCCAGGGCCAACAGCAAGGTCAGAACGACTTGCGCATAAGAAGATTTAAACTTCCCCTTACCCTCGGTTCGCCGGATTAGAAGCAGGCAGAAAAAAATCAGTAACACGCCTTCAAACAACACAAAGGTCGGAAGGGTCCAGGCTCCCAGTGAACAAAACGTAAATAGAAAAAATAAATCCTTAAGAGGTATTGGCTGGGAGGGCGCGGACCAGGTCCCGGAATCTGAACTATAGAACACGAGCAGTATCCAGTAAAGCGCCAGTTGCGCAAACAGCAGGGTGAGAAGATAGCCGCGGGTGTTCGTCGAATAAAAAATGTGGTTGGCGCTGATCGCAAGCAGGAGCATCACACCAAGGGCCACGGAGGAATTGGCGGCAATTCTTTTCGTCACCGCATAACCGAGAAGCAAACTGAGAGTTCCGCTTATCAGCACCGGCAGGCGCAAGAGAATAGGATCGGTCCCAAACAGCTTGAGAATGACGTGGACGAGCAGCGTCAAAAAAATATGGTTGTTCGGGTATTGGTAGTTAGCAGGTATGCTTGCAAAAGGCATCTGCGCCCAAATAGACGTCGTTGCCAGTTCATCGCTGGCAAGCGGCGCATCGATATGAAAGAGACGCAACGATAACCCAAGACCGATAACAAGAAAAAGTAAAAAACCTCCGCTCCTGATATCTCTGAGTAAGCGGGCTGTTATCATTCAGAAATGATTGCGACACCTTGAAGTGTGTGTCGTCATGGGAAGGGTACCCCTATTAAATCAGACAAGACCGGACGCCCTCTTCCAGCCGTTCGCGGTCGAGGTTTCTGCCGATGAAGACCATGCGGTTGATCCTTTCATCCTTGCCCCACGGGCGGTCGTCCTGACTGTCGAACATCATGTAGACGCTCTGGAAGATGTGGCGGTTCGGCGAATCGGGCAAACTCAATATGCCCTTGGCGCGAATCACGTCCATCCCTTCCATCATCAGCAGCATCTGCAGCCACATGACGAATTGATTGCGGTCGATATCTCCGGAAAACGTGATGCCGACAGAGGTGATCTCCTGCCCTGACACAAGTCCTTTGTAGATGATCTGTCCTTCACCTTCACCAAGCGTTTCGGTTTCCTCTGAGGGTTTGAGTTCGAACCCGCCGATGTCGAGAATGTGATTCAACGGCACCACCGCCTTTTCGGTTTGCACGATTCGGGCGGTGGGGTTGATCCCTTTGATGCGTTCCTCCACTTTTTTAAGTTCTTCGGCAGACACCAGATCGGTTTTATTGAGCACGATGACACTGGAAAAGGCGACCTGCTCCCACGCCACGTCCACCTCATCGAGATGTTTCCAGATATGACGGCAGTCGACGAGGGTCACCACGCCGTCGAGTTTGAGCGAGCGGTTGAGTTCATCTTCGAGCAAAAACGCCTGCGCGATCGGTCCCGGTGACGCCAACCCCGTACTTTCGATGAGGATGTAATCGAATTTGTCGTTCTGGCCCATCAGGCGGTTGAGCGTGGCGATGAGGTCGCCCTTGATCGAACAGCAGATACAGCCGTTGCTCATTTCAAAAATATCTTCATCCGCGCCGATCACCAGATCGTGGTCCACGGAGATTTCACCGAATTCGTTTTCGATGACGGCGATGCGTTTGCCGTGATTTTCTTTAAGAATATAATTGAGCAGCGTGGTCTTCCCTGCCCCCAGAAAACCGGCCAGCAGCGTGACCGGCAATTGTTGGTTTTCACCCATGTTCATTCCCTATTTTTTTAGAATCTGATTCACCCATTCCAGCAAGTATCCCTTTAAAATTCAGGATTTTCAGGCACTTCAGCTTGAGATTCTGGATTTTTCTGTCAAACTAAACTGAGAAAAAATCAGACTCATCGGTAACCAGCAAAGTTTTCTGCATTCTATAGCAGAACATCCCCAATGGCGCAAAAAGTTAGCCTGAAAAGTTTATCCTATCCATCCAGATGGGTATTGATCCTCGGATTAATGACCGCTGTGGCCTTCTATTTTATCACTCTCGACCGGCAGCAGAGCCTGTGGCACGAAGAACTGGAACAGGAGGTTCTGGAAAACACATTGATCCTCGGTGGTAAACTCGGCGTCATCGAAAGGGAACTGCAGGGGGTTTTATCCCTGTTCAATGCGTCCACCTTTGTCACCCGGCAAGAGTTTGAAACGTTTGTCATCCCCATCCTGAAAAACAACACGTACATTCAAAGCATCATATTAACTCCCAAAATTGCCCACACGGAGCGTGATTTCTATGAGCAGAAAATGGCTTCCGATGGTTTTGAAAATTTCCGCATCACTGAGCAATCGGAGGAAGGTGTTTTGATCGAGGCAAACCCACGTGAGGAATATTTCCCCGTTCACTATGTCGAGCCGCTTAAGAGAAATGACGTGTTGTTCGGGTTTGATCTGACAAGCGTCCCTGCCTTAGAAAAAGTGCTCATGGAATCGCGCGACACAGGGAAAATCATGGCCACGGGAAAAATCCAATATTTACAGGAAAATAAGAATCATGAAGGTATTTTTGTATTCGCTCCTTTTTATGAAACCAAATCCATTCCCGTAACTCTGGAAGGCCGCCAGCAAAAACTGAATGGCTTCATTGTGGGCTTTTACCGAATTGGCGAAATGATGAACCAGATGGTCAAGCCCTATCAGGCCAGCGGGATCAACCTTGTGGTATTCGACGGCGATGCCGCCGAGGGACAAAACAAACTCTACGGGGAACTCATTCCAAAACCCCGGCGGGAATTCAATAATGTCATCAGTTTTTCCAACCGCATCTGGTTTTTGGTCTGGCAGGGAACAAACGAATTTCACAATGGACCTCAAAAGGGTTACGCCTGGTGGATCGCCGGAAGCATTCAGATATTTTTCGTTTTCATCGCGATAATTTTTGAAATGATGGCCACGCGAACGCGGCAGGTAGAGAATCAGGTCCAGGTCCGCACCGAAGAACTCACTAAAACCAATGAAAAACTCACGCAGGAAATTGAGGCCCGGAGAAAAGTCGAAACAGAATTGCACACCGCCAAAGAAGATGCGGAACTGGCCAACCGAGCCAAAAGCTCATTTCTAGCCAATATGAGCCATGAAATCCGCACACCAATGAATGCTATTTTAGGCTATTCACAGATTTTGAAACGCAATAAACACCTCGACACCCGGCAGAAAAACAACCTCGATAATATTCTAAAAAGCGGCGACCATCTGTTGCACATCATCAACGACATTTTGGACATCTCCAAAATCGAGGCGGGGAAGATGGAGTTGAATCCGGTCGACTTCGATCTTAACGAACTGATTCAAAGTATTTCCATGATGATCAAACCTCATTGTCAGGAAAAAAATATTGAATGGTTGGTCGAAAAACCTAAAGGGAATTTCCCAGCCGTTCATGGGGATGAAGTGAAATTAAAGCAAAGTTTAATCAATCTTTTGAGCAATGCCGTCAAATTTGTCGATAGCGGACACATCACCTTCCGGGTGACTCCGCAAAAAGACGATCACTTTCTGTTTGAAGTCCTCGATACGGGAAAGGGCATTCCAAAAGAGCATCAATTGAATATTTTTGAACCCTTTCACCAGGAACCGGAAGGGATGAAAAAAGGCGGCACCGGTCTCGGACTGGCCATCGTAAAAAAACAGGTCGAACTCATGGGAGGTGCGCTGATACTTGATTCCCAGCCTGGCGAAGGCTCTCATTTTTCCTTCACCCTTCACCTCCCACCTGCACAGAGAAAAGCAATCTCTAAGAAAGTTCGGAAACCTCGTTTCTCCCGTTTGGCGGAAGGCACAAAAGTTACATCTCTGGTTGTGGATGACAACGAACAAAACCGGGACGTCTTGTCGGATATTCTGGAAAATGCGGGCATTGAGGTTTTAACTGCCACCAACGGGAAAGAGGCCATTGAATCGATTCGCAAACATCACCCCGATATCGTTTTTATGGATCTCAGAATGCCGGTGATGGACGGTCTTCAGGCTTTAGAGGCGATAAAAAAAGAATTTGGCCAGAGTAAAATAAAAATCGTCGCCATCTCCGCGTCTGTTTTTGCTCACCAGCAGGAGACCACGCTGAAGGAAGGATTCGATTATTTTATTCCGAAACCGTTTCAAGTGGAAAACATCTTCGAATGTCTGACTCAATTACTTGGAGTTCGATTTTATGCAGAAGAAGGTTTTTCTGAAAAAGAAAATAACATCGGCCCTCTCGACGTTTCCAGCATTCATTTACCCGAAAACCTTTTGCATCGCATGAAAAATGCGGCGAATCTGTCTAACGTCACTGACCTGAAAACCTGCATGATCGAGCTGGAATCACTTGGGCAGGATGGGAATATCCTCCTTCAGCACCTTAGCCCCCTGGTCAGCAAATACGATATGAACGGAATTCTTGTTTTACTCGAAAAGTTGAACCATGTGCCCAAGCTCTGAGAATCCTGAAGGCAATCAAATCCTGATTGTGGATGACACGCCGGCCAATATCGATGTTCTGGATCAGTTTTTGGAAAAGGAAGGTTATAAAATCTCCGTGGCCCAAAGTGGCGAGGCCGCGCTCGAACTTATCACTCGCGCACTCCCCGATTTAATTTTACTCGATGTCATGATGCCCGGCATCAATGGGTTTGAAACCTGCCGCCGGTTGAAAGCCAAGAAAGAAACGCAAGACATTCCCATTATTTTCATTACCGCTAAAAATGAAACTGCCGACATCGTTAAAGGATTTTCCCTTGGCGGCGTGGATTACATTACCAAGCCATTCAATCAGGAAGAAGTCTGTGCCCGTATCGGCCTTCACCTGCAATTGCAACACTTGATGAAGGCCCTGGAAGAGAAAAACAGCAAACTGACGGAACTCAATGATCTGAAAAACAAATTCCTGGGCATGGCCTCGCATGATCTTAGAAATCCGATATCCTCCATTCAGGGATTCTCAAAAATTCTTTTGGATCACGGCGCCAGTTTACCGGAAGAAACTAAACAGGAATTCCTACAATCCATCCATAAAGTCAGTCAGGAAATGTTGGTCCTGCTGGAAGATCTATTGAATATTTCCATTATTGAAAGTGGAAAGCTTGAGCTTCGCCTTAAGCCGGGTTCTTTAAAACAGCTGGTTGAAGAACGAATTCGAATGTACCGGATTCTGGCGGATAGAAAAAATATCAAAACCCATTTGGAAATTGAAGATATCCCCGAGTTCAGGTTTGACCCCAACCGCATGGGACAGGTGATCGACAATCTGTTGAGCAACGCAATCAAATATTCTCCTTCAGGAAAAGATATTTACATCTGGCTGGAGCAAAAAGAAAACCGTGTGAAGTTCAGCGTTCGTGACCAGGGCGCTGGAATCTCTCCTGAGGACCAGGACAAATTGTTCAAGCATTTTCAAAAGCTGAAAACAAAACCAACTGCTGATGAACCCAGTCACGGGTTGGGACTTGCCATTGCCAAGAAAATGGTGGAAGCGCACAAAGGAGAAATAAAGGTGGACAGCCATTCTGGATCGGGAGCCACCTTCAGCTTTGAAATTCCGATGGGGAAATAGCCTGCACTCAATCTCTCGAACTAAACAGCAAGAGTAAAAAAAACAGACCGCCGGAACCCGGCGGTCTGCATCAGCAGGCTGGGGAGGTAGGAACAGCCTACTTGACGTAAGTGCTACGAACATATTTAACAACGTCCCAGATTTCCTGATCCGACAGGCTCTTTCCATGCGCCACCATACCCGTTCCAGGAGAACCGTTCTTGATTATCCAGAACATCTGTCCTGCTGAAACATCCTTCATGCTATCGGCACAAGTGAAGTTTCTCGGCGCGGGTTTCAAAGCCGCTCCTAGCTTTCCGGCGCCATCGCCTTTGTCGCCGTGGCACATTTTACAAGCCATCGGTTTCGCTGTTTTGGCATAGATCAGCTTTCCCTTCTCTGCATCCGCAGATCCGGTTTTATCCATTTTGGCGATATTCGCAGGAGCATTTTTCGTCTTCCTCGGCTGCGGACATTTCCCCGCAGCATAGGCCGTCCCAACCGCAAACCAGGTGAACAACACCAGAATGCTGAGTACGATTGTTTTTTTCATTTCTCTCTCCTTTTTTAGAAATAATAGTGAAATAGAATCCCACCGGTGCAGATTTACT
>JAJDBE010000295.1 GCA_029261515.1 Nitrospinaceae bacterium | reverse complement strand
CTCCAATCACAAGGGTCCAAGTGAGATCTTCGGACAAAAAGTACTCCTATTTGGATAATGTTATCAATTAATTCGAAATTTAATGTTTCAAATATTGTGAAAAGGTCAAAAAAATGAGATGTGGAAAGGGGCAAATGCTATCGGCATTGTATTCAGGGAAGAAGGGAGCGCGACTTGTTCAATTCTCCACTCAACGCCGTATTCCAAGTTCCAGAATTTTCGTTGGATGTCATCTGCGCCTGCAACCAGTGGTGCCAGGCATCCAAACCTTCTCCTGTGGTGGCGGACAGTTGAAATACTCGAATATCGGGATTCACCTGACGGGCGTGCTTAACGCATTTTTCCGTGTCGAATTGGACATATGGCAGCAGGTCGATTTTATTCAGGATCATGATACTCGATGCCCGAAACATGTGAGGGTATTTGAGGGGTTTGTCCTCCCCTTCGGTGACGGATAGAATCACGACCTTGCGGTTTTCTCCAAGATCGAATAACGCAGGACAAACCAAATTGCCGACGTTTTCTATCATCACCACAGAATTCTTTAGCGGTCGAAGTTCATCTATTCCGCGGGCCACCATGTCAGCTTCCAGGTGACAGCCGGTGCCGGTGTTGACCTGCACTACCTTGCAACCGGTGGCGCGAATGCGTTCGGCATCGTTTGCGGTTTCCTGATCGCCTTCAATCACAGAAAAGGGAATTTGTTTGCCAAGGTCCCGAATCGTTCGTTCGAGAAGCGTTGTTTTTCCTGATCCGGGGGAACTCACTAAATTGAGCGCAAGAATGTTTTGTTGTTTAAACCGTTGCCGGTTGATTTCAGCGATGCGGTTGTTTTTATCGAGGATCTCTGTTTCCAAACGCACAGTTTTGGTGGGGGAAGATTCGGAGTCTTGATCGCGAGATGTTAAAGGCTCCTGGTTATGCAGGTTGTGTAAATCAATGGAGACCATTTCACCGGTGTTAGGATCGATCAGTTTGGGTTCGGAGTTCTCTCCGCATCCGCAGGTGGTGCACATCAGACCAACTCCATTTCTTTCACCCGAAGTTCCTCTCCGGCAACGGGAGAGGTGTTCCAGGACCCGCATTCACAAGCGCCGAACACCTGATTTGTTTCTGTAATCAATTGACAATCGCGGCACTTTTTGCGTCCGGCCACTTCAATGATCTCCAAATTCGCATTTTCCAATTCCGTTCCCCTGGAGCAGACATCGAAACAAAACCGAATCGCATCGGGCATGATGGCTGATAACTTTCCGATTTCCAGAGACACGCGCTTAACGCGAGCGCCTTTCGCGTGTCGGCTCACGATGGAAACAATGTTTCGGGTGATTCCTAATTCATGCATTTTAACATATCCTCGGAAGCTGTTCCCCCGCCAGCATCTGCACCACGCGTTTGCCTCCGATAGACGAACGCATGAGCACCATTTCAGGATGTTCCTGCACCACTTCTCCGATGACAGCCGCTTCTCCACCGAGTGGATGAGTCCGCAATTTCCCGAGGACTTTATCCGCATCCTGCGCGGCGACGACCGCTACAAATTTTCCTTCATTGGCCACGTACAAAGGGTCCAGTCCCAGTAGTTCACAGGCTCCGCGGACCTGATTGCAAATCGGGATGCTCGTCTCCTCCAGTTCGATGCCGACTTTCGATGCCTGGGCGATTTCATTCAACGCGCTGGACAGCCCTCCCCGGGTCGGGTCCCTGAGACAATGGATGTTGGAACTCACTTCTATTATGTTGCGTATCGGTGTGATGAGAGACGCGCTGTCGCTTTTTAAGTCGGTTTCGAATTCGATTCCCTCGCGCACGGATAAAATGGCGATGCCGTGGTTTCCGATCGCACCACTGATGATGACCTTGTCACCAGGCCGAGCCTGGTCCACGCCGATGTTGTGATTGGTTTCCAGCGCGCCGATTCCGGAAGTGGTGATGAAGATCGAATCACATTTTCCTTTATCGACCACTTTCGTATCGCCTGTGACCAGGGTCACCCCGGATTCTTCACAAGCCTTCTGCATGGAAGCCGTGATTCTTTTCAGATCCTCGATTGGAAATCCTTCTTCCAGAATATAGGCCGCGCTGACATAGAGAGGCCGCGCTCCGCTGACGGCAAGATCATTCACCGTTCCATGAATCGCCAGACTGCCGATGTCTCCGCCGGGAAAAAAGACCGGGTCGACGACGAAAGAATCCGTGGTGAAAGCGAGCTCACTGCCGTCGAAGGGGAGGGTGGCCGAATCGTTCAGTTTTTCCAGAAAAGGGTTGTTGAAAGTGGGAAGGAACACTTCTCGAATCAGGGCGGCGCTCAGTTTGCCGCCGCTTCCATGGCCCAACAGCACTCGGGAGGGATCATGAATAGGAACAGGACAAGTGGCCTCACTGAAAACAGGTTTCTTTCCCACGGAATAAAAATTACCCTCTTAAAATTTTCTCAATCACGAGAGTGTTGGGTTTTGATATCTTCCATATTGGTAAAACGCGGCACAAGTGCCTTCAGAAGAGACCATGGTCGTTCCCAGAGGGTTTTCTGGAGTGCATTGCAGGCCAAAGGCCGGGCAATCGCCGGGTTTTTTCAACCCTTGAAGGATCTCCCCACTGATGCACAACGAAGACTCCTGGGTTTGAATCTTTTCCGTTTTAAAAATCTTTGCGGCATCAAATGGGTGAAACTCATCTTTCAATCTCAACCCGCTTTGAGGGATTTCCCCGATTCCCCGCCATTTCCGATCGCATACTTCAAAGACATCAAAAATCTTTTCCTGAGCCAATTCATTTCCTTCTCGCGTGACGATGCGAGTGTATTGGTTTTCAACTTCGGTCCTTCCCTGTTCCAATTGCCGGACAATCATCAAAATTGCCTCCAGAATGTCTAAAGGCTCAAATCCTGAAACCACAATCGGAACCTTGTAAGTGGCGCAAATGGGCTCGTATTCCCAGTAGCCCATCACCGAACAAACGTGACCCGCGGCTAAAAATCCCTGCACGCGATTTTCAGGTGAATCGAGAATGGCGGTTATCGCCGGGGGCACCAGCACGTGCGAGATGAGCATGGAAAAATTATCGATTTTATCTGCTCTGGCTTTCCAGACCGCCATGGCATTGGCAGGGGCAGTGGTCTCAAACCCAACAGCAAAAAACACCACTTTTCTATCCGGATTTTCCTGGGCAAGTTTCAGAGCATCCAAAGGAGAATAAACGATACGCACGTCACCCCCTTGCGCCTTGACCTGCAACAGGTCGGTCTGAGAACCGGGAACGCGCATCA
>JAJDBE010000294.1 GCA_029261515.1 Nitrospinaceae bacterium | reverse complement strand
GAGGGAAATACATGATCGGGAAATACCTCCAAAAACTCCTGGTTCGTCACTTCGTGAAGGTCTATAAAAAAGGCGGGCAAAAACATCAGACTCCCACCTCGACCCTCTTTTTCAGAATGGACTTTTCCCACAACAAAAGTTCCAGCGGGAATTTCCGTCAGGGATGAACCCCCTGCCAAACCAGGCCAGATAAAGATTGCCGTGACAATTAATATGCCCAACCAAAGCACAAGCCGTTCAGGAATATCTAACGGGTTAAAGCATTTTTGCTCGATGTTATGATGATTCATGATACCAACTTGGGCAGTTTAAAACACCTTTGTCAGACGGTTAACTCCCAAACACTTTCTTTAAAAGGTCGGTCGCCCTTGCAGTGGGATCGGTACGGATTTTCTTTTCCTCTTCACCGACGGTGTGGAACAGTCCCTTTAACGCATTATCGGTGACGTAATGATTCAAATCCAGAGATTGGGCACTGGCGAACGGCAGAGAAGTGAAGGAAGTCATCATTTCTTTATAGGCTTTGGTTCCCCCCACATCGTCGAGGCTGGACGAAACGATGGGCTTGAAGGCTTCATAAATTTTATTATAGGTTTTAGACTGGAGATATTCGGTTGCCGCGGTGTCACCGCCATTCAAAACTTTTTTGGCATCGTCGAACGTCATCTCCTTAATTGCATCCATGACAAATGACTTGGCCTGCGGCGTCGCTTTTTCCGCAGCGCGATTCATGCTCAGAATAAAGTTGTCCACCTGTTGCTCATATCCTACTTTTTTTAACATATCCGCGACATTCTGAATTTTTTCCGGCATTAAAATCTTAATCGCTTCATTTGCCAGAAATCCATCGCTCTTGGACAACGCGCCCACCGCATTGCCAGCGCCCACCGAGAGGGCTTCCTTCAAACCAGAAATGGTGGTTTCAAGGCTGAGAGGGCTTCCCGCTTCTCCTCCTTCCAACGCCGGCTTGATGCCTTCCAGGATCTGATCAAAAACACCCGAGTAGACGGGCGAGGCGCTGATTAGAAAAATCATTAAAAGTAAAACTATTTTTTTCTTCATCGATATTCCCCCTTTTAAAACGTGAAAAACCTCCCACTGCAGTCTATCGCAAGTTTTCCTCGTAACAACACATGATTTTTTTAGAACGGGAGTTTAAACTCCTTCAACTTTCCGGGCAGGGGCAGTTTATCCGTAGAGGGAATTGGTGAAGCGTCTTCTTTTGATTGCTTTAGCAGATCGGTCCAGGCGGAAGACTTATCGCCCAAAAGACCTTTGGTTTTCAAAATACTTCCCAAACTGTCATTCATACCCGACAACGGATTTTCGGTAGCGGAAAAAATGGAAGCTTTCAGTTTCTTTTCAAATTCCTGTATTTTTCCTGCGGCGACTTTTTGAATGGCGCCGGATATGATCTTGTTCAGGTCCGAATCGATATTCATAGAGTAACTCTCTCTTGTACCGTTGATGGAAATTTTGACAAAGAACTTATCCGTTGAAGCGAGGGTATCGGTGACAGCTCCAATAATTTCGTTGTCTTTCTCGGCCGGCATGCTGAGAGATAAATTGGACAAATCCGCTTGAATCACAGCGGACATATTTTTTTCACCAGTAATTTGAACAGAGCTTTTTATATCCGCAACTCCTTTTTCAATGCTGCCTTGATTTCTTCCCCCTACGCCATCTAATTTCAAGGATTGTACATTCAGATCCATAAAATCCTTAGCTTCCGGTTGCGTACGGTCGAGCTTAATTTGCAAAGCGAAATTGTCGAACCGGTCATCTCGTTCGGCGGCAAAATTGATCAACGCGGGTTTTCCGTACACGCGTTGATTGTCAGAAAGATCCTTCAACTCGCCGCCAATCTGTCGATTAAAAAGAAATAGAGAAAGCTTGCCGTGTTTGACCAGAAAATCAGGATAAGGGTCCTTCTCCATAAATTTTACAAAAACTCCCTTGCCCCGAACATATTTCCCCTCTTCCTCCTTGATTTTTGACTCGCCGCCCTTGTTCAGATAAGGACTCACCATTTCATAATATTTCCAAAACAGATCAACTTTCTGCTTTATCTCATCGCCAAGAATCGCGCCCAAAATATTGCCTCCGCCTTTAACATCCAGGGAATATTTCTTTTTCAGGCGGTCAAAATCCTTTTGCGGCATATCCTTCAATTCCGCAATCAGGGCTTTGGCGCGAGCGGTATCGGTTTTTAACTCTTCCTTGAGGTTTTCAATCTCATCGAGGTTTCCTTGAATGGTCTCCTGAATGGTTTTGATTTCCTGAATTGCGGTTGCCGCTCCCTGCAAACCTGCGGGACCCTTTATATTTTTTTGCAGTGCTTCTATCTTCTGCCGCGTTTCTTCGAGAGCCTTGGGATTCAAATTGGTTTCAAGCTTGTTCTCCCATTTTACTTTCAATTCTTCCAACTCTTTTTTGGCATTCTCGACCGCTTCGAGAGTTTCCAGTTTTTCAGATTTCAGTATTTCTTCGGGCGATTTTATTTTAAGGATTTCTCCAAAACCAAATAAACCCTTTTTCCCTTCCGACGTTTCACCTTCTGGCTTTCCATCCCCCCCCTCTTTTCCTCTCCTATAAGGTTTGGCGGGAGTCGTCCTTTTCTGATTGAGCCTGATACCGTCCACAATCATTTCATCGATCACCACTTTTTT
>JAJDBE010000293.1 GCA_029261515.1 Nitrospinaceae bacterium | reverse complement strand
GGTTTCCATACTTTTGAACATCCCTGGTCTAACAGTTGTTTCACTTCTTCCACCAGTCCGTCTTCGATCATGCGGTCGACGCGTTGGTCGATGTTGGCGTAGAGTTCCTTTCGGTCCCATTGCAGGAGAAATGTTTTGATGGGAAACTCATAGGTTGCTGGAACCTCTTCCTGATGAAAGTCGGAAAACCGTTTCCCGGTTTGCCGGTAGACTCCAAGCGCCCGTTCGATGCGAAGAGAATCGGTGGGCTGGATAGCCGATGCGGCGGCGGGATCGACATTCTCCAGTTCCTCATACATTGCTTCGACGCCTTTATCCTCCATATCCGATTGTATTGCCGCTTTAATCGCAGGGGAAGCGGGAACGGCGCATTCGTGATCCTCGGTCAGCACTTTAATGTAAAGGCCCGTTCCCCCCACTATGATGGGAATTTTACTTTTCCCTATAATTTCCCTTACATGTTGCAACGCCCGCACCTTGAAATCGAAGGCATTGAATTCCTCATCCGGCTCCAGAATGTCGATGAGGTGATGGACGATTTTTTGCCGGACTTCTTTTGAAGGTTTGGCAGTGCCGATGTCGAAATATTTGTAGACTTGCATGGAGTCCGCATTGATGATCTCGGTGTCGAGTTTCTCAGCCAGCGCAATTGCTGTATCGCTCTTTTTCGAGGTGGTCGGGCCGGTCAGTATGATTAAAGGAAGCATAAATTTGTTCCATTTCCTCAGTGTAAACGTTGTCTTTATCTTTTTGATAAACATAAAGGGGGTCCAGGACGACGCAATCGGTTTTACGCCCCTTCACTCCTTCGACGAGAAAAATTTTAGCGTCCGCTCCCTTAAAACCATGAATGAAGCGCAAACGGCAGGGAAAAAGTTCATGCGCGTTCATTTCCGCCAGCACCTCCGCCAGCCGATGCGGTGGGTAAGCCAGGGCGATTTTCCCTTCCGGTTTTAACAGCCGCGCACTTTGCTTTAAAATGCCTGCAAGGTCGAGTGAGATTTCGTGCCGGGCGATGGCTTTTTCCTGGTTGGGATTGGTCCGCCCGGTGTTGATTTTCCGGTAAGGCGGATTGGAGATCACCTGGTCAAAAATTTCCTCTTTTAGAGTCGGCGCGATAGCTACAAAATCTCCCAGAGTAGCTCGAATGCTTTTTTTTAGGTTGTTGCGGGTGACATTGTTCAAAGCCTGGTCGTGTAGGGATTTTTGAATTTCGACCGCCGTGATTTTTAACCGGCATTCCCGGCTGATTAAAAGTAGGGGAATGATGCCGCATCCGGTGCCGATATCAAGGATATGGTTGTCCGGCTTCAGGGAAATAAAGTCCGCCAAAAGAAACGGTTCGACAGAATACCGGTAACCTTCTTTGCTTTGTTCAATGATCATAGGCCGGGTCTATTATCTCTTGATCGCCATCAATGCGGAACCATTTTTCTATGGATTTTACGACCCGATTCCCTTGCAGGATATGTAATATCCTATTGAAAATTAATATTTTAATGGATTTTTGCGGGATTGGCAATGGCGCAGTCCTAAGGAAGTGCGGAAATGCTATTTGAGGGGGGAGGGCGACAACGAAGTTTGCCGTCTTCAGGTATTTTTCTATCCCAAAACGGTATTGAGCCCAAGAGCGTTGTATAATGAGCAAAATTTACAGCTTATTTTTGAAGGAGTTATTTTAAAGTCATGACCGACACTTTTCCCGCGGATGAAGAGACCAGCCGGGTTACCGAGGAATATAAAGTCCTGCATGAGGTGGCCAAGCTATTGCATAACGGCTACGGCACTCAGGACATGTTGCAGAACGTCCTCAAGGTGATCACCCGGTTCGATGACCTTAAGGTGGAACATAAGGCGGGGATCTTTCTGGCGGATCACGAAAAACAAGTGTTGCGGCTGTACTCCACCATCGGTCAATTCACCAAAGAATTTCTGCATGGGGAAAAAGAGGTTCCCTTTGGCGACTGCCTTTGCGGCAGGGTGGCTCTTTCAGGCGAACTATTGAGAAGCGACAGTTGTTTCACCGACACCCGGCACGAAAGACGGTATGAGGACATGACACCGCATGGGCATTACATCGTTCCTTTACAAAGCCGCGACAAACTGGTGGGGGTGATGTTTCTCTACACAAATATCAATCCTTCCTGGTACACCCATAGTCAAGAGGTTCTGATGTCGATTGGCGGGTTGATCGCCGATGCCATTGAGCACAGCCGGGATAAAGAGCGGCTCAGGGAAAATCATGAGGAATTGATTCAATACCGGAACCGGCTGGAAGAACTGGTGGAGAGCCGGACTGAAAACCTGTCGCAGGCGAATGAGAAACTGCAGGAGGAAATCCGCGAAAGAAAAAATGTTGAAGACAATTTGAAGAGTATCAAACAACAGTTGCGGGATCTCAATAACCGTTTGCAGAATATTCGCGAAGAAGAAAAGGCCCGTATTTCCCGGCAGGTGCACGATGAACTGGGGCAATCTCTGACGGCCTTGAAGATGGATGTGGTGCATCTCGAACGCAGAATTCCCGAAGACCAGAAAACGCTCAAAGAGAAAGCCGCTTCGATGAAACAATTGATCGATTCGACGGTGCAATGCGTACAACGAATCTCCATGGAACTTAGGCCGCCTATTCTCGATGCTTTTGGGATATGTGAGGCCATCGCGTGGCAAACCGAGGAGTATCACAAACGCACCGGTATCGAGTTCGATTTAAATTGCATGAAGGATCAGCTTGTGTTGGAAAGTGATCTATCCACAACGTTGTTCCGGATTTTCCAGGAAACGTTGACCAATATCATCCGCCATGCCGAAGCCAGCCGGGTTGAGGTCAGCTTGAATCAGGTTCAGGATCATTTGATTCTTGAAGTGAAGGACGATGGCAAGGGCATTCAAAAAGAACAAATCGAAAATCCAAAATCCCTCGGAATTCTAGGGATCCGGGAACGGGTGCGCAATTTGGGAGGAGAATTTTGCATTCAAAACAATTCAGGCAAAGGCACGGCGGTTACGGTGAAACTGCCCTATACGAACAATGAATCCAGCTGATAAATCCAAGATCCGGGTTTTTATTGCCGACGATCATGCCATCGTCCGCCAGGGCATCAAGCAGATCCTTTCTGAAACTCCAAACGTGACGGTGGTGGCCGAAGCGGAGAATGGGCAGGAGGTGCTTAAAAAAATCACGGACACGGAGGTGGATGTTCTGTTGATGGATTACGATATGCCGGAAAAAAATGGCCTGGACGTTCTGCTTGAATTGAAACATATCCGGCCAAAACTGCCGGTTATTATTTTGAGTATCTTTCCTGAGGAGCATTACGGTACCCGGTTTCTCAAAGCCGGCGCTTCCGGCTATTTGACCAAAACCAGTGCGCCGGAGCAGGTCATTGAAGCGGTGAATACCGTGTATCGCGGCGGAAATTTTATCAGCCCGAATCTAACCGCGAAACTGGTTTCGGAGTTGAAAAAAGATTCGGAAAAGTCGCCGCATGAACTGTTGTCGGACCGGGAGTTCCAGGTGTTTTTTATGATTGCCTCCGGCAAACGCTTGAAATCCATTGCTGAGGAGCTTTCGCTCAGCGTCAACACGGTGAGCACCCACAGGACCCGCATTCTTGAAAAACTGAGTCTCGAAAGCAATTCCGACCTGACCTACTACGCCCTCAAAAACGGCTTGATAAGCTAATCCCCCCCCCATTGGATAAATTTCAACTGATTGTTTTTATATTGTTTTTTTCGGTCTCCCGCCTGCGTCACTCATTCCTTGTAGTAAAAATACGACAAACGAATCAATAAACCATTCCTGCCGTTTAGCGGTTTCGGGGATATTTTTTCGTTGACCTTTATTTCTATAATCGTACCAAGTGATACGAAGTCAGCTATCGAATTTTGGTAACCGATAAAGGTTTGAGTTTCAACAAATCTATTAACCAGCAAGAAGAGGTAAAAAATGAAAATTGGAAAAATGATCTATTCGAGTTGTCTGGCATTGATTCTGGTCGGCTGTTCTTCATTTCCAGTGATGTCGGATGAAGCGCCGCCCAATCCTTTGGCGGGCTACACCATCCATGTGACCGCCCCGCATATTATGGACGGGGAAGTGATTGGTCCGTTCCATCATTTTTGCAAACCGATCAATGACGACATCATCCAGTGCATCCTGTTTGAATCGACAGACGCCAATGCACGCATGACCGAAGTCGAATACATGGTTTCCAAAAAACTTGCGCGCGAAGTCATTCCGGAATGGTCGCATAAACAGAACTGGCACGATCACGCGGAAGAGATTGCCACGGGCCGGGTGGCTATTTTGAATCCGACAGACCCGAAGGAACAAAAGAGCCTGGCCGATTATGTGGGCAATACCGATGGAATTATTTTCCACCTCTGGCCGCATGGAGCGCCTATTCCCGATGGTTCTGTAAGCATCGCACAATCGATCGGGCATTGGGAAGCCATGCACGGAAAAGTTAAGTAGGGAAAGGATTTTACGGTATGAAAAAGGATGAGGCTCGTTGAATTCCATTACAAACCTAGAGGGCGCTCTTAGCAGGGGTTCGGCGATGCCTCATCTCTCAAAAGTTGAATCTGGTTTAAATCTAAAATCGAAAGGAGTTCAAAATGGCTACAGGAAAAGTGCTGGTGGTTGATGATGAAGCAGATGTAAGAGACGTGATTAAACTTCACCTGGAAGGCGTAGGATATCATATCCTGGAAGCGGAAAACGGGGAAGTGGCGATCGCCAAACTTCGCGAAGGCGACAATATGGTCAACGTCGGCCTGATCTTATGCGACATTCGCATGCCCAAGGTCAACGGCATTGAATGTATCGACTTTTTAAAACGCGAAGCGCCCGGAATTCCGGTGGTCGTCGTTACCGGATACCCCGACACTGAAATGGCCACGTCCTTGATGAAAAATGGCGTCAAAGACTATCTGGTCAAGCCGGTGGAGAAAGAAAAACTGCTCAGTACAGTCAGCACAATTGTCGCGGCGGGAAAGGATATTGGGCTTTAATCATCTGCAACCCATTTCTGAGGAGTTTTTCATTGGGTTTTACATCGGCAGATTTACGAGGGGCTACTCTATTAATTATCCAATCAGGAAATTGACGAATCTGGATCGGTTGATTTCAATACATTGCTCCTCACATAAACTATTTGAGACTTTTAAAAGAAAAGGATCAAGTCCATGCAAATCACAAAGGTTATTCTTATTTCCCTTTTCCTTTTCTCTTTTTCAATAAACCTTGAAGCCGGTGAAGTTGAAGACATGAAGGAATTTCAAGACCTGAAGCAATTTTATGCACCCTTACCGGAAATGAAATACCCTGCGGATAATCCCTGGTCGAAAGAAAAAGAAGAGCTTGGGAAAATGCTTTACTTTGACCCCAGGCTGTCCGAAAGTAACTGGATCAGCTGTATGACCTGTCATCATCCGGGACTTGGATGGGGTGACGGACTACCCCGCCCGAACGGCGATGGTCAAAAAGAACTGGACCGGCATTCTCCCACGATCATCAACAGCGGGTATTTCGAGGCTCAATTCTGGGATGGCCGCGTCAAATCTCTTGAAGAGCAGGCGGTGGGACCCATTGGTTCGCAGGTGGAAATGAAACAGGATATGAGAGAGCTTGAAAAAGAACTTGCGGCCATTCCGGGATATGTCCGCCTGTTCAAAAAGGTGTTCCCTAAAGAGGGGATTAAAGAAACCACCATCGCCAAGGCCATCGCCACTTTTGAACGCTCGGTGGTCTCAAAAAATGCGCCATACGACAAATACTTTGCCGGCGACAAAACGGCCATGTCGGCTTCGGCGCTGAACGGCATGAAGTTGTTTATCGGAAAAGCCAAGTGCTCCATCTGTCATAACGGGCCAGCTTTTACCGACAGCGGATTTCACAATATCGGCGTCAAGCAACACGGTCCATTGAAAGAAGACCTGGGGCGGTACAACGTCACCAAGGAGGATTTTGATAAGGGCGCTTTCAAGACGCCGGGGCTAAGGCATATCACCCGCAGTGCTCCCTACATGCACGACGGCAGTGAAGCGACATTGGAAGAAGTGGTCGAGTTTTACGACCGGGGCG
>JAJDBE010000292.1 GCA_029261515.1 Nitrospinaceae bacterium | reverse complement strand
CAAGGGTTCATTTCAGCCTATTATAATAGGTTCTGCTGTTTTGCGGTGCAAATAAAAAAGCTGGCCGGAGGGGGAAATATTTTTGTAAAACGGTGAAATAACTGGCGTTTCGGTTTTCCTCTGCAAACCGGGATGTGCTATTTTTGTAGCACCGAAACACGCTTGATAATAAATCTAAAACCAATTTTATTTTTGGAAGGTGGATATACATGGCCAAGATTGAGGTGCAAAGTTTTTTTTACGATTTGATTCACTGCAAAGACAAAATTCTGAGCTCGTTTGACCAGTGGGATGAAAAGTACGGCGAGGACGAGCGCGGCCCTCTGGTGGCAGGCATGCGCGAATGTCCCGATAATGAGTTGATTACTTTATTGATCAACATACAGAAACTGGCGGCGGGCTACGAGCGGATCAAAGAACTCATCGACCAGGCCGAGCAGGCGGAAGTCGACGAAGCCATGTCCGAGGATGACGACGATGATGATTTTTAATTCTCGGAAACTTTGAGGGAAAGAATTTATTGATCAAATCCAGCCGACTTTTCTTTTGAGCCGTTAAAGGATTTTAAAAGATTTATTGTCATGATTACATTATTTGAGTGTTGTTATTGACAGATTTGCTAGACGGACTTAATTTGCTTGCAATACTTCAAACTTCCAATTCACCCGTACCTTGGAGGTTTTTATGACCCGCAAGCAATTTATTGTCTATATAACTCTCGTTGTTTTCTTTCTCCTAAGTATAAGTAGTTTCCCAGATGCCGCGGAAAATGAAGTTCCTCTCGTTTTAAAAAAAAAGTTTCTTCCCAAAAAAATCCCTTCCAAAGGGATTCAAATGAACGATACGGTATTTAATAAATTAAAGGACCTATTGGACCAACTCAGAACTGAGCCTTCTGGATCTGAAGAGGAAAAAAAGTCGAATGAAAGATTTTCTTTTGCATTTTTTCAAAGCGGGGTCAGTTCATTGCCATCCAAAATTCACGTCCGTTGGTCAGATGATGGCTTAACCTGGAATGATGGAAACTTCCCTGATTTAGGCCCATTCTCTTCTACTCCTCTGTTGACCACTCACGGGGTGGGACTGGCGGCAAAGCGGCCCGATGGAATTTTCCACTGGTTGTTGTTTGATAAGCCGAATCACATAGATACAGTATGGGGATTGGGGCCCGCTCTCTGGGATAATTCCAGTGTTTCCGTTTCCTCCGGAATCCCGGCTTCGGCCCCTGAAGCTGTAGACCTTGGAGGTGATTTGCGATTTATCGTGTATCAGCAAAATGGAAAAGTTGTTGGAAATATTTATGACCATAATTCCCGGGAATTTATTGTGTCCGCTATACTTGAAAGCGGTTCTTTAAACTCTAATGTTTCTGGCCGTCCCTCCATCGCCTTCCACAATAATGGGAAAATCTTAATTGCCTGGCGCAGATTTACGCAGGGATTTGCAGAAATAGTCACTGCTGTGGGGGAACTTTCCCCTCCATTTAATTTGCCGGTCTTTCCTTCGCATCAAATTCAAACTGTTGATTTGCCAAGTGAAGGGTTTACCAAAATTGATTCTGATCCAGATGTTACTCACGATAAGGATAAATTTTATATGACAACAGTCCGGGAAGAAAGATCAAGTGGTGCAGGGGGACTTCATGGATGGCAAACGGTAGTGTATTCGTCGTTGGATGGATTGAATTGGAATGAAGAAGTCAGGACGAGTTTTTTCCCAGTAACAAATTCCAATAAAATTGAAATAGCGAGTAAATCGGATGGGACGATGATTATTGCGACTATTCGCAAACTTTCGAATGGATCTATACAGGAAGCTGCCGGAAGGATGATGCGGGAAAATGGGGTTTGGAAATTTACTGGGATAAATAATTTAGAGTTGTGGGGAGGAAAACAAGCGGCTTGGAAAGAATTCTCGCTGATTCGTTATGGATCTGACCTTCCAGTAAACTAAGGCCCCATAAAGGAGCAGAGTTCCTATAAGGTGTCAATCAAACTTAATCAACTTTCGAGTTTCGGCGTTGAATCGGAAGCGGTTCATGGTCTGGTGGCTTCCGGTCCACAGGGAATGATCGGGGGTGAACTCGATGCTGAAAATGAAGTTACCGCCCAGTCCGTTGATGTCGGCAAAGTTTAAAAACGTTTGACCGTCGAAGCGGCTCAACCCGCCGTTGGAGCCGATCCACAAATCGCCGTAGGGTCCTTCTTTTAGCGACAGGATAAAATTTCCCGGCAGGCCATCCCGGACGGTGAAGTTGCGGAATTTGTGCGTCGCGGCGTCGAGTACGCTCAAGCCTCCGCCCCAGGTGCCGATCCACAGCCGTTGCTTTTGATCCATCAACATCGAGACGACATAGTTGGGACGGTAATCGTTGGACTCGACGTTGGGCAGGTCGGCGGCCTGGGTGGCGTGGTGCTCTCCCTGAAAGCCGGACATGGTGTCGGCATTGTCTTTTTTCACGAGATCCAATTCTGCACCCAGCCCGTTTGCGTGGTTCCACTTTTGCCATTGGGTTCCATCGAACATGGAGACTCCCGATTCGGTGCCGAACCACACGCGCCCGTCTTTACCCAGTTCAATGGCGTAAACCCAGTCGTCGATCAACCCGCCTTTGGTGTTCTCGTGCGTGAAGGCTTGCCATGATTTGCGGGAGAACAAGTCGCCCTGCACCCGATTGACGCCGCTCCAGGTGGCGATCCAGAGGGTGTCTCCTTGGAATTCGACATCGTAGACGAAGGAGTCGCACAGGCCCTGCGGCGTGTTGATGTTCAGCCATTCTTTGCCGTCGAAATGGCTGAGCCCGCCGGCGTAGGTGCCGACCCAGGGCTTCCCCGCTTTATCCATGACGATGGCGAAGATGCCGTTGCTGAGCAGGGCGTTCTGGTTGTCGTATATCTCGTAACCGTTGGCGGTGGTGGTGTCGTAGCGGATGACGCCGTTGGACGTTCCCATCCAAAGATATTTCCCCTGTAATGTGAGCACTTTGATGTTGCGGGTATTCAAGGAAAACTCATCGGTTTTGAGAATATGCCCGTAACCTTCGCCTTTGGTTTTGGCCGCCAGAGGCGCGTCAAATGCGTGGGCCTGTCCAGGGGGGAACCCCAGAAAGAATGAAATTATTAGGAGTTTGCAGAATCTTTTCATATAGTGGAAGGATTTCGTAGTTTTGGAATGGGTTGTTTAAAGTCGATATCGCTTTTATTCATGGGATGCGGATGCTTAAAAAATATACAGCAATCGTTTTACTTTGTCTCGGGGTTTTCCTGGCAGGATGTGGGGAGAGGCCGTTGCCACCGGTGAAGGTATCGCCTGTCGATCAAAAGGAGATGGTGCTGATTCCGGCCGGCGAGTTCATCATGGGCACGAACAAGACCGACCCTGAAAACACGCATCAGAAAATCGGCACGGTCAAGCCTTTGTATCTGGATCAGCATCCCGAACGAAAGGTCACTCTGGAGGCGTATTATATCGACCGCACCGAGGTGACGAATGCGGAATTCAAGCGGTTCGTTGATGCGGTGCAGTTTCCTGATTTTCCGTCGAATTGGAAGAATGAAACCTATCCCGAAGGTAAGGCCGATCATCCGGTGACAGGGGTCACCTGGCACGAGGCTTTGACCTATGCCTTATGGGCGGAGAAGCAATTGCCGACGGAGGCGCAGTGGGAAAAAGCCGCGCGTGGGACTGAGGGATTCGAATATCCCTGGGGCAACGAATACGTCAAGGGCCATGCCAACGTCGGCATTGAGGATGCGAAGGGAACGATCCCAGTGGGAAGCAAGCCGCAGGACGTCAGCCCCTATGGCGTGTATGACATGGCGGGCAATGTTATGGAGTGGACGGCGGACTGGTATCTGCCGTATCCGGGCAACACCAACAAGGACGTGCGTTTTGGCAAGACGTTAAAGGTGCTGAGGGGGAATGCGTTTCAAAAGGCGGGGCATTATTTCCTCGATGCCTACCGTTATGCCTTCAACCGCACGGAAGTGCCGCCCGATGAATTTTTTGAAAATGTCGGCTTTCGCTGCGTCCTGCCGGTAGCCGCTTCAAAATGATAAACTCCGATTGAGATGTTCTCGCATGGTCCTTAACTTTTTACCTGCCTTTTTTGACCGGATACCAGACGAAAGACGAAAACACCAGCACCGCAAAAACGATATCCGCCATCAGCACGTGCCGGGGTTCAAACCACTGCAGGTAGATGATGCGCCTCAGCCATGCGGCGATGAACGAACCCTCGTAGGAGGTGTCGCTGAGAACTTCTTCCCAGACTGTGAGAGGGCAGGGGATGCCGAGGACCATCAAAAGCGTCACCAGCGCCAGCGTAGCGGCGTGAAAATAGCGAAAGCCCCGGTGATTGATTGCCAGCCCGACCGGAAATCCGATGATGAAGAAAAGGATGATTAAAAGGTGGAGTGCCAGGACAAGTTCCGCCATGCTTCTCCCGCTAAGAGGTTTGTTTCTCTGATTATCTCAGACGCATGGCGGCAGGGAAATCACTAAATGATTTGCATTCGAGATTAGCTATTGCAAGACGGTGTTTTC
>JAJDBE010000291.1 GCA_029261515.1 Nitrospinaceae bacterium | reverse complement strand
TCGCCAACGACATCAGCGCACCGGGCATTGGTTTCCGTTCCGACGTAAACCAGGTCACCCTCATCGACAAGGAAGGCAACGTCGATTCCCTGCCGCGTCTCTCCAAAAAAGAAATCGCCAACGTCCTGCTGAATAGGATTAAAGAAAAAAAGAAGATGTGGAATTAATCATGAGAGCAATAAAACTTTCCATTCTAATAATTTTGGTCTTTGTTACCGCAGGTTGTGCGGGGATCCCTGAAAAAATCCTTTATTTTAGTAAAGATGATTCTGAGAAAAAAATGTATTACGTATCTCAGGATAATCCTTCTTTCATCATGGCGATTCCAGGTACATCTTGGCAGGTGAGATTTGTAACGTCTAATCACATCGTTTTAGGGCTACCTAAAAAAATGGTAAATATTTTTGAGTACAGCGATGGACTGTTGGTTAAACGTTTTTTTAAGCCTGGTTCATCGGAGGAAAAGGCTCTTGAAGAATACTACCGCCTTGAGTCGGCCCATCATCTTTCCCAACACCCGGATTGGAAAGGCGAAATTGTCTCTCGAAATGTGGCTGGAGTGAATATGCCAAACCTGCTTTGGAAAGTCGCGGGGCCAACAGGAAAAATCGTAACCCTCACAACGAGCCGAAACAAACATCTGATTTCTGTGTCTTGGCAGAATGTTGATCCTCCGTTGGAGGGGGAGCAACAAGTAGTTGAAATTCTAGGTTCCTTGAGGTTCATCCCCCCGGAAGAGGCAGAGAAAATTATCAAAGCTAAATTTAATTAGGCGAGAGAATCATTCAGCTTGATTTACGGTCTTCGTGAATTTAGGGAAACTTAACATGGCATACGATGAAGCGGTTGCTGAAAAAGTCCGCAAGATTTTAAAAAGACGCAAAGGGATTACTGAACGCAAGATGTTCGGAGGCATGGCATTTTTACTCAACGGGAATATGTGCTGTGGCGTCATGAAAAAAGATATCGTCCTCCGTTTGGGTGAGGACCGCGCCAGCGAAGCATTGACTGAACCGCATACTCGCGAAATGGATTTTACCGGCAAGGTGATCAAGACCATGGTGTATGTGAGTCCGTCCGGTTATCGGTCAGAGGAGCAATTGCGCTCCTGGGTGGGGCGTGCTCTTGACTATGTGAAAACACTTCCAGCGAAATAAAAGCTTACTCACCGCTATGCCTTGCTAAGCCTTCGCCCATAAAAAAATACCCGTGCAAATCATGACGCCGCCGGCAATTCGGTTCATTCTACTTTTTGCCTGGGCGCTTTGAAAAAATAACCGGGCTTTGTCCGCCATAAAGGCATAGCCTCCCTTCACGCCGCCCAAAACGAGGATGACGAGCGCCATGATGATGCCAGTATCCAAAAGGGATGCGCTGGAGAAGTCCAGAAAGGCAGGCAGGAAGCTCACATAAAATAGAATTGCCTTTGGATCTCCCAGGGTAATCAGCAGGCCGCACAGGAAATTGGACTTCCAGGACAATTCTTTCACTCCCTCAATGTCTACGTTTTTTGACGTTACCCGCCAGAATCCGATTCCCAGCCAGATGAGATAAGCTCCACCCAGATATTTTACGAGGACGAACAGACTCCCCATCGCTTCGGCAATAGACCATAAACCAAAGATGGCAAAGAGTATGAATATAAAATCCCCGACGATTATACCTAGAACTGTGACAAGAGCATGTGTGAACCCGGAGGCGATGGATCGTGCGACCACCGCAAAGGCGCTGGCATCGGGGATCACCGCCAGCGCCAGCATGGCGCTGAACAATGCCATAATGCTGCTAAATGTCATGCTGCTTTCCATCAAGATTAACGTCGGAGATTATGGATTGCCAAAAAGTATAGATGGATTTGTTTTGCTAAATATCTTCTGGTTTGTTTTTAGGTGATCCCTCTTCGTATTGAGGCACACCATCATCGGGCAGCGTTTCCCACGCGGCTTTATCCCCTACAAAAATATGCTTGCTCAGTCGGATATCGAGATCCTCTTGTGCGCAACCGAGGGTGACTCCATGAACGTTGCCCTTGTACAGTCCACAAAGTGTAGAGCCGCATACGCGGCAGAACTGAAAACCCACATCTTTTTTCGGTTCATAGGTGGTGAGTAAATCTTTACCGGATACCCATGAGAATTCTTCTGGTTCCACAAGTGCATAAGCCGACGCCTGGCCGCTAAATACCTTTCTGCAGTTAGAACAATGACAGGATCGCGCATCCCGCAATGTTCCTTCAATTCGGTACGAGATGGCTCCACAAAAACATGATCCGGTAATGGCCATTGTTTAGATTCCTTATAATTTTAATGGGTGCTCTTTGGGATACGAGAGTTTTGCATGAGTTACATTCATACGATTTGAGATCAATCCAAACGCGGTAACAGCCTTTCCAGGCTGTGCCATGACGCAGGCAGGAAAGCTTGCGCTACCAAAACCTTGGAAGAAAACCTGAAACATTGAGTTTATGCAAAGGGTCTCTTCGCGCAGGAGCGCGGTGCTAAAGTGGATCAGGTTTGCTTGATCGGTGCGGTTTCCGAAACCTGAATGGAAATTTCATAATCCAGTTTCGAGGTGGCGCCGGTACCCCGGATGGTTCCAGAAGTGGGCGCGGCGAGAACGGGATCGGCTCCCGAAGCCACCGCCACATGGCAATCGGCAACGGTCAGGCCATGTGTGGGGTCGTATCCGCGCCATCCGCCGCCTGAAAAGTAGACCTCGGCCCAGGCATGCAGTTCTCTTTCAGGAGCTTCCGTCTCTAAATGGTAATACCCGCTGGTGAAGCGCGAAGCCAGCCCGGCAGAGCGGCAGACATCCATGAACAGCACCGCCAGGTCCCGGCAGGCGGCTGGCTGGCCGCCCAAAACTTTTTCCGGCGGCAGGGGATCTCCATGCTCGCGAAACTCGATTTTGCAATTTTTGTTGATGCGGGCGGCTAACAAACTTGGAAAGGCGATAGGATTATGATCGACTTCCTTCATTAACTTCTGCGCAAATTGCGTCACCTGGGCGCTGGGATTCAACCGTTGCAGGTAGGGAGCTAATACGCTTCCGTATTGCGGCGGATATTCAAAAGGCAGCGACTGTATTTTCGGCAAGATAAAATCGAAAGGATTCTGCTGTAGGGTTTGCACCTCGGAGACGGTGGTGAGGCTAAGAGATTCGGTCAATCCGTTGAACCAGAGCAGGGTGGTCGGCGTCCCATCCAGACCACTTGCTGTGGTGGAACCCTGTGGCGAAGGATGGACGGTCATCTGAAAATTGAGCAGATTCTGCCAGGAGTCCGAACGGGGACGCAGGCGAACAACGGTGGGCTCTAAAAAGACCGGTTTGGAATATTGGAAGCGGAGTTGGTGTTCGATGCGGAAATACATGATTCCCTTTTTCAGGTGACTTCTTCCATTAGACCCTTGATCCAGTCGTCCGGCAGTTCATCCAGAGATTGACGAGACCGTTTTTCCCACCATTGAGATACGCTCAACAAGTCTTCTTTATTATATTCATGGAGAAGCATTTTATGTGAATCTCTCCGGTAAATGACCAAATCAATTGGGAAATCCACGTGGCTGGCGCATCTTCGAGTGGCATCGAAGGCCAGGAAAGCGGTTTTTAGCGCCAGCTCAATACTGGAATTGTAACTGAGCACCAGATCCAGCAAGGATTTCCCATAGCCCGATTCGCCGATGATTTGATAGGGAGTCTTCTCGGTAATTTCCACCCAGTTGGCTTGTGGATAGATCATGAATAATTTGTGCTCTTCATCCTTTTTTAACTGTCCGCCGACGATGGAATGAAGGTCAAAAGGCAAGCCGCTTTCCGCTAACGCGTCCTTGTCTTCGGCGGCGACCTTACGGATTTGTTCGGACAGTTGATTGGCGGCCTTGTAAGTCTTATCGATTTTTGTCCACGCTTCGTCCATTTGTTCGTCAAAATAGGTGATGGCTTTGTCGCGGACGGAACGCAGTCCAGAAGTCATAAAGAACAAGGGGTATTTCCCCTGATTATGCATGGAGACTTTGCGGGCGCTTGCAACCTCGGTTCCTGATGTCAGGCGGGTGTCGGAAAGAGCGACCAGTCCCTCTTCAACCTTTATAGCAATGCAAAATGTCATGAGCTAATTCTCCAAAAATTATGACTTGAGGCTTGTGATTTGAGGCACAAAATAGGTGTCATGCAGGGCGCCTATTACTGTGTTTAATTGCAGTTGAAATCCATCAAGGTATTCATGCAGACCGGATTGAATGATTTCTTCGATAGTGGTGTAGTCGAGTTTGGCACGCAGCTTCCCTAATTTGCGTTCCGGAAGATTGTGCAGTTCGCCTCCGGCGGAACGGGTGATGGAAAACAAGGACCGGTACGCCTGGGTCAGGCAAAATATTATAGACCGGGGGAATTCATAGTCCATGATCAAAAACTCCGCGACGTCGCTGGGAGTGATTTGACGGTGTTTTTTCCGGTACGCTTCCAAAGCGCTGGCGGATTTTAACAAGGCGGCCCATTGAATTTTATCGAGTGTGGACCCGACATAATCCACACGCGGCAAAAGCAAAAAGTATTTTACATCCAGGATGCGCGAGGTTTTATCGGCCCGTTCAATCAGTTGGCCCAGTTGAACAAAATCCCAGGCTTCCGTGTGGGGCATGGTGGCTTCTGTAATGCCTGAAAAAAGATGACAGTCCATCTTTACACTTTTATAAAAGGGCGTCGGATCCTGCCATATCGATGTATTCCGCGAGGCGCTTTGCACCATTAAATATAGTTTGTTGATCTGTTCCCACATTTCGGAAGGAATCACTTCCCTGATAGTACGCGCGTTTTCTCTCGCGGCGATCAGGCAGGATAAAATGGAATTGGGGTATTCCACGTCAAATGTATGGAAATTCATTACGTTTTCCCCATTTAATTCTTCATATCTTTCCTGGAAGATTTTCTTGTCGCCAGTGACCTGGATTAAAGGTTCCCAAGGGTTTCCCAAATCCGATTCCG
>JAJDBE010000290.1 GCA_029261515.1 Nitrospinaceae bacterium | reverse complement strand
GATGCGCACGCCGGCGGCCTCGGCCACGCCCTCGCGTCGGATCAGGATGGCTCCATCGATCTGGGCGATTTCCTTGATCTGCTCGCGGCTAAGGTTGCGGAAGAGCACGATGTCGTCGATCCGGTTGAGGAACTCGGGGCGGAAATGGTTTCTCAATTCCAACCGCACCGCTTCCTGAACCTTTTCGTACTCCGCTTCCCAGATACCGGCGCTGCTTTCAGCGTCCTGGATTTCGAGCCGCGCCGCTTCCTGTCCGGCATCCTGAATGAGCTTGCCGCCGATATTGGAGGTCATCAGCACGACCGAGTTTTTAAAATCCACGGTCTTTCCATGCCCGTCCGTCAATCGTCCTTCATCTAAAATCTGCAGAAAGATATTGAATACGTCCGCATGGGCCTTTTCAATCTCATCGAATAAAATGACCGTATAAGGTTTCCGGCGCACGTGTTCGGTGAGGTAGCCGCCCTCTTCATAACCAACATAACCGGGCGGCGCGCCGATCAAGCGAGCAACGGAATGCTTTTCCATATACTCGGACATGTCGATGCGCACCATCGCCTGTTCGTCGTCGAACAGAAATTCCGCCAGCGACCGGGCCAATTGAGTTTTACCCACGCCTGTGGGTCCCAAAAATAGAAAGGTGCCGATGGGCCGATTGGGTTCCTGCAATCCCGCCCGCGCCCGGCGAATGGCATTGGACACGAGACGCACCGCATTGTCCTGACCGATGACCTGTTTTTTCAACGTGTCTTCCATTTGAAGAAGCCGCTGTTTTTCCGATTGCAGCATCCGCTCCACCGGGATGCCGGTCCAGCGCGCGATAACGGCGCAAATATCCTCTTCGCCGACTTCCTCGTTGAGCATTTTGCGTTCGCCCTGGGCTTCCTGCAAACGGTTTTCGAATTCCTCCGCCTCCTGCTGCATGCGTGGCAAGACGCTGTACTTGAGCTCCGCCGCACGTTCCAGCTGCCCTTCCCTTTCGGCGTTTTCGGTTTCCTGCAGAGTCTTTTCGATTTTTTCCTTCAACCCGCGTTTTTCCTCGATGATTTTTTTCTCCTGCTGCCACTGCTCCTGCATGGCGGCGCAGGCGTTTTTCAGAGAATCGATTTCCTTACCGATCCGCTCGAGACGACGCTTTGATTCTGCATCGTCCTCTTTCTTGAGCGCTTCGCGTTCGATCTCGAGCTGAGTGATCTTTCTCTGGTACGTATCGATCTCCGCCGGCATCGAGTCGATCTGCATTCTCAAGCTGGACGCCGCTTCGTCGATCAGGTCGATGGCCTTATCGGGCAAAAAACGGTCGGCGATGTAACGGTGCGACAACCGGGCCGCCGCCAGAATCGCCGCATCCTGAATGCGCACACCGTGGTGAACTTCATATTTTCCTTTCAAACCGCGCAGAATGGAAATGGTGTCCTCCACCGACGGCTCGCCGACCATGACGGGCTGAAAGCGCCGTTCCAGAGCCGCATCTTTTTCGATATGCTTCCGGTATTCGGCAAGCGTGGTGGCGCCGACACAATGCAATTCGCCTCTCGCCAGGGCGGGTTTGAGCAGATTGGACGCATCCATCGACCCTTCGGCGGAGCCTGCACCCACCAGAGTGTGCATCTCGTCGACAAAAAGAACAATCTCGCCTTCGCTGTTGTTGATTTCTTTCAGCACCGCCTTGAGACGGTCTTCAAATTCGCCGCGGTATTTGGTTCCGGCAACCAACTGCCCAAGGTCGAGCATCAGAATGCGCTTGTCTTTCAGACCTTCGGGAACGTCGCGGCGGTGAATGCGCTGGGCCAGACCTTCGACAATCGCGGTCTTGCCCACTCCCGGCTCGCCAATGAGCACGGGATTGTTTTTGGTGCGTCTTGAGAGCACCTGAATGACGCGGCGGATTTCGGAATCACGCCCGATGACCGGGTCCAGTTTTTCCCGGCGCGCCCTTTCCGTGAGGTCGATGCAGAACTTCTCCAACACCTGGTATTTTGATTCGGGGTTCTGATCTGTGACGCGCTGGCTTCCCCGGATGGTCATCAGGGCCTGCAACAAAGCATCCCGGCTCAATCCAAGAGATTGAAAAATTTTCCCGGCGCTTGTATTGCTATTTTGTGCAACTGAGAGAAATATATGCTCTCCACTTAAGAACTCATCCTTCATTTGCCGGGATTCTTCAAACGCCTTGTCGATGGCTTCTTTAAGAGAGGGCGCGATGTAGACCTGGCTGGCTGTGCCGGTGACGCTGGGATAACTTTTGCGTTTGCTTTCGAGTTCATTGAGCAGACGGGCAGGATCGACACCGACCTTTTTGACCAGAGCGGTGCCGATGCCATCCGGGTCCTTCAGCAAGGACACTAAAAGGTGCTCGCACTCAATCGCCTGTTGTTTTTCTTCTTCGGCAAGAGACTGGGAAGCAGACAGGGCTTCCTGAAGTTTTATGGTCATCCGGTCAAAGCGCATGATTCACCCTCAAAATAAGGAAATAAATTCACCTACAGAGGGGAAATAAGACCGGAAACCGGGATTGTCAAGGCGGAGGGATTTTTATGGCAAATCAGAAAGGAAAAGGCGGGGAAAATCAGTCACCTCTCCGGTTTAATCTGGAAGGGAATTTAAATAACAATACTATTTATTTTCAATCGTTTATATCAATACTTTTAAAGTTTTACCCGATGGATTTTTCAGCCAGCCAGCGTTCCGCTTCAAGTGCGGCGGCGCAGCCGGTTCCGGCGGCGGTAACCGCCTGGCGATATTTATGATCGTGCACATCGCCTGCGGCGAAAACGCCTTCGACGCTGGTTTCCTGGGTACCGGGTTTTACTTTGATGTAACCCGTTGCGTCGAGATCGACCTGGCCTTTGAACACGCTGGTATTCGGCGTATGCCCGATGGCATAGAAAATTCCGGCGACTTCGACTTCCTTGACCTCATTGGTTTTGAGATTTTTGATCTTCGCTCCAGTGACGTAATCCTGGCCTACGGCATCTTCCAGAGCCGTGTCCCAGACGATTTCCAGTTTGGGAGTCTTAAACGCCCGTTCCTGCATGATTTTCGAAGCCCGTAACTCGTCTCTCCGGTGCACCATATAAACTTTCGACCCGAACTTGGTCAGATACGTTGCTTCTTCGACTGCCGTGTCGCCGCCGCCGATCACCATCAACGGTTGATTACGAAACATCGGTAAGGCGCCGTCGCAAACCGCGCAGGCGGACATGCCGTTGTTCCACATCTTTTCTTCATTGGGAACTCCCATCCGGCGCGCCGTCGCCCCGGTAGAAATAATAATCGAATGCGCCAACACTTCCCGGTTATCGGATTTGACCTTAAAAGGACGGCTGCTAAAATCGACCTCGTTCACGTCTTCGCCCACCATTTCGGTGCCGAACCGTTCAGATTGCTTGCGGAACAATTGCATCAACTCAGGACCCTCGACACCATCGGGAAAACCGGGATAGTTTTCCACATCGGTCGTGGTGGTCAACTGGCCGCCTGCGGAGCCGCCCATCACATAGCCTTCAAACATGAAGGGAGACAGGTTGGCGCGCGCGGCATAAATCGCCGCCGTATGCCCTGCGGGACCTGATCCGATTATCACAACATTTTTTACATCCGACATTTCCCATCCACCTTTCTATTTTGGAGACGTGATGCAACGGAAGCCGACATCACTGTATCGCAATTCAGGCGACCGGGCGACCCGGTCGGAAACTCTTAAATAATGCGGCGGCGAATTCCAGGAACCGCCACGAATGACTTTATCCTTTGCTGTTTCAGCGCCTTTGGGATTTACTTGAACGCCCTCGGTACTCGAAGGACCGTATCCATCCAAAGTCCATTCGTAAACATTTCCCATCATGTCGAACAGACCGTTGGAATTGGCGTGCAGTTCCCCACCATCCCTGGGAGCGCCTTGATTGTATTTCTTGCCGAAATGGGCTCCTCCGAGATTCTTGCCCTGAGCGGCGCGTTCCCACTCCGCTTCCGTCGGCAGGCGACCGCCTTTCCACTGGCAATAGGTCATGGCATCTTGCCAAGTGACGAACGCCACCGGTTGACCTGGGCGATTGAATTCTCCCGGTCGATCCTCGTGCAGTGCATTTGGGGCACACTCGCCGGCCTCGAAACATTTCGCATAGTCGGCATTGGTGACTTCGTACTTGTCGATCAAAAAAGAATCCAGCCGGACCGTGTGCGGTGTCTCATCGTTGCACCAGTCCGAATTGCTCTGCTCATCGGCGCAATAGGTATCGCCCATGACAAATTCACCGGCCTCGATCGCGACCTGACGGCTTTCCAGGGGTTCAGCAAAAACTGGAGGAACAATATTGAGTCCTAAGATGCAAAACAACAGCCCCAGGGTTTGACTTTTCATAAAATACCTCGCGGGTTATGACTGGATACTTTTAAAAATAGTGTCCCGGACCTGTTCATAATCTGGCGGAAGGTCAACGGCAGTAAAAGGATAGTCCGACTTGATCCCCTTCAACTTGTCGGTGTGATATTTATAGAGAAAATCTGTGAATTTCAACCCGTTCGCCGTGGAAATGACCACGATCCGATCGGCGCGTTTCAAAACTCCCCGGCCCGCCAGCTTTTCCACCACCGCCAGCGCCACCGCCGTATGCGGGCAACACAAAAGCCCCGTGCGGTTGGCTTTTCCGGCGGCATTGGCCAGCTCACTCTCGGTTGCCTCTTCGACAATGCCGTCAAACGCCTTCAATTCGCGGATGGCTTTTTTATAACTGACCGGATCGCCGATTTGAATCGCGCTGGCCAGTGTTTTTTTCGCGCGCACCGCTTTGAAGGTTTTGAATCCATTCTTGAAGCTGCGGTATAACGGATCGGCCCGTTCCGCCTGGGCGCAAACGAGCCGGGGGAGTTTATTGATGATCCCCAGATCGTGCA
>JAJDBE010000289.1 GCA_029261515.1 Nitrospinaceae bacterium | reverse complement strand
TTCAATGTGAGCATTGCCACAACGACAACGGCATCGGCAACGAATATGAAGGGTTATTAAGAAAACCCGCGCGGCCGAAACCTGCCAGAAGCAAAGTGGATGGCGACACTCCCTTACTGTACGGCAGCGAACATGAGTTTTTGACCCCGGACATCCACCGGGAAAAGGGCATGCACTGCATCGACTGCCACGGCGCCAATGATCTCAAGGGAGCGCCTTCTGCTGCCGGTCTGCATTCCGGTGTGGAAACCCGCTGTGAGGATTGCCACGGCACACACTCCAAAAGGCCGGAGGAATTTCTTCTGGTGCAATCGGACCCCAACGCCAAGGGCATACTCAAGGCCCTCAGTCAAAATCCCAACCTGGCAAAGAAAATCAAAGCCGGCAGTTCGATCCTGGTCAATTCCAAAGGCACCAAATTGCCGCACATCAAGCGAGAAAAAAAGCAGTGGGTGTTGTACTCGAAAGTGACCGGAAAAAAACACATCATCCCCGTGCTGAAGGACATCCAGCCGCCGCCTGCGCATCAGATCGCAAAACACATGACCTCCATGGAGTGCCATACCTGCCACGCACGCTGGTCTGCCAGTGATTGGGGGATGCATGTCATCCGTGAAAAATCTCCGGCTCTGGAAAAATGGAAAAACTGGAATTTTTCCGACCCGACGCTGCAACAACTACTTGCCGATGACACTCCTGGTGACGAGCCTGTCAAAATGCTGGACTGGCTGACAGCAAAATCGACCGCCAACGGAATTGAAGGCAACTGGATAGAAGGCGCCTGGTGGGACATTGTCACTGAAACCGATTGGTCGGGTTTTATTCTCGGGAAAAACAGCCGGGGGAAATATTCGATCATGAAACCAAGGCATCAATACTTTCTCACCGAACGGGAAGGAAACAACACCCCAGGCAGTAAGAAAGGAACCGTTTTAAAAACCGCGGAGGGCAATCCGAGTTTGATTCTGTTGCCACACACACCGCACACCATTCGCAAATCGGTGCGTCGCTGTGAAAGCTGCCACGAAAACCCGGAAGCCGTGGGGCTTGGAGATCCTCTCAAGCGATCCATTCAGGATGTAAAACTATTCTTCACCGAATTGAACTCGAACAATCGCATGCTACCGGAATTTCAACTCAAACAAGTTGTCACACAAAAGGGAGGACTGTTGCAAACCGCTGTTCCTCCGAAGCAGGCACGATTTCTTAATTTCAAGGAAATCGACCGCCTCACTAAAGTCACCGATGCCTATCGTGCTTTTCGTTATCTGAACCTGCGTCACTTGAGCTTTCCCCGCCTGCTGGGCCGCAATGAATTTCCTTACGATTTGAAGCATAAGGTCAATGAAAAGCGCTATGGTGCCCCGGCTCCCGTAGAAGATTTGTATTACGACTTTGAAAAAAATCAGTTTTTTGCTTCCGGCACTTCTCTCGAAGACATTATGAAAAAACGCAATCAGGAAGCCGAAGAAACCGGCCAACCGGAGCTTGGTTTTCCCGGCGCAAGTTTTAAGGAAGATGCGATGGGGGAAGAACCGACAAGGGATTTTACAGCTCCCCTGGCGGGACAGGATGTCCCGGAATTCACGGAACCTGCAACACCTCAGAAACCACAAACGTTGGAAGAAGAAGGCCACTCCATCATCGATTTTTTCCAAGGTATTTTTAAGGAGGGGGAACAGCCTGCCACCGATCCCAATGCAATCGAGAATTTCCCGGTGGAGCCCTAAAAATCAAATGCGAGCTCTTGGCTGTTTTTTACTTCTTGTTCTGTTGATGCCTGCTTCCGCCTTTGCAGACCTGTCACTCGCAGAAAACCACGGCTGCACCCAGTGCCATCGTTTCACTCAGGAAGCATCCGAGGAACCTCCCAAAGGACCCGACCTGTTTTACGCAGGAAATAAATTTCAGAAAAACTGGCTGGAAAACTTTCTGCAAAATCCCGTGGTCGTCCGCAAAGCCGGGTACACCAGCGACCCCGGTTTTCTAAAGGGAACTCCCACAGTGGCGCAACCCCACCCTTCCCTGCCCGAGAAAGAGGCCAGAGAGATGACGGATTTTTTAATGTCGCTAAAACTTTCGGATCTGCCTGCCAGCCCGGTAGAAGGGGAACCTTTGACCAAAGGCGAAAAGGTAAGAATCAAAATATTGTTTGAACGCAACTTCGGCTGCATCGCCTGTCATGAAGGCGTCAATCTGGCGGGCCAGCCGCGCGGAGGCATCTCCGGTCCGTCGCTGGCCAATGCGGGCAACCGGCTGACGGCAGACTGGGTTTTTCATTGGCTGAAAACTCCCGAAAAGTTTCTCCCCAAAAGCCGTATGCCTTTATACGATCTCGACGACGAAACAGCGGTTAAACTGACCCAATACCTCATGACGCTTAAAATCGGCAGGCAAAACTAACTTCCCATGTTCGTTAAAAAAAGTCGGAAATTTCAAATCATTCTGTTGTTGCTTATGACGCTCATCGCCTGCGGCGACAACGCCAAAGAGACCGCCAAAGTTAAACCTCCCACAGCTGCGCCTGAAAAAACAGCGCCGGCAGCGGTTGTAGCGCAACCGGAACAAAACCCCGTGCCGCAAAAAACCCGAGACGTGTACCAATGGTATTGCACACAATGTCACGGATTGAAGGGGAAAGGCGACGGAATCAACGCCAAGCATTTGACCGTGCCTCCCCGCGACCACACTAAAGGGGAATATCTGGAAACCCGCACGGATAAGCAATTGTTCGATGCCATCAAGCTTGGCGGGCTGGCGGTGGGAAGGGCGCCCTGCATGCCAAGCTGGGGCAACACGCTGAAAGACGAAACCATCCATTCCCTGGTCCGCTATATCCGCGAACTTTGTGAATGCGAAGCGCTCTGATATAATCGCATCATGCGCAGGCCTTGCCTGTAACTTAAAATCCCCCTTCACTGGCAAAACGATCATGGTAGACATTGTTCCTTTTAACGGCTATTTATACGATTCTAAAAAGACCGGTCCGCTGGAAACGGTCATTGCTCCGCCCTACGATGTCATCTCTCCAGATGAACAGGAAAAACTTTACGAGAAGAGTCCTCACAATGTCGTGCGCCTGATACTGGGGAAGGAATCCGAGCAGGATTCGGAACAGGACAACCGCTACACCCGCGCCGCTGACACATTCGGCGAATGGATTGAAAACGGCGTTCTCGCACGCGACCAGGAACCGGGATTTTATGTCTACAGTCAGGACTATGCGTTCCAGGGAAAACAGTTGAGCCGGATGGGCTTTTTTGCCCGCGTCAAAATTGAAGAGTTCAGTTCGGGGAAAATCTGCCCGCATGAATTTACGCTGGCCAAAGCCAAAAAGGACCGGGCCAAATTGCTTAAAGCCTGCAAGGCCAATTTCAGCCCGATCTTCGGTTTGTTTTCCGATCCGCAAGGTCTCGTGGATCAGAAATTATCGCAAGTCAAAAATAAAGACCCTCTGGCGGTCATCGAAAACGGCGATGTGACGCACCGGTTCTGGCGGCTAGAGGATTCGGAAGCTTCGCAGTTCATACAAAATTGTTTTAAAGAAAAAAAGGTTTACATCGCCGACGGTCACCACCGTTACGAAACCGCGCTGGCTTACTACAAAGAACACGGTCACGAGATTGCCGACGCTTCGCACGTCATGATGTTCCTGACCAATCTCGATTCCGATGCCATGTCGATTTACCCGATTCACCGCATGATCCAGTGCCCGGAACCCTTCGACAAAAAAAGTTTTATCGAGCGTCTTGATGAATTTTTTATCGTCGAACCGTTTCCTGCCGAAACTGCGTCCGAAACCATACGGTCACGTCTCGAACAAGCGGGAGGAAAGGACATTGCATTCGTCGTTTATCTGGGAAAGGGAGAAGCCCACCTCTTAAAATTGCGTGACACACAAAGTATCGTTCCTTTTCTACAAGCGGATGAACCTGAAGCCTTACAGGTACTGGATGTCGCGCAACTGCACGCACTGGTGATCCGCCCCATGCTGAAAGTGGACACCAAACAAACCGACCAGCAGCAGTACGTTTCCTACACCGTTGACGTCGATGACGCCATGCGCCGTGTGGACTCTAACGAGTGCGATCTGGCTTTTTTCGTCAACGCCACCAAAATGGATCAGGTCCGCAAACTGGCGGAGCAAGGCGTTCGTCTGCCGCAAAAGGCCACCTATTTTTTTCCCAAGTTATTGTCCGGATTGGTCATCAATAAGTTTGATTCATGAAAGTTCTTTCCGCAGAGTTTTTGACGGGAGCGGTTTCCGCAAAACAATACCCGCCAGGCAAGTTACCGGAATTCGCCTTTGCCGGCCGCTCCAACGTGGGTAAATCTTCTCTTATCAAATCGTTATTGAACCGGAAAAAACTGGTGCGGACGAGTTCCACTCCGGGGAAAACCCAGCACATCAATTTTTTCAAAATCAACGACCGGCTGATGTTCACGGATCTCCCCGGATATGGCTTTGCCAAAGTCCCGGCTTCCGTGCAGAAGAAATGGAAAAAGATGATCGAGCAATACCTGCTGCAACGCAAATCACTGACAGCGTTGATCTTCATTGTGGATTTAAGACGCGACCCCACGACTCTGGACATGGAGTTAAAAGAATGGCTCGAGGCCTGCGACATCCGCTACATTCTGGTCGCTACCAAGGCGGATAAACTTTCAACCTCGGAACGGCAAAAACAAACCAAAAAAATCAAAGCGGCTTTTTTTACAGATGACAAAAAAGAATTCGTGATTTATTCGAGCAAGAACAACACAGGCCGGAAGGAGTTGTGGAGTTGCCTGTTAAAACTGGCTGAGGAGAGAGAATCGGTTTTTCCGAACAAGAGAATTGATAATCCTTAAAAGCGTCACCCTTCGACATGCTCAGGGTGACAGACTTAACTGCCATTCTGGGCATATCGAAGCATGAGTTTAATAAAAAATGGATTCAGGCAAAAAGGAAGAGGAAATTTGAGAGGAGCGCTCTATTTTCCCATCCTGCAGAATGATCTGAAGAAATCATCAACCCCAGAGTTCATCGGGAATTTCCAGCCGCTCCACCTTTTGGCCCTGGCCGATATGCTGGTCCAGAATTTCATCGACATCTTCAGGCTTCACCTTGCTGTACCAGACGCCGTCAGGGTAAACGATCACCACAGGGCCAATTGAACAGGGGCCAAGGCAGGACGATGACGAAACGATGGCTTTACCGAACAACATCTTTTGCTCGATTCCCATACTGAGCTTTTCCAGAACCGCTTCGGAACCGCTTTCTCCGCAGGAACCCCGGGGATGCCCTGGGGGTCTCTTGTTAGTGCAAACAAGGATATGATAACTTGGTTTTGGCATAGTTCTCCTCCAAATGGATTGATTTGTGAGCGAAAATTTTACTTTAAGATGACCCTAATATGAAATAGATTTATTTTTCCGTCCAATTTCCAGTCGATGACCCTGCAACCTGCATCTAAAAAACCTTTTTCTCCCACCCGATTTGATTCGGATTATATTTCGGGAGTCCTGAAAACGATCGTGGACGCTTCCATAGCAGAGGTCGACTGCTCCCAGCTTCCAGGCGATGCGTCGGACAGAACCTATTTCCGGCTTTCCTTTCAAGCCGGAAAGGATTTGCACTCTTTGATTCTCATGCAATTACAAAAACCCCTCCCTAGCGAGGAAACCGATTTCACCCGTGTTCTGAAATTCCTCAAGGAAAACCAATTACCGGTTCCTGACCTCTATCACTATGATTCAGCAAAGGGTCTTCTATTTCTTGAGGATTGCGGTCACACCACTCTGGAAGACTGGATTCGCGATCGCCCGAAGGACATCGAAGCCTATTATGCCAAGGCGGTGGAGTTGCTTTGCCAATTGCAGTACCGGGCGACAAAAAATATCAAGCCGGATTGCCCCGCCTACCTTCTTCGCTTCGACGTGGAGAAATTGATGTGGGAGTTGAATTTCATGCTGGAGCATTACGTCGGCGGCCTGCACCAATCGCCTTTGACAGAACAAGAGATCACTGAAACTCGCCGTCACTTGCTTCCCCTGTGTGAAACGCTGGCGGCGCAGGAATTGACCTTCACGCACCGCGATTATCATTGCAGGAATTTGATGGTTTTTAATGCAAACCTCATCCTACTAGATTTTCAGGATGCGCGCATGGGTCCGTGCCAATACGATCTCGCGTCGTTACTCAAGGATTCTTACCTGCATCTTGACGATGACTTCCGGCAAGAAATGATCGACCTTTTTATTGACCTTAAGGAAAAGAACGAAGGTCGCAAGGCAGACCGTCAGGAGTTTTACCGGATATTCGATTGGATGTCCGTTCAGCGCAATTTAAAAGCGGTGGGAACCTTTGCTTTCCAAAGCGCGGTGAAGGGAAACTCCCGATATTTGCAATACATTCCGGGAACGTTGTCCTATGTGCGGGAAACATTGAACAGACGACCGGAGCTTCACGATCTAAAACAAGTTCTCGAAAAATATCTGCCCGGTTTGACAACGGGCCCTCTTCAAAAGTAATCATGAAACGATGCTGCTGAAACGCTATGTACTGAAAACTTTTTCCTATTTTTACCTGCTTGCGATCTGTGGGTTTATAGGCGCATTTTTAGTCGGAGATTTTTTCGAGCGGGTCGACGAATTCATCAGCAAGGGCACGCCTCTCTGGGAGATGGTGACCTACTATTTGCTAAAAATTCCTTTTATCTTTTTTTTCATGGGTCCCCAGGCCGTATTGCTGGCCACCGTACTCGCCATCGCCTCTCTGGCTAAAACCAACGAGATCACCGCGATGAAAGCCTGCGGCATCAGCGTCACTAGAATTGCGCTGCCGCTTGTGGGAGCTTCTATACTGATTGCGTTGGGTGTCCTCGCATGCAATGAATATATCACCCCGGAGACCAGCAAAAAAATGAACTACATTTATTACGTGAAAGTCCACGGCAGGGCGAGTTACGGAATGATTGAAAATAATAAAATCTGGTACAAATCCCAAAACGGCTTCATCTGGAACATTGAAAATTACGATCATAAAAATTCCATTCTCTTAGGAGTCGGAATTTTTTCCGTCAAAGACGGCGAGACCATTGAAAAACGCATTGATGCGGAAAAAGCCGTTTGGATCGATAATCGCTGGGAATTTCAAAATGGCTCCATCCGTACTTTTGATGCCGATGGATTGGAAAGCACCGAATTCTTTGATACAAAATATTTTCTTGTTCCGGAAACGCCTTCCAACTTTGAAGTGAAAAAAGTACGCCCCGAGGAAATGAGCATTAAAAATATGTATGAGGAGATCGTGGAACGGGCCGCCCAGGGAAAAGATGTGACCGGGAAATGGGTGGATTTGAATTATAAACTTTCCTATCCTTTCATCGGGATTGTCATGGCTTTGATCGCCATTCCCCTTTCCCTTAGAACCAGCCGTAACGGAGGTGTCCTGTTTTCCGTGGCCATGAACCTGGCGATGGGCGTCAGTTTTTCCTTCATCTATGCGATGTTTGTCTCATTGGGCCGCAGTGGCACGTTTAGCCCGGTTCTCGCCACCTGGGGTCCGATCACCCTATTCACCGCCGTCGGATTTTACATGCTCCTCACCATCGACAGCGAACGTTCATTACCTTTCATCAAATGAAAAAATTCGCGTCGATTGACATCGGCTCCAACACCGTGCGTCTTCTGGTTCTGGAATCCGGATCGAATGGCAACTTCCGCGAAATCGACTCGGCCCGCCGAATCACCCGCCTTGGCGAAGGGATGGACACGCAAAGACGCTTGCTCCCCCAGCGCATGCAAAACACTTTGGAAGTATTGACGGAGTTTCGTCATATGTGTCAAAAGTACGGTGACATTCCCATTCGCGCGGTGGCCACCCGCGCCGTCCGGGAAGCCGAAAACAAGGCCGCGTTCCTTGAACAAGCCAAAGAACAAACCGGGTTCGACATCGAAGTCATCTCCTGGGAGGAGGAAGCCCGCTTGACTCTGGAGGGGGTGTTCTGGAAAATTCCGCATCAGAACCGCAACATTCTGACTTTTGATATTGGCGGCGGCAGCACGGAATTCATCCTCTCAAAAGGCAAAGAAATCGCCGGATGCCTCAGCACTTCTTTGGGAACGGTTCGGCTGACGGAAAAGTTCATCTCGCATCACCCGGTAGCAAACGCAGAGTATAAAAACCTGACTGATCATATCCACACGGAATTGGACTCGGTCAAGACCCGCCTCTCGCATTTCTCTCCCGATATCGTGATCGGAACCGCAGGCACCGTGACGACTCTTGCGGCGCTGGACGGCAACGTGTACCCCTATGAACCGGAGAAAATACACGGCTCCATACTGCCTCTGGAAAAAATCCAGACCCTGCAGAACGAATTGAAGGCCAAATCCATCGCCGAACGGCTGCTTCTAAAACCCCTGGAAAAGGGACGTGAAGACCTGATCGTCGCCGGAACCGCCATTGTCCTGGAAACGCTGCGAACCTTCGACTGCACTGAACTTCTGGCCAGCGAGTACAGTCTTCGGGAAGGCATTATCCTGAAAGCCCTGCTGCCCTAGCAGATTGCTGAAAATAGGACTCATGCTTCGACAAGCTCAGCATGACATCGAGCAAAAATTACGGTCACTGGATTTTTCAGCAATCTGCTAGGGCAGCAAACACCAAATTGGGTTTCACCGGGGATTGAGTTTGACTTCACCCCCCAATTCAGTTAATTTCTATGGCATCATGAATAGCAAAGCCACTGCCGCCAAAAAGCGCGCTCCTACGGGAAAATCCAAACCTCAGAACAGCAACCGCATTATGAAAGGACGGGACATTTTGGTCCGCGCTCTGGAAGATGCCGGTGTAGAGGTGATCTTCGGCTACCCTGGAGGCGCTTCTATGGAAATTCACCAGGGATTGACGCTCAGCAAAAAAATCCGCATGGTATTGCCCCGTCACGAACAGGGCGGCGCATTCGCCGCAGGAGGATATGCGCGCAGTACCGGAAAAGTCGGGGTGTGCCTGGCCACATCAGGCCCCGGAGCGGTCAACCTCCTGACAGGGATCATCGATGCCAAAATGGACTCTATTCCTCTGGTTGCGATCACAGGGCAGGTTCCCTCGACAGTTTTAGGCACCGATGCGTTTCAGGAAACCGACATCATCGGCGCGACGTTCCCGTTGGTGAAACACAGCTATCTCGTTTCGGACATCCGGGACATTCCTAAGGTGGTGCAAGAGGCCTTCGTCATCGCCGCCACCGGGCGGCCTGGACCGGTGTTGATCGATCTGCCAAAAAATATTCAGCAGCAGGAAACGGTGCCGGATTTTAATGTCAAATTCGATTGCCCAAGCTACAAACCGAATCTGCAACCGTCATCCATGCAGATTAAAAAAGCCGTGCATGCCATCAAGGAAGCCAAACGGCCCCTCATTTACGCAGGCGGCGGTATCATCTCCTCGCATGCGTCTAAGGAATTGCGCGCCTTCGTTAAGAAGACGGGTATCCCCATCACCACCACCGTCATGGGGCTTGGGGCCTATCCTTCTGAAGACCCGTTGTCTTTACGCATGCTGGGAATGCACGGCGCGGTTTATGCCAATATCGCCATCAATAATGCCGATCTGGTCATCGCCCTGGGCGTGCGCTTTGACGACCGGGTGACGGGCAAGTTATCTGAATTCTGCAAGGACGCCAAATTCATCCATGTGGACATCGACCCCTCGGAGATCAACAAAAATATCATCGTCGATATTCCCATTCAGGGCGACGTCAAACGCGCTTTAAAAATGATGGGCGACTTGGCGGAACCGAAAAAAGATATGAAACCCTGGCTGGACCAGGTCAAAGCCTGGAAACAAGAATTCCCTTTGAAATACGAGTTGAATCCAAAAGCCATTGTGCCGCAACACGTGATTTCCGAACTGAACAAACTGGCGGAGAAAAATGCCGTCGTGTCCGTCGGCGTGGGACAGCATCAGATGTGGGCCGCCCAGTACTGGAATTTTGACGAGCCCTTTAACTGGTTGTGTTCTTCTGGGTTGGGCGCCATGGGGTTTGGCCTGCCTGGCGCCATGGGGGCGCAGGTCGCGCATCCCAACCGGCAAGTCATTAATATCGAAGGCGACGGCAGTTTTCTGATGAACATTCAGGAACTGCAAACGCTGAAAATAGAAAATATCCCGGTTAAAAATGTAGTGCTAAATAATGCCCATTTGGGCATGGTAGCGCAATGGGAGGATCGTTTTTACAAATCCCTGCGCGGGCATACGTTTCTCGGCGACGCCCATTTTGCCGAAATCGCTCACGCATTCGGCATCAAATCCGAAAGCATCAGCAAACCGGAAGAAGTGGTTCCCGCTTTGAAGCGCATGCTCAAACACAAGGGACCTTATGTTCTGGATGTCAAATACCCGTACAACGACAAAAGCATGGGGCACGTCATGCCCATGATTCCCGCCAATCACAGTTATCTGGATACGATTCTGGACGCAAAACAAAACCTGAGAGAATACTGGAAAAAGAAAGGCGTTCTGCCCCAGTAGAACTTTCCCTGACTTATAGAAGTCTTCCGCTAAATAACAGTACCTTATTCGGACAGAGGAAATTACAGCCCTTCTTTGAGGCTATACTCAAGAAAGGCGCGCTCGATATTGCCGTCGAGGCGTTCCTGTTTTTTCCAACCGCTGTATTTCTCAAGCAGAACCGGACGCACCGCGGCCTTGGTTTCACTTAATGTTTTTCCTTTTTCCAGCTGTTTGCGAACGAGTCCCTTAAGAACCAGCAGGTAATGTTTCATGGCGATGATAAGGGGTTTTCCGCCCACATCGCCGTGTCCGGGGATAATGAGTTCGTTGTCCTGATCCTCCATGAACTGCAAGGCGTCGATCCACTCATCGACATATGCGTCTCCCATATACGGGAACTGTTTGTTAAATACCAGATCGCCGGTGATGACGGTCCTCCACTCGTTCATATAGATAAAAGTATCGCCGTCGGTATGACCACGCCCCCGATGGATCAGGCGCAAATGATACCCGCCGAGAAAGATCTCCATTCCTTTTTCATACACCACATTTGGCGGCGTGATTTTTACCTCGTCCATGCCGGGGATGTTGAAGGTTTTGAATTTGGCCAGGTGGTCTTTTGCGGAAGGGTCGATCAACGATTGCAATACATTTTTGTGCGCGATGATGGTCTTGCTTCCTTTAAACACCTGATTGCCGAACGTGTGATCGCCGTGGTAATGCGTGTTGATGGTGTAAACAATGGGCAGGTCGGTGCGTTGACGAATCTCCGTCATCACCTTTTCCGCCTCCTTGGGACTCACCCGTGTGTCGATCACGATGACCCCTTCCTTAGTGATGATGAACGTGGTGTTGGAATCCACGCCTTCGCCGTCGACAATGGCGAAAATGTTCGGCAACACCTCCACGGTTTTGGCGGCCAGGATTTGCGGGCAAAGGCTCAAAATCAACCCCACCACCCATCCCAAAGTGATGGTCTTTAACGTTTTTCCAGTCATCATTCTCTCTCAGTAATTAAATTTATCCAGCAAAACGACAGTGAACTGCATGACGATTGCACCCATATTGGTGAACCGAATATCAGGGTCGAAGGGGAACTCGTTCCCTATCTTGCACAAATGAAGGGGAGCATATTAACATTTCCCCCCTGTTCCCACAAGCTGCATCCGAAGCGTCAAACCTACGGAACACACCTTTTTTCAGCCCCCGATTTATGTTATTTTAGGAAAATGGAAGATGAAAATAAGGACAAATACGACTTCCTGCTGGGGCTTCTCGAGGAGGGCGACGCCATGGTCTGTCTCGACGCCCGAAATGCCGGGGTGGACGTTCCGCCGCAGCATAAAAACGACCCGACTCTCAACCTGATCTTTAACCTCAATTTCAGGCGGCCCTTGGACATCCAAAAAGAGGGCATCTACGTGACCCTTTCTTTTCAGGGACGACCGCACGAATGCGTGATCCCGTTCGATGCGGTTTGGGCCATTTATGAGCCTCTGCTGAAGAAGGGACAGGTCTGGGAAGAAAGCTTGCCCAAGGATATCAGTCTGGAAGAACATTTGGCCAGTAAACAGAAATCCCCGGCAAAAAAGAAAAAAGCCCCAAAAGTGAAAGAAGGAGGGAAAAAGGAGGAATCCGATACTCAGATCCGACCCAAAAGGGACCGGAGCCATTTGCGGGTGATTAAATAACGCTTCTCGACCGATCCCGATCCTGCCATCCGGGTATCGGCTGGAGCGGTCCAAAGGTCTCATTTTCACATTAATTACCGGGATTCCATGATCAACGCATCGTCTCCGCCAGAAACCTGCAAATTTTTCCTTTTACAATGACTGGAGTATGCTTTAAACTTTTTCACTGAAACAAAAAATAACCAATTAAACATCAACAAATAACGGTGGGCGTAGCTCAGTTGGTAGAGTACTGGATTGTGGCTCCAGTTGTCGCGGGTTCAAGTCCCGTCGCTCACCCCATATTGTTCATCGTGCGCGCCCGTAGCTCAGCTGGATAGAGTTCCGGACTTCGAATCCGTAGGTCGCAGGTTCGAATCCTGCCGGGCGTACTCTTTCTTAATGTTAAAGGCTTTCAATTTAAAAAATACGGCCACTGGATAAGTGTTGCGAAATTTTTTACGAATTTGAAAAATGTCTTAGATGATTGGAGGGTTCCCATGGCATCCCGAAACAACAAAATAATGATTACGACCGCTTCTTTGGTTGGTTTTTTGTTCCTGGCAAGTTCTGTTGGCTTTGCCAGCCCAGGCGCTGTCATCCATGTATCCGGATCGACTTCGCAGATTGATCTCGGAGGGACGGACAGCAAAGGCGCCTATGTTCATGGCGAAACCAAAACTGAAGGAAGCAAGAGCAAGACTCCTGCTGCCAGCGCTCCTCACAGCGTTGCCCCAAAAAAATCCGAAGGCAGCGCCAGCAAATCCTATGCTGGAAAAAGCGGCGCATATGCGCATGGGAAAAAGGAAGGCAGTGGTAGCAAAGGCTATTCTCATAAAGGCCACAAATATTCTCACAAGAAGGAGGGCAGTGGCAGCAAGGGGTATTCGCACGGATCACCGCATGGGAAACCCCACTCGCCTCACAAAGCTTTCAGCCACGGCAGTTCGCATCGATCGAAAAAAAGTCCTTTCGAACATGTTTTGTGTTTCAAAAAGAAATTGGGCCTGACCGACGAGCAGG
>JAJDBE010000288.1 GCA_029261515.1 Nitrospinaceae bacterium | reverse complement strand
TCTCAGGTCGTTGATCTCCCGTTCAATTTCCATGGCCTTTCGTTCCATGAAGGACGAGTGTTCGGCGATTTCCGCGATTTTCGGCAGCAAGTGCTTGTGTTCGCGATGCGAACATTTTTTACGTTTTAGATAGGTTTTTACCAGACGGTGCGTGACCAGATCCGGGTAACGGCGGATGGGAGAGGTGAAATGTGCGTAGTGCTTGAACCCGAGGCAATAATGACCGGGATCTTTTTCCGAATAGATCGCCTTCTTCATCGTTCTAAGCAACAGTGTGTTGATAGTGCGTTCTTCCGCATGCCCCTTGGCCCGATCCAGCAGTCGTTGCAGGTCGGCCGAGCGGACGTTATGCGTCGACCGCAGCCTAAGACCAAACGACAGAATAAAATTGTTGAACTTGGCGATCTTGTCCTCGTCGGGAGATTCATGAATGCGGTGGATCAGGGGGACGTTTTTTTCGTGCAGGTACCGGGCGATCGCCTGATTGGCCGCCAGCATGAATTCCTCGATGAGTTCATGCGCAATGTTATGCTCGGCCATGACAATGCGCTCGATTTTTCCCTGGGCGTTCATCTGCACTTCCGGCTCGGGAATGTTGAAGTTCACACTGCCGCTGGCGAAGCGGTTTTTGCGCAGGGTCTGGCTGAGGTCACGCATCAACTTTAAAGTTTCCAGTGCCTCGCCGTATTTGTTTTTTGGGTCGCCTTGTTCCAGAAGCTTGGCGACTTCTTTATAAGTGAAGCGGATTTTACTGGTGATCATGGAATTAAAAACTTTAGTGCCGACCACGTTTCCCGCCGCGTCATAATCGATGAGAGCGGAAAGCGTCAGGCGTTTTTCATTGGGTTTGAGACTGCACGCCTCGTTGGACAATTGAAACGGCAGCATGGGAATGACGCTGTCCGGGTAGTAAGTGCTGGTTCCCCGCTGAAACGCTTCCTTGTCCAGTTTGGAATCTTCGTGGACAAAATGGCTGACGTCGGCAATGTGCACGCCGAGACGGTAACCGCCTGCCATTTTTTCGATGGAGACGGCGTCGTCGAAGTCCTTGGCCTTTTCCCCATCGATCGTGAAGATTAACCAGTCCGATAAATCTTTTCGGTCTTCTGTGTCCGCACCTTCGATGGGAAACGCGGCGACTTTCTTGGCTTCCGTCAAAACCTTGGGAGGAAACTCCTGATGCATGCCGAATTTTCGGAAAATGGATTTGATTTCCACTTCCGGATCATCGGAAGGCCCCAGCACTTCCGTCACCACTCCCACTGGCGGTTGGTTGCGGGTAGGATAAGTTTCGATGGTCACCGAGACCACATCGCCCGTTTTAGCGTTCATAGTGTTTTTAGACGCCACAAACACATCGTGGAAATGTTTGGGGTCCATGGGAATCACCCATCCTTCGCGTCCGAATTTTTCATAGGTCCCCACCAGGGATTTGGTGTTGCGCTTTAACGTGCGGATGATCGAACCTTCAGGTCTATTCGCGTCCCGGCCCGGTTCGACGCGGACAGTCACGTGATCGAGGTGCATGGCGTCGCCCATTTTGTTTTGGCTGACGTAGACATCTTCTCCGCCAAACTCCTTGTCCGGGACGACGAAACCGAAACCATTCGGATGCCCGCCAAGAATGCCGGAGATGAGGTTCATTTCGTCCGGCAGGCCATAACGTCCGCCACGGATGCGAATCAGCCGTCCTGCCTCGGCCAGTTGCTTGACCTTGTTCCTGAACTCGCGTCGCTTGGCATCGGGAATGGAAAATTCCCGTACCAGTTCGGAAATTTTAAGAGGCCGGTTGGTTTTTTTGCGGATCAGATTGAGGATGGTTTCTTCGGTGAGCTTCATGATCCCAGGCGAGTAGATTGAACCTTTTTATATAGTAAAAATGAAAAAGGTTCAATCAATAAGAACCAGACAGATTCTAAAGCAGAAGCCTCTTCCCGGTTGGGTGTACATGGTTTTTGCTTTTTACAGGCGGTTCTTTTATAATTCCCGTGCTGTGCGTTTGGCATGGGTATTCATTAAGGAGCAAGGATGCTGATTCAGTTGGACTGGTTGAAGGAATACGTCAAATTCGAACTCCCTGCGGAAGAGCTGGCCGAGATTCTTTCCATGGGCGGGTTGGAGGTGGAGTCGCTGGAATGGGTGGAACTGCTGGACGGGTCCAGGACTCAGGTCATGGAAGTGAATGTGACACCGAACCGGGGATACTGCCTGAGCTACAAAGGCGTGGCGCGGGAAGTGTCGGCCCTATTAGGAACTCCGTATAAATTCACCTCTCCTGAAAACCAATTGAAAAACTTGTGGGGATCGCATCCGGTAGAGCAGAAGATCGCGGTGGAGAACCAGGAAACGGCTCTGTGTTCCCGTTATACCGCTATGGTGATTGAAAACGTCCTTCCCGCTCCGTCTCCCAAATGGCTGACCGACCGCTTGCTGGCGATGGGGCTGCGGCCGATAAATAATATTGTCGACATCACCAATTACGTGATGCTGGAATACGGTCAGCCGTTGCACGCGTTCGACCGGGATTTGCTGGCGGGTTTCCGCATCGTGGTACGGCGGGCGCGGGACAAGGAACCGTTCAAAAGCCTGGACGGAAGTGATCTGATTTTACAGGAAGACGCTCTGGTTATCGCCGATGCGGAAAAACCAGTGGCGCTGGCAGGCATCATGGGAGGAGCCAACAGCGAGGTCTCCAATTCCACCCGCACCATCGTTTTAGAAAGCGCCAGTTTTGACTCCGCCAGCGTCCGCAAGGGATCGAAAAAATACGGCATACGCACCGACTCCTCCTACCGGTTTGAACGCGAGGTCGATATCGATGCAGTGGTTGCCGCGCAAAGCCGGGCGGCACTGCTCATTAAAGAGTTGGCCGGCGGAGAGATTTGCAAGGGACGCATCGACATTCATCCGCATCCAAAACCGTTGCCGCAAATTTCGCTCAGGGTTTCCAGAGTCAATCAAATTCTGGGATTGAACCTGAAGGCCCAGAAAATCCAGGGCTATCTGGAGCGCCTGGGAATGAGCCTGAAAGATCCATCCACCCAGGATGCCCTTAAAGTGGAAGTTCCCCGGTCGCGCCCGACCTTGACGCGGGAGATCGATCTCATCGAAGAAATCGCCCGTCTGCACGGTTTTGACAAGGTGGAGGTGTCGCATCCGGCGGCAGAGATCATTCCGGTTAAAACTTCAAAAAGAAGAACCGCCACCCGGACCGCCAAGGAAACCCTCCAGCATTTGGGATTCTCGGAAGTCATCAATTACAGTTTCATTGATTCCGAGAAAGCGGAGATTTTTAAGACCGCGTTTGGAGTTTCCGGAACGGAGTTGATTTCCCTGAACAACCCTTTGAGCAATGACTGGTCCACCATGCGGACCAGTCTTGTTCCCGGTCTGCTGAACAACGCCGCTCTCAACATGAGCCGCGGACAAAAACCGGTCAAAATTTTTGAGCTGGGAGATATTTATTTGCGTGGCGAAAGTGGCGCACCTGCCGTGGAAAAAACCTGCCTTTCCGGTTTGGCCACAGGACCGTATGAACCCAGTGTTTGGAAAGACTCGTCCGGCAGGTACGATTTTTTTGATCTCAAAGGTTCCCTGGAAACTTTGTTTGAGCAGTTCAAGTTAAAGGTCGACTTTCATCCTCTTAAAGAGGAGAAACCCTTCCTCGTTCCTGGTAAAACGGTTGAATGCTGGGTGGGGAAAGAGAAACTGGGGTTTCTTGGAGAAGTGTCCGAAGCCGCTGCGCGCAGATGGAGTTTTACGCATCCGGTGGTTCATGTATTTGAAATCGATTTCGGGAAATTAGTGGAGTCCCTTCCCGGCCGGCCCCGGTTTCAGCCGATTCCCAAATATCCGGAGATCTACCGGGACATCTCTTTGCTCGTGGACCAGTCGGTTTCCTCGCAGGAAATTCATAAACTCATTTTGGCATCCAGCGCCCCTTTGATCAGCCGGGTGGAACTGTACGATCATTTTGCCGGCAAAAAAATTGAAAAAGGAAAAAAGAGTCTGACGTATTCGCTTGCGTTCCAATCGGCGGAGAAAACCTTAACCGACGCGGAAGTCAACCCCTTCTTTGAAAAAATTGTAGAGACCCTTGCGGATAAATTGGGAGCTAAATTGAGAGAGTAACTTTTAAGGAGAACGTTGATGATTGACACCCCCGATGCCCAGTGCTACGATTCGCCTATGAGTTCGGTCAAGATCGAAAAACTGTCCTTCCTTGTCACTTCAGTTGTTGAAGAACTGCATGAACTGAGATTAGAAAACCAGCGGTTAAACGAACATATCCTGGAGTTGCACCGGGAAAATCAAGCCCTTGCAGAGAAAAAAGGCAAAGCGTTGACCGAATTGGCGAGGTTGGAAGTGCTCGAACGTTCCAACCGCAAAATGGAAAACGACAACACTCTGGTCCGGTCAAAAATACAAACCATTCTTGAAAACCTGGAGAAACTGAACTTTGCTTAATGCCGCCATGTCTGAAAGTGTGGAAATTAAAATTCAAGGAAAGAAATACACCGTTAAAAGCGATTCGTTTTCCGTGGACCCGAATGAGGTCGCTTCGCTGGTCGATACCAAAATGCAGGAATTATCGGGTGTCCGGGGAATTTCTTCCAGCGCCGATTTAGCGATACTTGCCGCTTTGAACATTGCTCAGGAGTTTTTGGAGCTAAAAAGACAAGCCGAAGAGGCAGGTCAGGAGTCTGAAACCAGGCTCGACAGCCTCATTCAGATCCTTGAAAAAGAGGTTGAAAACACTGTTCCCTGAACCGGGTTGCCCGATACTTAAATCTTGAGGGGAAAGCCCCTTTATGCTAGGATTAGAATTAATTTGAGATTTTTAGCTTCCCTGTTGTGCTCGTGTAAAAATTGTATTTTTTGAGCCAACATTTTGAAAACGGGGTTGATGATTCTACTGCGGTGTGCATGCCTTCTAGCCAAGGAAGCCTAAAGCAGCATACGGATGCCCCACCTGTCCTTGACAGGTTCAAAAAATGGTTTTTGCACGGTACGAACGGGGAAGCTTCTTATAAATAGCTAGAGAAGGATGAAAGAAGGCGGAAGCGGC
>JAJDBE010000287.1 GCA_029261515.1 Nitrospinaceae bacterium | reverse complement strand
GATGGTACAAAAGGTCGAAGCCGCCCAGTTCCAGATAGCGTTTCCGATCGACCATAAAAGCTCCACCACAGGCGAACAGCGTCTGGCTGGTATCGTCAGGACCTTTTTCATAAAGAGTGAAATGCCCGTTTTGAAAATAACCTCCCCGGTTGCCATATAAAAATGTGGTTTGATCGAACGCAAAAATTTTGCCGCTGACGGCGAACACATCGCTTTTGTCAAAATGCCGTGCCAGATGCAGCAGGGCCTGCTCGTCCAGTTTGATATCGTTATTCATGGGCATGACGATGGGGGATTCCGCCAGGACGGCGGCGTAATTGTTCGCGCCCTGAAAACCCAGGTTGTGCGGTGTTTTTTCCCGCCGGACAGTGGGAAATTCCCTGGCAAGAATTTCCAGGCTGTCATCGGCACTGCAATCGTCGATGACCATCACTTCATAGGAATGGTCGCCGTCAAATTTGACGGCGGCCAGAACAGAGGGCAGACATTCTCTTAACAACTCGCGACCATTCCAGTTGGTGATGATGAGGGTGATATCGGGTTTCACGGCATCAATATTTTTGTAAAACTCGGTCGATAATTTTTAAAGCCTTTACCTCTCCATCCAGTGGAACTTTTCCCTCAATGGAAAGTTTTTGCGCTTTTTGAATATCCTCTTCCCAGTCGCAGTCGAAGAATTTTTTTGAATCCACGATCAATCCCACCTTGTTGCCAAACATGTAGTCTTGCATGGCTTCGAACTCGCGGAAATATTCCCTGGAGCAGGAGATCACCGGTTTTCCGTGCGAGAAAGCGGTCGCCAGGGTAGAATACCCCGCTTTGGTGCACACGATGTCTGAACTGGCGATCAAATCTTGATAGAGAAAACGATCATCGAGAACAAATAAATTGGCAATGCCTTTGGGCAGTGGATCGCGGGTGATGAAAAGGCAATCCCTCAGGTTTATTAAGTTTTTCCACTGCACTGCTTGTGCGCCGATATCACCCAGATAAATAAAGACCACCGTTTTGTCTTCAAAAGAAGTCTCTGTGGTCGTTTCCAGACGATCCCGTACATTTTGGCCTTTTCTGGCGATAAATCCCACCTCTTCTTTTTTCGCAACGATGTCATTGAAGATATGGCATTGCGGTAGAATTTGTAGAGAAGCGGCGGCGTATTCATTCTGTAAAATATCCAAAAGAGTTTTTTGTTTCGCAGCTTCCGGGAAAAAATTGTAAATATCGTGCCAGGTGAAATTGGAGATCAGAATCGAAGGGATGCCTGTTTCGTTCGCGGCTTTTAATGGAAGACTGGAAGCATCGGAGATGACGAGGTCGATCTTGTTTTCCTTCAGCCATTGCATTTCCTCCTCGATTCGTTTGCCGGATTGACTCAAAAAGGTTTCCAGCTTTTGCAGGGTTTTATCTATGTCAATGCGGATGAAGTCTTTCTGAACACACCCCACGTCCACCGGAGTTTGGGTCGTGGAAAAATTGCCTTTTAAGTAGATGTGAAAATAGGAATCGGGAATTTCCGATTTGATGTGGACTTGAAATTTGTCCAGGAGTTTCTCAAGGACCACCGTCGACCGGGCGGCATGACCGTATCCGTGGGAACTGATGTAGTAGGCGACCCGTTTGATAATCTATTCCGCGAACGTTCAGAATGAAAAGAAAGGAATGATTCCTGAAGAATCTCCGCTTGCAGGAATCTTATTTCTGGGTGTTAGCCGGCTTGTAGGTGAATTGGCAAAGACGGCCCAGCTTTTTAAACATATTGTTCAGTTTCAGATCCACATAATCTTTGCGGGCGTTCCAGGGGATCTGATCGTACATGCAGGCGGTTTCAATATAGTCCGTGCGTCCGTAACGAATAAAAAACTCAGCGAACCAGCACTTTTTCATTTTATAGTTCCACTGGTTTTCATCCGCTTGCTTATGTTCCAGGAGAAAGTTTTTCCAAGTGTAAATCTCATCGACTTTTGGCACATTCAAGTCCACAAAGGCTTTAAACGGATTCTCCGCAGTGCGTTCTTTTTCTATCATCTCATCCCGCTCGGGTTTTTGCCAGATCTCCAGAGCTTCGGTGATTGCTTTTCTGGCCCGGTCCATGCGCAGATTGTGGTCGTCCAGAATATTATGGCACGTATAGATAAACAGACCGACGGTGGTGAGCAACTGATCTTCGGGCGGAAGAACGTCTCCATCCTCATATTTCCAGAGATCGACGAACAGGTTGCGGATTCGGCTTTTGTCGATTTCGACTCCTTCAGCGTTCAGGTGTTCCAGGATGGGATCGACCCGGCTCCCGGCATCGGTTTCTGGCGTCGACGTGGTGGTGGTTTCTGAATTCTTTTCCATGAATCAACCTTAAAAATTGAAAAAAATAGTGGCGTGAACCTGCTAAACTTGTTTTATTTCAAGCCTTTGGTTTCTAAAATAGCACAACCCCTTTTAAGGGATCAAGGCCTTAAAAAGCAAGGCAAAACCGCTTTTCTTTTTCCAGACAAAGAGGGTTTAAGGTGGTGGACTGGAATAATCTTAATTACAATGGGTTGGAACACCTTCATCCCAATGCGGAAATCAGGTCCATACGAAAGAGATCGGATTCGGGGTCGAAATCCGTCCCGAAGATTAAGATATAATGACGCAAAAACACAATTATGACATCGTGATCGTCGGAGCTGGGGTCATCGGATTCAGCATCGCCTTCCGGTTGATGCGCAGCCGTCCGGATTTAAAGATCGCTGTTTTAGGGGACCCTATGAATTCGCTCATGGCTTCCCGTGCGGCGGCGGGCATGCTGGCTCCTTTTGGCGAGTGCGACCGGGCCGACCGGTTTTTCCATTTTTGCCGGGAATCTTTGGAAAAGTACCCGGCGTTCATCGAGGAGTTGGCCGTAATAAGCGACGCCTCCGTTTACTTTTCGATGAACGGGTCTCTCATGCCTTCTTCCTTTTTCAAAGAAACCTGGGAGGATCGCAAACGTTTTTTTGAGGAAGAAAATATTCCTTACGAAGTGTGGTCACCCGGCGAGGTTCGGGAGAAAGCCCCTTACCTGTCCGAATCCTGCGGCGAGATCCTTTGGGTGAGGGAAGGGCAGGTCAACAACCGCGAATTGCACGATGCCCTGGTGTCAGCGGCGCGAAAACTGGGGGTCGCCGTTCTGGAAGCCAATGTCACAGGTTTCAATCGGGACGAGTCCTCTATCGGGCACGCGGTTACCGGTTCAGGAGAAATTGCGGGAAAAAAGTTTGTTCTGGCTTCGGGAAGCTGGTCCGAAGCGTTGGGCCGCACGCTTGGAATTTCCATGCCCCTCAAACCGATCAAGGGGCAGATGTGCCGCTTGCAGGTAGAAGACAACCGCCTGGAGTATACAGTACATGGCTTGCTGACTTATATCGCTCCCTGGCGGGGTGGGCAGGGGTTTGTTCTCGGGTCCACCATGGAAGACCGGGGCTTTGATTCCGCAGTGGAAGATCAGGTCATTCAGGGGCTGATCGACCGCGCGGCGGAGATTCTTCCCTGTTTAAGCCAGGCACCGGTGATCGAGTCATGGACAGGCCTGCGTCCGGCGGCGGAAGATCTGATGCCGATCATGGGCAAAAGCCAACGCTATAAAAATCTATATTATTCGACGGGACACTACAGAAACGGCATATTGCAAACGCCCAATCAAGCGGATTATGTGGCCGAAGCGATCCTGGAAACCCTGAAGGAGGAGATTGAAGAGTTTTCCCCGGCTCGCTATAGCCTTTAATCTAATTTATAAGATATATTTTATTAACCTATGAATAATTTGGATAAAAAACCGGATATTGATCTGGTTCGGGACTTCCATTCCGTCTGGCATCCCTGCACACAGATGCAGGATCACGAAACCGTGCCGCCGCTTTTGATCGAGCGCGGCGAGGGTGTGTATCTCTACGACCGGGACGGAAAAAAATACCTGGATGTCATTTCCTCCTGGTGGGTGAACCTGTTCGGTCACAACCATCCGCGCCTGAATGAGGCGTTGAAACGCCAGCTGGAGAAAGTGGCGCACGTGATGTTTGCCGGCATTACCCATCAGCCGGCGATTGACCTGGCCTCCAATTTGGTGGAGTTGTCGCCGCATAATTTGCAGAAGGTTTTCTTTTCCGACAACGGGTCCACCGCTGTGGAAGTGGCGGTCAAAATGAGCCTGCAATACTGGCAGCAGACAGGACACGCGGAAAAGACCCGATTTGCCTATCTTAAAGGTGGGTATCACGGAGAAACTCTGGGCGCTCTTTCCCTGTGCGGGCTGGACCTTTTCCGGAAAAATTTTGAAAACGTTCTCATGCAGAACCTGGAAGTTCAGGGGCCCGACTGCTTCCGCTGTCCTTATGGATTGCAACCGGAAAGTTGCAACGCCGAGTGTTTCGAGCCGATGGAAAAGACACTGGCCGAACACAAGGACACCTTGGCGGGCGTGATCGTGGAACCCTTGGTGCAAGGGGCGGCGGGGATGAAGATGTATCCTCCGCGTTATTTAAAAAAACTGGAGGTCGCCTGCAAACTTCATAACGTTCACACCCTTTACGATGAAATCGCTGTCGGATTCGGACGCACCGGATCGCTTTTCGTCTGCGGCGAACATAAGTTGAATCCGACGTTTTTGTGTTTGTCCAAAGGCATCACCTCCGGTTATCTGCCGCTGGCGGCGACTCTCACGACCGATGAAATCTACTCGGCTTTTTACGGCGATTTTTCCACGCTGAAACTGTTCATCCACAGTCACAGCTATTCCGCCAATCCGCTGGCTTGCGCCGTGGCCAACGAAACCCTGGCCATGTTGACTGAAAATAATTTTCTGAAAACATTGCAACCGAAAATTAAGGCATTGGGTGAATATGGCAAGCGGCTGGAGCAACTCGAATGGTGCGGCGAGTTTCGGCAAACCGGCATGATCGCCGCCGCCGAACTGGTCCAAAACCGCGAGACCAAAGAACCGTTTCCTTTTGAAGCGCGGGTAGGGTATAGGATTTTTCTTGAAGGATTGAAGCGCGGCGTTTTCATGCGTCCTTTAGGAAACGTGATCTACTTTATTCCACCTTTGGTGATTTCAGTTGAAGAAATAAAAATGATGATGGATGTGGCGGTGGATTGTATTAAAGCCGTGGTGGAAGAGAAAAATTAGAGTTTAATATTTAACCCCTCCTAACCTCCCCTTACCAAGGGGAGGTGCATAAAATTCCCCTCCTTTCCAAGGAGGGGTTAGGGGAGGTAAAAGAATTTCCCTTGATAATTAAAAATATTATAGCGAGAAAAAAATCATGTACGAGGTCAAAGTAAACACTAAATTCTCCGCCGCCCACCGGCTCCGTTATTATGACGGCAAATACGAAAACCTGCACGGCCACAACTGGGGGGCTACCGTGATCGTGGAAGCGGAAGAACTGGACGCTATGGGAGTGGGCATCGATTTTGTGCAGCTCAAGAAAAAAGTGGAGGCCATTCTGTCCAAACTCGATTACCAGAACATCAACGAAATCCCTCCCTTCGACAAGCTCAACCCCTCGGCGGAGAACATCGCCCGCTGGGTGTTTCAGGATTTGGCGGCGGACATCAATTCCGCAACGGTCCGGGTCAAACGCGTGGAAATCCGCGAGATGGAAGACTGCGGCGCGGCGTACTATGAAGATTGAATATTATTTAATCCCCTGAATCACGCCATTCACCACATCCATATGTTCCGCCTGCGGAGTTTTAGGAAGGCCCGGCATGCGCAGGATGTCGCCGGTGATGGGAATCAGAAATCCGGCTCCGGCGGCGATCAGGATTTCGCGCACGGTGACGGCGAAGTTTTCTGGCCGGCCATAGATCTTGGGGTCGTCGCTGAGTGACGCCGGGGTTTTGGCGATGCACACCGGCAGGTTGCAGTAGCCCAGTTTTTCGATGGATTTTAAATCCCGCTCGGCTTTTTTTTCGTAGATGATTTTTTCCGCGCCATACATTTCATGCGCCACCTGCCAGATTTTTTCCTTTACCCCGTCGTTCCAATCGTAAAGCGGATGAAAGGGAGACGGCGTTTTTTCCGCGTGCTTTAATACGGCCTCGGCCAGTTCCAGTCCGCCCTTGCCGCCTTCCTCAAAAACATTGCTGACGGCGAAGGGAACTTGCAATTTGGTTTCGCAGTGTTTGCGGACGAGATCGATTTCTTCATCGCGGTCGCCCGCGAAGCGGTTGAGGCAGACGATGGGTTTTTCGCCGAACTTGGCAATGTTTTCCACGTGTTTGTCGAGATTGCCAAGACCCTTTTGCAACGCCTCGGGATTGGGAGCGGACAATTCATTGAGGGCCATGCCGCCATGCATTTTCAGCGCCCGACAGGAGGCGACGAGCACCACGGCGGCG
>JAJDBE010000286.1 GCA_029261515.1 Nitrospinaceae bacterium | reverse complement strand
TTTCCTTTTCCTCGCCCATTCCGGTAGACAACACCACCGGCAGGTTTTTTTCCGCCACTCGGTTGAGTAACGGCAGATGGGTCAGGTCGGGCGAAGCGATTTTAATCGCCGGCATTCCAAGTTCCACCAGCATGTCGAGGGAGGCTTCATCAAAAGGGGTCGAAAAAAGTGGAATGTTGAGTTCGGCGGCGTATTGAAAAAGTTCTTCGTATTCTGAACGCGTGAGTTCAAAGCGCTTAAAAAATTCGTACAGAGGAATTTCGCATCCGGGATCTTCCGGATCATTCGCCATGAATTTTTTAGAATACAGTTCTTCCCCTACGAAGGTTTGCAGCTTGACCGCATCGGCGCCGTTTTGCGCGGCGGCGGCGATCATCCGCTTGCAAAGCTCCACATCGCCGCGATGATTGAATCCCACCTCGGCAATGATAAAAGGGGGATGCCCTTCGCCAATCGTCTTGCCGCAAAATGCAAATGGTTTTGGAGAACTCATAAATCTCCTAAGAACAATTACGGCTATCCGGCTTCGCTTCTGCCTTCGGCGGCAAATAAACGAAACCATGGATCGAGCTTAGGATAGACGCTGGCAAGTAAATGCCGGTGGTCTTCTGTAAACGGTTTCAACCGGATGAGCAAAATAACAAAGGATAAAAGAAACACCACAGCGTTCAAAATAATGTGGTCTAAAACCATGCGGGCAAAACCTTCGCTCACCATAACGGCGACGAAGGAAAATAAAAAACATTTTCCAAGAGTTGCAAACGCCGGGCGAATGTCGATTTGCTTTTGTATCACAACCAGCTGGCGGACCACCATATAAAGCATGACCGCTCCCGTCGCCGCCACCGCGCCGATTTCTCCGTAGAGTGGAATCAGAATCAGATTCAGCACAACGTTCAACACACTGCCTTCAATGGTCGAACGCATGGCGGCATCGCGCCGGTGCAGGATAAACAACGTGGAAACCGTAAAATCCATTCCAAGAATCGTGCTCATCCCGAAAAACAGGATATAAAGCGACAAGGCCATTCCCGCTGGCGCAAAAGGCGCTCCATAAATCAGAGTGATCAGGGATTCTGCATTAAAAAATGCGAACACGAATATGGGAGTGGTTAGAAACGCCGCGAAACTCACAATCTCCCGCCAGGAACGGGCGAGACCCACGCTCGACTCCCGCGCATGCGTTTCTGAAAGCAAAGACAATCCCAGAGGCCCCACGCCTGTCAACACAAACGCCAGCATGGCACCAAGGCCGGTCGCCAGATAGTAGTAACCAATGCGCGCCGGTTCCACCTGGAAGTAATTCATCAGGAACACATCGCTCTGCGTCATCAACCCGAAACTGAATAAGGTGATTCCATAGGAAGTCCAGGCGAGTCCCTGCATCTCTCCCCATTTGGGCCGCGCTGAGGGGCCTTTAAGATCGTGGCGGGACAGCGCCAGAAAAATCGTGTTCGTGACCGCCGACGAAAAAATATACGCATACAACACTCCTGAAATTCCCCGGTCGAAGTATATAAATACGATCAGCAAAATAAGGTTCAGCAATGCGCCCAGCGTTTCGACAATGGAAATCACTTTGTAGCGCAGCAGGGTCATGAACAGGGTGCTGAACAGCGAATTCAGCGTGATCGCCAGAAAATAAAACAGGATCGCGGTGCGATACTGCAACAGTTCCGGCATTTGAATGAAGTTCAGGTAAAACGGAAGGAGAAGGTAGATCAAAAAACAGAATACCAGTGAAGAAACAGCACGGACGGCCAGCACGCGTTTGACCAGATACCGGCCCTGTTGGCCGCTGGGGTCCTGAACATTGATCTCTGGCAGTTTTTTGTTGATAAGCGTTTCCAGCCCCAACTGATTGAGCAGGCGGACAAAAACCGGAATGACCAGAAGCGTCGCGTAAATACCGAGTTGATCTTTGCCCAAATACCGGGTGACCCCAATGGACACGGCAAATAAAATGAGCTGAACGCAGGTTTTGCCGATCAGGTTCCAGGAAATATTGGCGATGAAGGGCCTAAGGGCAGACAAGGGGAACGTTGGATTCGTTGGCAAGAATTAATCTGGCCGGGAGTTTCGGAAGTGCGAGAACTTTCCCTTACACTCAACCAGCAGAGGCAGAAAACAGGAACCGGCCTGTTTCCATTTTTCCGAGTGTATTATACACTAAAGCCATAATCCACATTTATTCATTGCGACAGGAGGATTGCGTTCATGCCCGCTTTCAACGTTTTAGTGGTAGCTGAATTCATCGATATTCAGGAGCAGGACCAGAAAGAGATTTTATTGCGCCTCGAGGAACACGGTTTCGAGAAAATTCCAACCGTCGCCAACGCCTGGGAGATCAAATGCGAGGCCAATGATGAAACCGACGCAAAGGACCAGGCCATTTCCGGCATGGTCAATGTCTGCCGGACCCATCCCTTTGAACTGAAAATGGTGGCCCATGCCGGCACTTCCCAGATTCTGCGAAGAAAGAAGAAATTCGAGCCTTGAACTGAATTTACCCCCCGCCGCCTTCCCATAGTGGTATCATTGTAAGAAATTTCCGACAGGCATTCAAAAAAACTCTGATATCACGTTAACTCGTTGCAATTAAAAGGGTATTTTGAAGCCCCCGGAACCTGTTCCTTTGACCGGGGAGGCGACGCATGAATATCATTTTAAACAGTTATTGCAATCTAAAGTGCAATTACTGTTTTGCAGACGAATACATGGAAGACACCGTGAAGACGCCGGGGAAATCCATGGAGTTCGACTTTTTTCTCGACCAGCTCCTGCCCAAGATCCAGCACCATCCCATCATCAACTTTATGGGAGGTGAGCCGACGCTGCATCCCGAATTCAATGAAATTTTCAACCGGACGCTTGCGGCGGTCAATCCTTATACTTCGCTCAATATTTTCACCAACGGCTTGATGCCGGAAAAAGTTCTCGACCTGATCGTTAAAACCGCCGGCGTTGAAGGCTCCGTACAGCGCAATGTCTACTTCGCTATTTTGCTCAACTGGCAAACGCTGGAAAACATCTCCGAGAAGAATCATCAACGCTGCCATCATGTGGCGGAACAACTGCTTCGGACTAATGGCTACAGCGTGACTTTCAGCATCAACCTGTATTCCAAAGCTCAGGACTTAATGACGCAATGCGCGGAGATCGATTCGATTTACCAAAAGGTGGGTCTGCCAAAAGACCAAACTTATAGAATCCGTGTCAGCCCTGCGTTTCCCATCGTCGGCGAGGAAAAAAATATCTACCTGCCCATCCGCGATTTTCCCAAGGTGGGCCGCAAGATGCTGGACATCCTCAAGCAATTTCCACAATTGTGTTTCCGTTTCGACTGTTCGTTTCCTCCGTGTTTTATCGATGAAATCGAGGAAGACGAATACGAGCTTGCGGAACGGATTTATTTTCACGGCAGCAAACAACTGCCGGACATCCGCGAATGGAAGACTCAGGATTTATACTTTGGCTGCGCGGATGGAAGCCCGATGGATATCGACGGCAAGGGTGACTGCTTTAATTGTTTCCCTTTTCACAATCTGAAACTTGGGAACATTCAGGACTTTAAAGAAGTGAATTCGATCTCGATGGCGAAGATGGGCTCCAAGTTTCTCAGCACCGTTTTCGATAAAACCGAAACCAAGGAACCCTGCCGGTCCTGCCCGCATTACATGGTCCGCTGTACCAGCGGTTGCTTCGCCTACAACTTTGTTGAATCATCCCCAAACGAGAATGTCCAATCGCTCATTTAACCCGGCGGGAATTTAAAGGATCCGGTTGGTGCGAAATTCGTTGGCGATCATGACCACATGGTAGCCTGCATGCGTTTTGACCGGACCACAGGCGACTTTACTTTCTAGGGTCCGATTCTCCAGCCCTTCGTTGAGATAATTGTACAGCTCTTCATTTTCCAGTTTTTTAAACCCTCCCCTGGGAACCCTTGGGTCGGCTATATTCCACCCCATCTCCAGCCAGCCCAGGTTACCGCCATCCGCCTTTGAGGCACACAGGCTGTATTTCTCGGCCAGCGTCATCAGCATTTTGACCCGGCCCGTTGCCGATTTAGCGGAATTGATGGTTTCTTGTAAAAGTTCTGCGACTTCTTTTTTATCGACTAGGATATGCCTTACCTGAATTTGGAACGATGCACCTGCCATATTTCATTTCTTCCTGAACAACACAGGGATAAAAACTCTACCTGCAAATAATAATATTTTTCTGCTTTCCTGAATATTTCTCTATAGTAAATTATATTGTTCTGATTATCCATGACAGATCGTGGTTTCTCGAACAGGGAAGCTGCATTTATCCGAATTTATTTTTCCCCATCCAAATGACGCATCCACGAAACCCGCTCATTCTGGCATCCCGATCTCCCCGAAGAGTGGAACTGCTAAAAGAAATCGTGCCCGACTTTAAAGTCGTTCCCAGTTCGGTAGAAGAAATTTTCGATGCAAAACTTTCTCCCGCCGATAATGCCGTTGCCATTGCCCGTAAGAAAGCTCTGGACGTCGCCGGCAAATACCCCGGCCATTGGGTGATCGGCGCGGACACCATCGTGGTTCTGGATAACGAAATCATCGGCAAACCTAAAGATGTTGATGACGCCCATCATATCCTGCGGCGATTGAGCGGCAGAACGCATCAGGTAATCACCGGGGTCGCCGTCGTCAATTCCGAACCGGTGGAAACTGCTGTGGTGTCCGAAGTGAGCTTTTACCATGTTGCCGACGAGGAAATCATCCGATACGTGGAAACAGGAGAACCTCTGGATAAAGCCGGAGCCTATGCCATTCAGGGAAAAGGCGCCTTCATGGTGGCTTCCTATTCCGGCTCGTATTCCAATATCGTGGGTTTGCCGATGGAGACTCTGAAGAAAATTCTGCAGCAGGCGGGGTATGAGTTTACCCATTAGCATTTTATCGATTGACCGAGATGAGCCTGTCAATAAAGCCCCTCCGAACCGGAGCCAGGCTTGGTTTGCACGAAAATACTTGACAATTTAAACATTTATCAAAAACGATTTTTTAAATTTACTAAAATATTCCTTGCAGAACATTGATTTTTAACTCTACAATTTCATGAACGGCTTTATTTTTTTCTCCACCCATTTTTTATCCCTCTCTTTAAGAGAGATTGTCCAAAGGTTTTTATATGATTGAAATTCGCGGATATTGCCAAAGATGCCAGGCGCCGATTTTTCTGAATCGGACACTGGATTGGTATGGCAATTCCGTGGTCACTCTCAACTGCTGGAACGGGCACTACAAGTGGATCAATATTGAAAATATCGAGGCCGACCTCCCCGCCGAAACCAGAGAAGACCTGGTCGCACACATCGGCTTTTTTAGCGTCACATGAACTTCCTGCGTGGAAAACTTTTCTTACCCCTTATAAGCCTCATCCTTCTTTTCCTTGCTTCTTCCTTACTCATGGCGGCACCCGAAACAACTCCGGCCACACCGCCGCCGGGAATGGTTTATGTCCCCAAAGGGTATTTTCAAATGGGAACCGCGTCCGGAAGAGACGACGAAAAACCCATGCACTTCGTTTACACGTCCGCCTATTTCATCGACAAATACGAAGTCAGCAACGCCGACTACATGGCGTTTGTCGAAGCCACAGGGCATGCAAAACCCCAATACTGGCAGGATGAAAAGTTCAACCAACCCGATTTCCCTGTGGTCGGCGTCAGCTGGTACGATGCCATGGCTTACGCGGAATGGAAGGGACGCCGCCTGCCGACCGAAGCCGAGTGGGAAAAGGCCGCCAGGGGAAACGACGGACGCCTGTGGCCCTGGGGCAATAAATGGGACCAGGGGTTCTACTTCTATTTTGTCAATATCTCCGGGGATCAGGACAACTACCCGCAAACCGCCCCGGTCAATTATTATCAATCAGGCATCAGCCCCTTCGGCCTGTTCAACACTTCCGGCAACGTCTGGGAATGGTGTCTGGACTGGTACGACAGGCAATACTACCGCACCAGCCCGGAGGTCAATCCCGATGGCCCCAAAGGCCCTCTCAAGATGAAGGTGTTGCGCGGCGGCTCCTGGATCAACGATCTCGATGGCGTCCAGGTGGTGCATCGCGCCCGCAACTTCCCCTCTCTTAAAAACGAAATCTACGGTTTCCGGACGGTCCTACCGGTTCAGTGAACTCCTCTCCTGCCAATAAACTGACCATCGCCTCCTGGGCGATGTATGACTTTGCCAATACCATCTTTTCGATGAATGTCATCTCCCTCTACTTTGCCCTTTGGGTCACGGTGGATCAGGGAGGGCAGGACATTTTATACAGCGTGGCGCTCTCTGGTTCCATGCTCGCAGTGGCTCTTAGCGTTCCTGTCTATGGCGCCATTTCCGATCAAACCGGGCGCCGGCGCGGTCCGTTGACTCTGCTGACCTTGCTGTCGGTGATCGGCACCGCCTTCATCGGGCAAACGCACAACCTGTGGCTCGGCCTGCTTCTGTTTGCCATCGCCAACTACTGCTATCAATCGGCAATGGTGTTTTACAATGGCATGCTGCCTTCGGTGGCCAGAGGATCGCATATCGGCCTCGTTTCAGGATACGGCGTTGCCTTGGGTTATATGGGTTCCATCGCGGGATTGATCCTGGTCCGGCCCTTTGTCGAGTCCGATGGACGCCCCGCCGCGTTTCTTCCGACAGCGGCGATGTTTCTCATTTTTTCCATTCCCTGCTTTCTGTTCGTTAAAGACCCCAACACCCGGCCATTTGAAAAAGTCAAATTGGGGCAAGCGTTTCGCACCCTCAAACAAACCCTGACCAATGCGGCTCAGTACAAGCTTCTGCTCAAATTCATTCTCATCCATTTTATGATCCTGGACGTGGTCAACACGGTGATCGCTTTCATGTCCGTTTATGCCAACAAGGTGATCCATTTCACCGATGCGCAAATCACCTCATTCCTCATCACCTCCACCTCGGCGGCAATGGTCGGGTCGTTTGTCATTGGCTGGCTGGTCAAGCACAAGGGAACGGCATGGTCCTACTGGCTGGTCTTGTGGCTCTGGGTGGCGGCGCTGGCCATTGCGATTCTCAGCCAAAGTCAACTCATGTTCTGGCTGGTGGGTCCCCTGGCGGGCATGGGAATGGGAGGCGTCTGGGTGGTCAGCCGCGCGTATCTCGTGGAACTTTGCCCGCCGGAAAAAGTGGGGGAATTTTTCGGCGTGTACGGCCTGGCGGGAAAGGCCGCCTCCATTCTGGGACCGCTGTTGTGGGGGTCCATCGTCTGGATTTTTCAGGAGACGGAAACGTTTAAATACCGGGCCGCCCTCACCTCGCTACTTTTAATCACGATCATCACCCTTTTCCTGTTTCGTTCTCTAAGACGGCAAATGACTGAGACACCAGCCTGAAATTCTTTTTTTATCAGCCTCAATCCTTTAAAATCGCAATGAACGCGCGTTCCATTGCCGGACAAAATCGGTTGACAACCGGAAAATGAATGATTAGCCTTGAGTTGGTTCCAAACCCCAGAAATTTGACAGGGTTTCATTCCCTTTAAGAAGAGGCAAGCTCATGTTTCGCACCGGTTCTATTAAAACAATCCCTATCTTTTTATCGGCTCTGGCTCTGGTTGCAGCTACTGCTGCAAACGGATATGCCCATTCAGGACATAAGCACGACGACAAGCCTCCCATCGCCCTGCCGGAAGTGACCGCAAAAGTCAATGACACCGATATCAAGCGGGAGGTCATCATTCGCGAGTTGCAAAAATCCATCCGCAGCTACAAAGCCAAGGGAATGACCTTAAGCCCCGACCAATTAAAAACCGCCGCCAAAAAACTGATCGACGAAGAAATCGGACGCACTCTGTTGCTGCAAAAAGGCAAGGAGATTGGCGTTGCCGTCTCTCCGGAAATGGTCAATGAAAAATTAAACCAGGTGAAGGCGTCCTTTAAATCCGATGCGGTGTTCGAGCACAAACTGGCGGACCAGGGCATGAGCCTCGATCAATACCAGGAAGAGCTGAGAACCGACCTCATCATGAACGAGGTCATCAAAAAAGAAGTCGAGCCAAAAATCAAAATCAGCGAAAAAGAATTAAAGGCCCATTACGAAAAAAATATCGATCAATTCCAGACCGAGGATAAGGTCCGGGCCAGTGTCATGTTGATAAAATTGAAACCGGACAGCGGCCAACAGGCGGAACAGATGGCGCGTAAAAAACTGGAGTCGGTTCTGGAGCAGGTCAAATCCGGATCGGATTTCGGAGATTTGGCGCAAAAATTCTCGCAGGACAGTCTTGCAGCCAAAGGCGGGGACCTGGGTTTTTTCACTCAAAAAAGGATGCTCCCGGCTTTTAGCAGCCGGGCGTTCAAGATGAAGGTCGGTGAGGTGAGCGAGATATTCAAGACCAAACACGGGCTGCATATCCTAAAAGTCACCGACAAAAAGCCGGGCGCCACCCGCACTTTTGCTGAGGAAAAAGAAACGATCCGAAAGACTTTGCTGGAAAGGAAAACTGCCCAGGCAACGCGGGATTACGTTCAAGCTCTTAAGAAAGAGGCAAAACTGAAAACGTATTTTTAGCGGGGCCAATCTCAAAATCCGGACATCTGCCAAGGAGCGCTTAGCAGATACGTTTTGCTTCTCCCTGGCGATTCATGCAGATCACTTACTGGCTTTTGCTTTTTCCTTTTTCTTGGCGGATTTTCCTTTGTCGATCGCATTGAGTTTGCGTTTCACGATTTTCCCCTTTTCCTTCTCGAAATCGACTTTGAGATAAACCGTATTGGGAAACACCTTGAAAACCACGGCATCCTTTTTCTTTCCGGCAAAATCCAACTTAATTTTTTCTCCAATTTTCATGATTTTTTTTCCTCTGCTTAATGAATGATAAGTATCATCATCCGGTCTTTAAATTGATTAGGGAAAGGAAAGACTAGGGGATATCGTTTTGCAAGTCAATTTTTTCTTGGCCAACAAAACAGAGACGGGTTTTTAACTCCTCTGTTCTCTGGTAAAATTCCTGCAAATTCATTACTGGCCCGGAATCATGAACCTTCCCACAACCATCGACCCGCCACTTTCCTCATCCCCTGCCGAGGCGAACAAAATATTCGCCGAGGTCGTGGTCAATCTGCCGATGCGGGACGCGTTCACTTATGAGATTCCGCCGCAGTTCCGCTCCATTTTGCAGATAGGAATGCGCGTGTTTGTTCCCTTTGGCAGGCGCAAGCTCACCGGTTACGTGGTTGCAATCTCCGATCGCTGTGATCCTGCGATAACGTTGAAAGCGATTGAAGATGTTCTCGACACCCACCCGGTTTTATCAGGAGAAATCCTTGCTCTCACTCGATGGCTGGCGGACTATTACCACGCCTCCTGGGGGGAAGCGGTGAAAGCCGCTCTGCCGGCAGGACTGGAAGACGAGAGTCAGGAAATCCTGACGCTGACTGAAGAGGGTCTTTCCGCCATGGAAGCGAGTGATGAAAAAGAGACGTTATTGTTGATCCTGAAAACCATTCAGGACCGCGGTCAAGTATCGGCAAAGCAAATGCGGGGTTTGCTGCTCAACCGGTTCAGTGCCTACGCGCTGGCTCGCTGCAAACAATTGGGATTTCTCAAGACACAATTAAAAGTCAAACGCAGTACGGTGAAGTACACGTTTGAGAAACAGGCCATGATCGCATCTCAAAGTCCACCTGAAGAGGAAGTGGAAAAACTCCTGCGCCGCAGTCCCAAACAAAAGTTGGTTTACGATCATTTACGTGGCGGTGAACAGACCCTTGGGCAATTATCGCAACATTTTCCCTCCTGCTCCGATACGCTTAAAAAGCTGCGGGAAAAAGGTCTGATTGAAATCACGACGGTGAAAAACCAGCGTCAGGAAGAAGTCGAAACTCAGGATGCCGACTGGTGCGCCGAAGCGCCCCTGCCCTTCACTTCCGACCAGAAAAAAGTGTATGCGGAACTTGGCCACTCGCTGGACGCCTCGGAGTTTAAAACCTTTCTTTTGCATGGCATCACCGGAAGCGGGAAAACCGAAATTTACATCCGCTGCATTCAACGCGCGTTGGAGCAAAAAAAGACCGCGATCATGCTGGTGCCTGAAATTTCCTTGACGCCGCAAACCGTCAGCCGTTTTCAGAAACGCTTCGGCACGAACGTCGCCATCATGCACAGCGGCCTTTCGCAAAGAGAGCGCTACCTGGAGTGGAAAAAAATTCAGGAAGGCCGGGTCGCCATTGTCGTAGGCGCACGATCCGCTGTTTTTTCGCCTCTCAAAAACTTAGGGATCATCGTCATCGATGAGGAGCACGACTCCTCTTATAAGCAGGATTCCACTCCCCGCTACCACGCGCGCGACACCGCCATCGTCCGCGCCCAGGCGGAAAACGCCGTGGTGATTTTGGGCTCCGCCACACCCTCTATGGAATCGTTAGCCAACACCGAGTCTGGAAAATACCGCTACCTTTCGCTCGGCAAACGGGTTCTCGACCGCCTGCTTCCCGTCGTCCGCATCACCGACATGCGCGTTGAAAAAAACGAGTATAAAAACTTCTCCATCCTTTCAGGAGAACTGAAATCCGCCATCCGCGCCCGCTTGAACCGCAAGGAACAGGTGTTTCTGTTCCTCAACCGCCGGGGAACCGCCAACTACATTTTCTGCAAGGAATGCGGATTTGTATTTCAGTGTCCTCATTGCAGTGTCACGCTGACGTTTCACGGCAGTGAAAATGTCATCCGCTGTCACTACTGCAATTATTCCGCCCGCACTCCGAAGACCTGCGCCGACTGCATGGGCGAGGTGATCCGGTTCAACGGATTCGGCACGCAGAAACTGGAGGAAGAAACGCGACGTTTGTTTCCGGAAGCAAAAATCACCCGGCTCGATCGCGACACCACGCGCGGCAAATCGGCTTTTGAAGCCATGCACGAATTGATGACAGCGGGAGAAATCGACATTCTCATCGGCACGCAGATGATCACCAAGGGGCACGACTTTCCCAACGTCACTCTGGTGGGCGTGGTGCATGCGGATTTGTCTTTAAACATCCCGGATTTTCGTTCCTGCGAGCGGTCCTTTCAACTTCTCACCCAGGTGGCGGGACGTGCCGGCAGAGGCCGCGTTCCCGGCCAGGTCATCATTCAGACCCACAATCCTGCGCATTATGTGTTCGACTTTGTCAAACAACACGATTTCCAGAAATTCTATGAAAAGGAATTGATCTTGAGGAAACAGCTCAATTATCCTCCCTTTACCCGTATGATCGCTTTGGAAATCGAAAGCGAAATAGAAGCGCTTGGGGAATCGATGGCTCGGAAACTGAAAAGCACCCTGGCACGCGTCATGCCACCTGCCCGCAATATCGAGGTTCTCGGCCCCTCGCGCGCCGCTTTGTACCGCATCAAAAACAAATACCGCTGGCACATTCTACTGCGGGCGCAAAGTGCAAAAACCTTGCAATTCCTGCTGAAGCGGCTGAACGACGTTCAGGAACTGAAAACCGCCTTTACAGGGAAAGCCAAATGGTCTATTGATGTAGACCCTGTGAACCTCTTGTAACGTTCCAAGTTGACAACTCTTATCGAAAGCGGATTATGAAACTTCTACGGTCGTTGTACGATTGGGTCCTGCACTGGGCGGCCACGCCTTATGCCTTGCCCGCCTTGTTTGCCATTTCGTTTATCGAGTCCTCGTTTTTTCCGGTGCCTCCGGATGTCCTCCTCATCGCGATGATCATTGCCGTTCCTGCCCTATGGTTTCGCTATGCTTTCTTTTGCACTCTTGCTTCTGTCATGGGAGGCGTGTTCGGTTACCTGATTGGATTAAAATTCATGGACGTCATCGGCCACAAAATTCTGGACTTTTACCATTTGCAGGCAAAGTTCGAAAAAATTGGCGCGCTCTATCAACAATACGAAGCCTGGGCGGTTGCCGGAGCCGGGTTCACCCCGATCCCTTATAAACTGTTCACCATCGCCGCCGGGGCGTTTAAAATCGATCTGCCCATTTTTATTTTTGCTTCTACTCTGGGCCGGGCGGCGCGGTTTTTTCTCATCGGGTTTCTGATCTATAAATTCGGACCGGCCATAAAAGAGTTGATCGAAAAATATTTCGGTTTTTTCAGCATCGCCTTTTTCGTTCTGCTGTTTTTGGGATTTTATATTTTAAAGTTCGTGCTTTGAAAAAAGGAGGCAGGCATGGAACAGCACATGGTGGTTTTTGTCACGGCGGGATCCAAAGAAGAAGCGGAGAAACTGAGCCTGGGCCTGGTCGAGGAAAAACTGGCGTTTTGCGTCAACACCCTGCCCTCGATTCAGTCCACCTACTATTGGGAAGGAAAACTTTGCGTCGATGAGGAAATTCTTCTCATCATCAAAACCCGCTCGAGCCGGTTCGCGGCGCTGGAAGCCTGGGTGCGCCGGAATCACAGCTACGACGTTCCGGAAGTGATCGCCCTCCCCATCGTCAAAGGATCGGAACCCTATCTTAAAAGCATCGACAACTGGGTTCCCGCATCGCCGTGACCGGTTTCTGTTGCGCCCTTTCCCGCAACAAATTATCCTCTATATACGGGAGATGTTTTTTTTCGGGACAAAGCCATCGTCATGAGCCAAATCAAAATCAGCAAGGGATGGGAAATATCGGGAAACCTGGCGACGCCGGAATCGGTCTACATGCGCCGCCGCGAATTTTTAAAGGGCACGGCGCTGACCACTCTGGCCACCTCCGCCCTCCTCATGGGATGCACTTCCAAATTGCCGGACCCGGACGCTGAAACTCCGCTCAGTGAAATTGAAAAAAAACTCTATCCCGCCAATCGTAACGAACAGTTTCAACTCGACCGCCCACTGACATCGGAACGGATCGCCGCAGGCTACAACAATTTTTACGAATTCACCGAGGTGAAAGAAGACGTCCGCGTGCACGCGCAGGCTCTGCCCACCCGGCCCTGGACGGTGGAAGTCGCAGGGCTAGTGCGCAAACCCAAAGTTTTCGATATCGACGATCTGTTAAAAACCATGCCCATTGAGGAGCGGCTCTACCGCCTGCGTTGCGTCGAGGCCTGGGCGATGGCGGTGCCGTGGACGGGGTTTCCGCTAAAATCCTTGCTGGATGCGGTGGAACCCATATCCAAAGCCACGCATGTGCGCATGACCACCTTTTACATGCCGTTCACCGCTCAAGGGCAACTGGCCTTCTGGCAACCCTGGCCTTACACGGAAGGGTTGACTCTTGCCGAAGCCATGAACGAATTGACGTTTATGGCGGTCGGCATTTACGGGCACCCATTGCCGAAACAACACGGCGCGCCGATCCGTCTGGTGGTGCCCTGGAAATACGGATTTAAAAGTATCAAGTCTGTCGTCAAAATCGAACTGATCGATTCCCGTCCGCCGACGTTCTGGAACACGTTGCAGGGACTGGAATACCAGTTCACCGCCAACGTCGATCCCAAGGTGCCGCATCCCCGCTGGTCACAGGCCAAGGAAAAAATGATCGGCACCGAAGAAATCCGCCCCACACTGCCTTACAACGGTTACGGCGAATATGTCGCGCAATTGTATACTTAGTCTAAAAATGGGTTGGGTACGGACAGGTGGGTTTTACTGCGGCAGCGATTCTGGGGTGAAGAACTCAAAGAAAACTTTTTTTATCTTCCTCTTGTTTCATTTTTTCATCGACTTCGCTGGTCATCTGCTCCAGATCAATTACGGAAGGATAATCTGATTCTTTGGAAACGTTAGCCGGGCGGCTCGGCCTTTCCTTGCTCCCGCTTTCTTCCAAATTCTTGATCCTGGACTGCGTCTTTAACAACTGCGACTTTAGCGTCTCGATTTCGCTTTTGGCGCTCTCGGCTTCTTTTTCAGCTTGTTCCCATTTGGATCTGTATTCCTTGCCGTCCTCGATCTTGCTCTTGGCCAGTTCAAATTCGGTTTCTAACTCCTGATACTTCTGAATGTCTTTTTTGGCTTGCTCGAGTTCGGTTTTATATTCTTTATACTTCTGGATCTCGCTTTGAACCTGGCCGACCTTGGATTTGTATTCCTCGAGTTTCTCGATTTCCTCTTTAGTCTGATTCAATTCCGTCTCATACTGCTTTAATTGCGAAATTTCTTTTTGCGCCTGTTCCAGTTCGGCTTTGACGCCTTGAACCTCCTGGTCTCCAGCCTGAGCTTTCTCCAGTTCCTTTTTAGATTCTTCGGCTTCCTGCCAGGCCTGTTCGCGGGACTTGTGCAGATCCTGAATCTCTTTTCGGTATCCGGCGATCTCGTTTTCAGATTCGCCTAATTTGGCCTTAAATTCTTCTACCTGATTCCAGGCCTGATCCTGCTGTTTCTGCAATTCCTGATAAGTTTTCTGGTATTTCTGAACTTCGCTTTGCGACTCCGTCAGCTTGGCTTTATATTCCTCCACCTGCTGTAACGCCTGTCCTTCTTTTTTCTGTGCTTCTTCCACCTCCTGCCACACCGCATCGGATTTCTCGGACAGTTCGGCAATATGCTGTTTTAGTTTTTCAATATTGGTCTGTGACTTCTTGAAAATCATAGCAAGGTTTCCGTTTTTTCGGGTTGTCAGATTATTATAAAACAGAAATCAGCCGGATAGAAAAAAATAAATCCATTAAAAACAATAGGTTATACGGTCGTCAATATCTCACGATTTTGCAGTGGTTTTCAAAAAGCAGACAAGGAGGTGGAGCTGGAAAAATCATCCCAAATATCCTTTCAGGGACTTTGCGGGCAACCGAACTCTTCTTCCGGCCACTAAATTTTGCATTTCCCGGTTGACTCGAATACCATGACGTTTCATAAATTAAGAAAATTTCTTCTTCTATTATGGAGTGATGCAATGACAAAAAAGGCCACCTTTGGCGCAGGTTGTTTCTGGGGAGTGGAACTAGCTTTCAGTCAGCAGAGCGGTGTTGTTTCGACAGCGGTGGGCTACTCCAACGGCACGGCGCCCAACCCGACCTATGAAATGGTCTGCACCGGGCAAACAGGCCATGCGGAAGTTGTGGAAGTGGAATACGATCCTGAACAGATCTCTTACAACACGCTGCTGGAATTGTTCTGGGCCATTCACGACCCGACAACGCTCAACCGGCAGGGGCCGGACATCGGCACGCAGTACCGCTCCGGCATCTACTTTCACGATACGGAACAGGAAACCGCGGCCAAAACCTCAAAAGAACAGCAGGAAAAATCCGGCAGATTCAAAGCCGGCATCGTGACGGAGATCGCGCCTGCCGGTGCGTTTTACCGGGCGGAGGAATATCACCAGAAGTATCTTGAGAAGCGCGGCATGGCCAGCTGTCACATTCCCAACTACGACGGCTGAACTGCATGCAACGCGACTACGAAACTCTCAAGCTGAAACCGGGCGCCACCTTTCAGGAAGTCAAGAAGGCCTACAAGAAGCAGGCGATGGAGTGGCACCCGGACCGCTTCCCCGGCGACGATGAAAAACTGCAGAAAAAAGCCACGCGCATGTTTCATCAAGTCACCGAGGCGTTCCAGCGTCTGGAAATCTGGCACAACAATCAGTCTGAGGGGCGCTACGCTGAAGAGCAGCCGGATTATTCGCGTTATTACGGCGACCGTGGCCCATCCGGCGGCGGCTGGGCGGACCGGACCTCAGAGGAGGTGCCGCAGTTCATCACCCGCACCTGGAAGAATGGCGACAAGTATGAGGGCATGGGCATCAACCAGCAGATGCACGGTCAGGGGCTGTTCACCTTCGCCAACGGCAACATCTATCAGGGTCAGTTCCGTTTCGGCCTGATGGAAGGACAGGGGAAATTCCAGTTCGCCAACGGCGATTGCTACACCGGCGGCTTCCGCGAGAACCAGTTTTCCGGGCGCGGCAAATTCGACTTTGCCAACGGCGACCGCTACATGGGCCATTTCGCCAAGGATCAGTTTCACGGCGAAGGCGTCCTCATCGCCGACGGCCAGGTGCACGGCGGCATGTGGGAATACGGCTCGCTCATGTCCGAACGGCCTTTTTAATAAGTATTGATTGGAACCACAGATAAACACCGATGAACACAGATGGGAGAAAGTAAATCGGTAGTCGCACTAGCTTTTCTGCCTGTGCCACATCAAGAAGAAAAACTTACCCCCCTCACCCAAGCCCGCTTTAATCAAAGACGCTGACATGCCCGACTGGCACCTCTACATGATCCGCGACAAACGAGGTCATCTTTACACCGGCATCACACAGGATGTGGAGCGGCGCTTCGCCGAGCACGTTGCAGGCGGCAAGAAAGGCGCGAAGTTTCTGCGGGGCCGCGGCCCGCTCAAGCTGGTGTTCAGCCAGAAAATCGGCACCCGCTCCGATGCGCTGAAAGCCGAAGCCGGGGTTAAGAAGATGAAAAAAGCGGAGAAGGAAGGGATCATTGCAGAGTTAGAAGATCCAAGATATCAAATTAAATTGGACTAAAAAGTTCCAGCTCAATGTTTAGAGGGTGGGAACCTAATGTTGCTTAATATAGTCTAAAGCCTCTTTAATCGTGGGATCATCCAAAGAATCTTTATGGCCTTTTTTTAGCAAATCTGAAAGCTTAAAATTGTGGGCAATAACATCTTTTCCCTTTAAGGCTTTTACCTTTACAGTATAATCTCCATAACTGGTGATATCCGTTTTAAAACCGGATTGACTATCATCTGTTTCTCGAATCGGATCATAATAAGTTGGGTCCAACTCATAGATCACAGAACTAACTTCCGGGTTGGGATGATCTAAACCTAAAGAGATCTTAAAGTGTTTATGCTTTTTCCCAGCCTTATAAATTGGGCCCTGTTGTGGTCCAATCTGGAAACGAGCCGTCACATGATCTAAAAAAAACTTTAAATCGTTTTTATTCGTCATCTTCAATCCTATCTTCACTTATACTTTCGGAAAGACTCCAATTTCCTTGCCCATGGTCGATTAACCTTGTTACCAATAATCCCAACTCAGTATCCATTATAGCATTCCACTCTGGCAGGGACATATGAAAATTAAGATTCAAGACTTGAACTTTCTCCTGAATTTTTATAAGAGAATTCATTGGATCTTCTTCCTCCAAAGCATTTTCCAATTCCACCTCTATGGCAGAAAAAGCTTCATGCGCAGCTAAAGCTTGAATCGCAGTTTTTTCGACTTGAAATGTTTTATAAACTTCAAAAATCAACGCAAGTAAGAAAGCAAGACCAACCCAGATTCCTTTGGTCATTTGTTCTATAGGGAAAAATGCCGGTGCTCCTGCTCCTCCCACAAAAATAATAGATAAAAATTTATGAGCATAAAACCATTTAACAGATTTTTGATCTTTTGATTTCTTTCCCTTAATTAAACGTTTACAAATTAAATCTATTTTTTTCTCAATTTGTGCCCTGGCATAACTCAATTTTTTGGTTCTCAAAAGAGGGAATTTGGTTTTCCAAAATAAACAAAGCCAAAAAGGACCTCTTATTTAATTAAGAGTCTTTAAGGGATATTAGATTATTACCAAATTTCATTCAATGAAATTATTTCATATGTCTATTTTTAGAGAAAAGTAGGAACAAAAAAGCTTCATCTTTTACTCATAAATAACTCGATCTGGTTGCCGAGGAAGCCGGCGATAGGCCGCCGGACAGATAACCGTGATACACCCCCAACAGAACACTGAAGCAAATAATCAACAAATCTCCCATCCCTCAGCCAGCTGACAAACCCGCCTTTATACTTAACTTCACCTACCAAAGTTGAGTATTGAGTGTTACCCATATCACAGTAGAGTGTGACATGCGCCCTCTTCCTTTTCCTGTTTCGGATTTAAACTATTCTAAATTAAGCCCTTAGATTTTTTTAAAAACGGAAGTTACTACTGAATAAGGAAATCTGGCTATGCCTACTAAAAAGTATTTCATTCTCTCTGTAGTGACGGCGATGTTCTTTATGGCCGCATCGGCAAGGGCCGACAGCGGCTGGTATGCGGGACTCAACGCCGGGCTGAACTTCCAGTTCGATCAGGAAAGCACGGGCCCCAACCGCCTGGTGGAACTCGATTTCGATACGGGCAGTTTGCTTGCCGGACAGGTGGGCTATAAATTCCGCGGCGACCGTACGGGCCGGTTCCGCATCGAGGCGGAATTGTCTTACCGGGAAAACGATGTGGATGAAATCGTGTTCAATGGCGTCCCTCGAGTTGGCAGCGGTGAGGAAGGGGTGCTGGCGGGCTTGATGAATTTATTTTATGACTTTAACCTATCGAAAAGATTCAAACCCTTTGTGGGCGCGGGACTGGGGTTTGCAAATATCGATGCCGACGTCAGTTACGCCGCGGCTTTCATTGACGATGACGACACGACGTTTGCTTATCAAACGATCATCGGCGCGGAATACCGGCTGACCAAAGAAATCTCTCTGATCGGCGATGCCCGCTATTTTGCCCTGGCGGACCCGGAACTGACGCGCTTTGGCGGCCCGGCGCCTGCGGCCTTTGTTGATCTCGATTCTGAGTATGACAGTTTCGCAGTCTCGGTCGGACTGCGTTATAGTTTTTAGATTGCGTTTTCATCCTCTTATCGGAAACACAACCCTATCCCGGTAAAACTTCCGGCACGTTCCAGGTAAAGAAGTGCCCGGTCAATACGGCATGAAACCATTGCTTCCACTTCTGCACCGAAACCGTCGGCGCTAGAAAGATCGTGTCGTCAAACAAATATTCCTTTTCGACTAAAACCAAAGTTTCTGTTCCATCTGATTTTTTTTCCAGCGTCAGTTCGATGGCGCCATTCACTGGAAGACCTGCCCGGACCTGCCGAAACCTTGCGGGCGGTGTGAACGCATACTCCCCCGGATTTCCGGTTGGCCGTCCTTCGCCCAGGTTCCAGGCATGGATGAATTCGGCCTTGCGTCCTTTTACCGGGGTATCGTGGACCATCACCGCCAACGGACCTTCTGGCCCCTGCCACAGCCAGAGTTGCGTGACCGTAATATGCTGTTTGTGGTCTTTGAGGTGACTGAAGCTCCCCAGATACTTGAGGTTTTCTACCTGCTCTCCTGTAGAAAAGACGGGCGGCGCTTCTTTGACGAAGGTTGAGGTTTTTGGTGGACTCGCCGCCGTTTGCGGTTTCTCTTCTATTCTCACCAGTGTTAATTTTTGCGGCGAAACCTCGCGCACTTCAAAATGATACGACGGGAGCATTCGATGCGCCAGTGTCAGGCGCGTTCCTTCCATCTCCCCGGTTCCAAGCAGGCATTCGCTGTCCTGACATTGAATAAAACCCCAGGCCTTTCCCTCATCATTAATCACCAGGCGGCCGGGATGCCTGCCCTCAACCGCGCGCCAATGACCCACCAGAGGCTTGTCCGCGGAGACCAGGTTGCCAAAATAGCGGCCGATGGTTTCTTCGTCGCGGAACTTGGCTTCAAAGAGGAGTTTATTCTGATCCTCGATCAGGGCGGTCAGCTCGGCGGTCTCCTTGCCGATTTTCCACCATTGCACACTGAGTCCCGTCACGGCCAATAGAGGAATGATCAAGGTCACAAGAAAAACCGCACCGACCGGTGCTCCCTGCCGACGGGATTGGAGGAGTCCGGACGCGCCCAATGCATAGGCGATGATCAGGAGAACTGAGATCAAAAGGATATCCACACGGATCGGACCCATCACCTTCGGCCCCAGGATGAAACGTGTGTATATTTCGTAACCGCAAGCCAGGACACCCAATACGGCGGGAACGAAAAGCAGCCCGTTGGAAGGAACAGAGGATCGGAAGATGGGGACCCAGAACAGCAACAAACTCAGCATCAAAAGGATGTAGAAAATCTCGAAAGGGCTCATGGAAACTTTCCTCCCTGATGGAAGAGATGTTTAAAGGCAGTCTTTATAAAGAAGGGTGAGGATCGTTTATTTTTTTTTCATAAACAATTCGATCTGATTGCCGAGGAAGCCTGCGATGGCGCCGCCGGTGCCCGCGGCCATGATGAGAACATCCCGGTCGCCGGACAGGTAGCCGAGATACGCCCCGAGCAGAACGCCGAAACAGATAATCAAGAGATACCGCCGCCCCCCCAGCCAGCCGATAAAGCCGCCGATGATCGTGCCCAACCCTCCGGCGATGAGCAGCAGTCTCACGCTGTCGGTCACCACGCCGATCAACACGCCGGTAATTCCCATCAGCAGTATGCCGAACACCAGATCGTTTTTGCTTTTACTTTTCAACATTTAATATCCTGTTGAGTTGCCCCTCACCCCGGCCCCTCACCCTTCGACTAGCTCAGGGTGACAGCCTGGTAAGAGGGATCGGAAATCCCCGCGCCGCTCTCTTTAAAATAGGAATTCATCTATGTTAGTCTGTGCGCATCAAAAGTTTATCTGCCACTACAAATTCTGGATGGCCCCGGCATGCGCCCTGTCACTCTTCTTTTCACCTTCCTGTTCGCGGTGCTGATTTCTTCTTCGGCATACACGTTTGAAGTTCGGGACATGCAAGCGCCGGAGAGTTTCATCGTCGATGCCTCCACTGGAGTGTACTACGTTTCCAACGTGGTTGGATCGGCTGGCAAAAAAGACAACAAGGGATACATCGTCAGGATCAGTCCCGACGGCAAACAGATCGACCGGGAGTTCATCCGCTCCGGCAAAAACGGCGTGACGCTGAACGCGCCTAAGGGGCTCGCTATCTCCGGTGATGATCTGTTCGTGGCCGATATCGATGCGGTCCGCCGTTTCGATAAGGACTCCGGCAGATTGCTCGGCACGGCCGACTTTGCTCTGCTCGGCGTCAAGTCGCTAAACGATCTCACGCTCGACCCGGAGGGCAATGTATACGCCTCGGACACGTTTGGCAACGCTATTTATAAAATCGATCCGGCGCGAAATTACCTCATCACCCTGGTGGCTAAAACGCCGCGTCTTGGCAACCCCAATGGACTGGTCTTTGAGGCCCGGCACAAGCGGTTGCTGGTGGCGACATGGGGACTGGGAAAGTTGATCGCGGTGAATCTGGACGGCAGCATTCTGCCGATTCACAAACGGCACTTTAAAGGGCTGGATGGAATTGCTCTGGATAGAGAAGGAAATATTCTGTTGTCCAGTTTTACATCGGGAACGATTTACCGGATCAAGCAATATTCCACGGTGGAGGTGCTGCGGAAAAACATGGTCACGCCGGCGGACATTTCTTTCGACTACAAAAACAACCGAGTGCTGGTTCCGTCCTTCGACGGCAACCTGGTGTTCACGTTTCCGCTGGAACGGTAAGGCTGACTGACCTTACAGGTTTTTGAAAACCTCGTCCAGACTGGTTCGGGCATCGCCGAACAACATGCGGGTATTTTCTTTGAAGAACAACGGGTTCTGCACTCCCGCGTAGCCCGTCGCCATACTGCGTTTCAGCACAATGGTGGTTTCAGCCTTCCAGCATTCCAATACCGGCATTCCCGCAATGGGACTGTTCGGGTCGGTCTGCGCCGAGGGATTGACAATGTCGTTGGCGCCAATGACGATGGCAACATCGACATCCGGGAAATCGTCATTGATTTCATCCATTTCAAAAACAATGTCGTAGGGAACCTTGGCTTCCGCCAGCAATACGTTCATGTGTCCCGGCATACGCCCGGCAACGGGATGTATGGCAAAGCGCACATTCACTTTTTTGGCGCGAAGGGATTTGGTGATTTCGCAGACGATGTGCTGAGCCTGGGCGACGGCCATGCCATAGCCCGGAATGATCACGACTTGCTTCGATTCTTTCAACAAGCTTGCCACCTCGGCGGGCTGTAACGCCACCACTTCGCCCTGTTCTTCGGCTGAGGCCGAGGAACCGCCTGTGGTCGTGCCGAAGCCTCCGGCAATGACGGCCAGGAACTTACGGTTCATGGCGCGGCACATGATGTAACTGAGGATCGCACCACTGCTGCCGACCAGGGCGCCCGTCACAATGAGCAAGTCGTTACTGAGCATGAATCCTGTTGCAGCAGCCGCCCAACCGGAATAGGAGTTCAGCATGGAAACCACCACCGGCATGTCCGCCCCGCCAATGGCCATGACCATATGAATCCCGAACAACAAGGCGATGCCCGTCATAATCAACAGAGGCATCATGCCGCCGCCCGCGGCGGACTGATCGACAAACAGGACACAAAAATAAATGGAAGCAATTAGCAAACCCAGATTGAGCCAATGCCGGGCCGGCAGTAACATGGGGTTGCCGGTGATTTTTCCGCTGAGTTTTCCGAATGCAATGACGGATCCTGAAAACGTGATCGCCCCAATCAAAATTCCCAGATAGGTTTCGATATCATGGATGGTGAGTTCCACCCCGGTGAAGTGCACATTGGGGTCCATGAAATTGGCAAAACCCACCAGAACCGCGGCCATCCCTACCAAACTATGCAGAATGGCAACCAGTTCGGGCATTTCCGTCATTTGCACGCGGCGCGCCAGAACCAGGCCGATACTGCCGCCGACTACCAATGCTGCGATCAAAATCGCTATATTGGCGGTGACCCCTGAGATGGTGGCGATCAGGGCAATGGCCATGCCCAGCATGCCATACAGGTTGCCGCGCCGGGAGGTTTCCGGATTGCTCAAACCGCCTAACGCCAGAATAAAAAGAACGGTCGCCCCGACATAAGAGGCGGTTACAATACCTTCGCTCATCGTATCGCCTCCTACTTCCGAAACATGTCAAGCATGCGGCGCGTTACCGCAAACCCGCCCACGATATTGATTGCAGTGATCAACGTTGCGAACGCCGCCACCCCCATAAGAAGTTTTTCTCCCGAACTGATCTGCAAAATAGCGCCCACAATAATGATACTGCTGATGGCGTTGGTCACACTCATTAACGGCGTGTGCAACGCCGCGGTCACATTCCAGATCACCATATAGCCGACAAAACAGGCCAGAACAAATACCGTGAAATGGGCCATAAAGGACGCAGGCGCAACCGCGCCCAATCCTAACAAGGCCAAGGCCCCGACGCCGAAAGTGACCGCCGGTCCCACCCAGGAAGGTGTTTCTTTTTTGGGCGCTTCAGGCGGTTTGGCGGCTTCAGCCGGTTGGGCCGGCGCCGCTGAAAGTTTAGGCGCAGGCGGTGGGAAGGTGATCTCACCCTCCTTGACAGCCGTCGCTCCGCGAACCACTTCGTCATCAAAATCTACTATTACTTTGCCGTCTTTCGCCTTGCACATGTCCGTCAGCAAGTGGCGTAAATTGGTTCCATACAATTGGCTCGAGGTTGCCGCCAGACGGCTCGGCAAATCGGTGTAGCCGATAATGGAAACCCCATGCACCTTGATCACTTTTCCCGCTTCGGTCAGCTTGCAGTTGCCGCCCTGTTCCGCGGCGAGGTCAACAATCACGCTGCCGTCTTTCATGGAAGTGACCATATCTTCCAGAATCAGTTCCGGAGCCGGTTTGCCGGGAATCAACGCGGTCGTGATGATGATATCCACTTCCTTGGCCTGCTCCCTGAAGAGGGCCATTTCCGCCGCGATGAATTCTTTACTCATCACCTTCGCATAGCCGCCAGTGCCGGAACCCTCTTCCTCAAAATCAAGTTCCAGGAACTCCGCGTCCATGCTCTCGATCTGTTCTTTCACTTCCGGCCGGGTATCGAAAGCCCGCACGATGGCGCCCATGCTTTTGGCGGCGCCGATGGCGGCCAAACCCGCAACGCCAGCGCCAATCACCATGACTTTTGCCGGAGGCACTTTTCCCGCCGCTGTGATCTGCCCGGTAAAGAACCGGCCAAAATGCTGGGCGGCTTCCACAACGGCCCGGTATCCGGCAATATTCGCCATGGAGCTGAGGGCGTCCATTTTTTGCGCGCGGGAAATACGCGGCACCATGTCCATTGCCAGGGCCGTGACTTTTTTATCGGCTAATTTTTTGAGCAGGTCGGGATTTTGCGCCGGCCAAAGGAACGAAATATAAATTTGCCCCGCTTTAAGATAATTCACCTCTTTGGGTTCGGGGCCGCGCACTTTTAAAATGATGTCGCTGCCACTCCAGAGATCCCCGGTATTTTTTATAACCGTGACGCCCGCTGCAACATAAGAAGCATCTGAATAATGGGCGGCGGCACCGGCGCCCGCCTCAATGGCGACTTCAAAACCCAGTTTGATAAGTTCTTTTGCGACCTCGGGGGTGGTCGCCACTCGCTTTTCTCCAGCATGAATTTCTTTGGGGATACCAATCTTCATCTTCTTTTTCCCTCTTTACATGTCTTTATTGGGAATCATAAACAGAAAGTTCCTAAGCAAAAACGGATAAAACTCCGGGAAATATACTTCGACTGAAAATCCGAAGCGGCTACCTTACCATAGAATTTATTTTTTTCACCCCTTTTCCAACGCATTTTCTGCAAAAATTTTTATTTTTCCGCTCAACCGGGCGCAAGCGAATTTTCGAATTTAATCAAAGAGATTTATAAGGCAGGATGAAGGAGAGCGAAGAGCTTCGAGCCAAATCGACTGACAATTTTGCGGCAGGCAAATTGGGCATTGGCCCATTGCGAAAAAAAGAAGGTTCGCATCGCTATCGGTTTTATTCAGCCTGCGATTTTTCCAATACCTCTATCTTGGCTCTTTGCCAAAAAAATGGACCCGAGACAAAATGGACCGAGGCCTTGGTTTCGCATGCCTGAATTGATCAAAAAAACACCTAAAAGTTGCATTTTTTAAGCAAAAAACCGCAATTTTTATTAAAAAATTTGGCAATCCGAATTAAATTGGACAGCCATTGAGGCGGGAATTTTAATCCATGTCGTCGAACACGCCGGCGGCGAGACTCTTGCGTGCGGTTCTGGCTTCCTGCTCAGCGCGGGTGATGCTCTGGTCGTAATCGTTGTAATCCACGAATTTCAATACCGGCTGCATCTGGGGATACCGCTTTAGATAAAGCTTTGCCATCAACTGCGCCGTGCGCCGGTATTTGGGGTGACCGGCCTTTTGCGTGCGCAATTCGGTGAAGTGCCCCAGCTCGCGCAGGTTCATCCCCATATTCCAGCGGATGAAATGATTGAACAACGTGGCGTATTGGGCTTCCTCCACCAACCCCGCGTGCTTGAGAGCGCCGTGCAGATGTTCCGAGCGCTCGAAACATTCCTGCACGATGGTTTCCTGGCCGATCTCGCGGATCTCATCGGGAATCGAATACCCAAGCGCAACTCCCAAGTCCTGGCGCTGTTGCGTCAGCATGCGGTGACGTTGCAGGTCGCGGTATTCGGCGAATCCGGCAATGATATCGAATTGGATGGGATACCCGGCCTCCAGCGCGCGGCCTGGGCGGTCGCGTTTGCTTTGGCGTTTGCCAATAAAGACAGAAAACAATTCGTTCCTTTTTTCCAGGGAAAGCGCGCCGATCACCTGACGGATTTGCGCCGTCGAGTGCTGAACGTGCGGAAACACCATGCCGGCAAGAAGCTCCGCCTGCCCCGTGTCGCGCCGGTCGTCGAGAAGCGCCACTTCAGGGGATTTTTCGATCGGCACGTCCTGAAACAATTCGGCGCACAGCTTTCTCTTGTTCGAATGGTTTTCCGCCGGATACTCGTTTCTGGCCGCCCGCTTGATGAAGGTGGGGATCTGCGTGTTGAGCGCCTTCTGAATGGCTTGTGCCAATACGTGACCTTCATCCAGGCCCTGGGTCTTAAGTTTTGAGATCAATCCGGTGTAAAACCGGCCATTGCCCACCAGCCCCATATTCGCCTTGGTGCAGGCCGGGAGTATGCAGCGGATCACGTCACAGGCGGCGCTGCGCATGGTGAAGCCGTAGGCGAAGCGATGCGCCCGGCGTTCGCCGTCATCTTGAAGATCGCCCAAACAGGCTTTCTCGATATTTCCCTGCCGCTCCACCTCGATGGAAAATTGTTCTGCCGGCAGGCGCTTGCGGAAAAGTTCCTGCATCGGCTCGACCAGAGACGCGTAGGTGGCAAAGAGAAACTCCATGGTTTCGACGAATTTTTCACCCAGCCCCGACTCCATAATGCTTTTGGGGCGCACGTAGCGCCATTCACCGTTTTTCTTTTCGTCGTACAAAACGTAGCGGGTGGATTCTTCGATGGGCGAACCGCCGATGCGGCAGTCTTCGATGATTTTGGTCATCAGGTTGGATGTATCTTCGATGCAAAGCGGCGCCACGGCAAGTTCGGCGACGGATTCATCGCCGAATTTGTTCACCACGCGGTCGATCAACTCCGTGCCCTTGACTTCATTAGGAGAACCGTCGGGGTTCAAGAACTCGCGTGCCAGCGTTTCTTTTAATCCCGTGGGAGCGCGGCTGTAGCGGGCCAGGGCGGCGCCGATAATTTCAGGATTGAGATTGCGGATCGCAAACACCTTGGCGTCGACATCCGACACATAGGGCGAGAGGATTTCCTTTTCCCGTTCGGTCAGTTCGTCAGTTCTTTTCGGTTTCATCATTTGCATCCCTGGCGCAGCGGAATCCGGTGTCGTTAAAACGCACCTCAGGCCGACTCCAGCGCCTCAAGGCGCTCCTTAGAGAGTCAGCGTAATTGACCCAGGACCCGCCCCGGACCACTTTGAACTCGCCTGTGGCAGGGCCGCGCGGGTTCTTCTTGCGTCCGATACTGTAGTATTTCCTGTGGTACCAGTCGTCCACCCATTCCCAGACGTTGCCCGCCATATCGTACAACCCGTAAACGGAAGCGCCGTTGGGATAACTGCCGACATTGGTCATGGTGAACACGCCGCGCCACTTTCTGCCATAGGCCGCACGGCCTTTAGGCGATTTTTTCCCCCAGGGGTACACACTGCCGCTCGGACCGCGCGCGGCTTTTTCCCATTCCGCTTCCGAGGGTAAACGTTTTCCCCGCCAACGGCAATAGGCATCCGCATCGTACCAGCTGACCTGGGTAACGGGTTGGTTGCGGATACGCGGTGAAAAAGAAGCGCCCTGCCACAAGTTTCCCTTGCGGCATTTTTCCGTCTCGCAGGAATCGTCCAACGCCGGACGGTGCCCGGTGACCTCGACAAATTCCAGATATTTTTCATTGGTCACTTCGTAGATGTCGATCCAGTAACTGTCCAGGTGAATCGGTTTGGCGGGAAACTCATCCTCGAACCACCACAGCTCGCAGCCCTTGTCTTTTTTCCGGCACATCGCCAGGTATTGCTTGATCTCATCAAACGAGGAACCCCTTTTAAAGTTTCCCGCTTCAATCCGGACCATGAAGGAATAATCGTCTTCGGGAGAGACAGGAAGCTCCCCGGCAGGTTCTTCATGCAGTTCTTCGTGCGGTTCTTCCGCATCGTCTTCGGCGGCGTGCTTGGCAATGGCCAAAGATGCCACCAAAAGGAAACAGAGCAGTTGAATGAGGAAAAAGGTCGGGAGGCGAATGGGCATCAAATCGGTTCAATTCAAAAACCGGAAAGAATGGATGGGAAGAAACCTAGGGCTCATCGTAAGAAATCTCTCTGAACCGGACCATCTCCTTGCCGTGGATATAAAACAAGGTCAATCCGAGAATCATGTTGACCGAATAAATCCAGGTGAATTTGGAATGAAAGCGGTCGAATTGGATTTGCAGTTTCTGGTCCGCCGGACTGGCCTTCTTGAGCTTGTCCACCTCGTGCATTTCAGGGCGCAGAAAACTTCCCATATAGATTGCCAGCACGATCATGATGGCCAACACCACCTCGCGGGTGTAGCGCCGTTTGGTCACCACTTTTTGTTGCAGACCGGCACGACTGTATTTTCGCACCAGAAATTTGACCAGCTCAGCCGCCAGCATCACCCCGATACAGGTGTAAATGATGTGCACATTATAAACGTCCATGATCTTGTTCATGATGAGACTGCCCACCTCTGGCTGGTCCTTGAGGTTGACCCGCACCATGACCTCCACCAGGATTCCCAAAAGAAACATTCCCGCCACCCAAAGGGACAGGAAAAACAAATAAAACATATTAAAGGTGTAAACCAGACGTTTCAGGGTGTTCTCCCTATCAGTGCATTAACGGTTCAAACCGCAAAGTAACCACTCAAAATTGTTTGCGCTATTCTCGCCGGAATAATACGCGTCACCTGCCGCCAGAGACGCGTTTCCTCATATGCTTGAAACTTTCCTCGATCTCTCTTTTTTCTCTTAGCTTGGCTTCGACGACTTCAGGCCGGTCGCCGCCAAACCAGGACTTGACGGTAGAACCCGGGGTGTACCGGTTCACCGTGTTGAGAATGGAAAGATAGATCACTCCGTACACAAAAGCAAAGGTATAAAGGATCAAAGGAATGAACGACTTGACCCGGCGTTTTTCCTTTTCGGACTTATGGTCCCACAAGCGGTACCAGAGCGACTCTTTATTTTTCTCTTCCATGCTGCCTCAGGGTTAATTCCTTTGGATTCATGAATATAATGCTATTCTGGAAACGATGCTGGCGAGGGGCTATGGTAGCAAAATCCACCGAGGGAAACAAGACCGGCCAGGCCTGATAAATTATGAGTTCCTTCATTTTGTACATAGCTGCGGCCATTGCAGAAATCGGAGGGTGTTTTGCTTTCTGGACCTGGTTGAGACTGGGGCGAAGCGCCTATTGGGTTCTTCCGGGTTTAGCATCGCTCGCGGTTTTTGCTTTTTTACTGGCCCGGATTGATTCTACCTATGCGGGAAGGGCTTATGCGGCGTATGGCGGAGTTTACATCGTTGCTTCTCTGATGTGGCTCTGGGCCATCGAGGGGCAGCGCCCGGACCGGTGGGATTTGCTCGGCGCAATCATTTGTCTGGCAGGAGCAACCATCATCCTTTTTGGACCCCGGATAAATACATAATGTTTTTCGTCTTTTTGAAACCGGCATTGCAAAACCCTTCCCCTACAAAACAGTCGGTTTTATTGCTATATTATCCCTCTTTTCAAAACCACCCATCTTGAATAGAGAAAAGAGTGACCGCATTCATTGAAATAACGCCCGCATCTTCAATTTCCGCGACAGTGGAAATTCCGGCTTCCAAGAGCTACACCAACCGCGCCCTGCTCATCGCCGCGCTGGCAGACGGTAAAAGCCGGATTGAGAGTCCTCTGTTCAGCGACGACACGCATTACATGAGTGAAGCGCTCCGACAGTTCGGCGTTCCGGTGGCAAAGGAAAAAAACGCATTTTCCGTCTGTGGCGAAGGCGGCCACATGCAAGCCCCTAAAAAAGAAATTTTCGTGGGCAACGCCGGGACGACGATGCGTTTTCTCACGACCTTTTCGGCTTTGGCTGAGGGCATCACCCGGCTGACCGGCGACGAACGCATGCAGGAGCGGCCCATCGGCGATTTGCTCGCATGCCTGAATGAAATGCGGGTTGAGGCGGTCTCCGTTAAAAACAACCAATGCCCGCCGCTTGAGATTCATGGCGGCAAGGTGCCGGGTGGCGACGTTCACCTTGCAGGCGACAAGAGCAGTCAATACCTCACTTCACTTTTGTTATCGGCTCCGCATTTTGAGAAAGACACGACAATCCACATTCAAGGGGACCTCACATCCAAATCCTACGCTGACATCACGCTCGACATCATGAGGGCCTTCGGCGTCCATGTAAAAAATGAGAATTACGAGACCTTCCGGGTTTCAGCCGGACAACGCTACCGGGCACAGAATTACCGGGTCGAAGGCGACTGGTCCAGCGCGTCCTATTTCCTTGCAGCGGCGGCGGTTACGGGGGGAGATGTCACTCTCACGGGTCTCAACCCGGACAGCGTTCAAGGGGATGCCGGGTTCCTCGATGTGCTGCAAAACATGGGGTGCGAGGTACAAACATCCGCGGAAAAAATCCGCATTAAAGGAAACCCTTTAAAGGGAATCACCATCAATATGAACAGCATGCCCGATGCGGTGCAAACGCTGGCGGTGACGGCGCTGTTCGCCGAGGGAGAAACCGTTATCAACGGCATCGGCAATCTGCGTATCAAGGAAACCGACCGCATAGAGGCGCTGGAGACGGAACTGACGCGATTGGGAGCCAGTGTAAACGCAGGTGACGATTTTTTAAAGATTCAGCCTGGCGAATACGAAGGCGCGGAAATTGAAACCTACCACGACCACCGGATGGCCATGAGCTTTGCGGTGGCGGGGCTTAAAATTGCGGGAGTCAAAATTAAAAACCCGAGCTGTGTGGAAAAATCCTTTCCCGATTTTTTCGACCGGTTTCAACGTATGACCTCATAACCCTACGGGTAGCAAACTCGTCGGTGTTTTAAAAATTTATTTTTTGCGACCTCCCCTCGCCCCTCCTTGGAAGGAGGGGAACTGAAGAACTGCTGAATCAGGTTGCAGGGAATAATTTTAATTTATACATATTTCATCATCCGCAAAGGCTTGCATGGATAAATACCCTTACACGAATAAACTGATCGGCGAGAAAAGTCCCTACCTTTTGCAACACGCGCACAACCCGGTGGACTGGCACCCATGGGGCGATGAACCCTTCAAAATTGCCAAGGAGAAAAACCAGCCGGTGCTGGTGAGCATCGGCTACGCCACCTGCCACTGGTGCCACGTCATGGAACGGGAATCGTTCGAGGACCCGGAACTGGCGAAACTGCTCAACAGCCTGTTCGTCAGCATCAAGGTGGACCGCGAAGAACGCCCGGATGTGGACAGCATCTACATGCAGGCGGTGCAGAGCCTCGGCCAGCAGGGCGGCTGGCCGCTCAACGTGTTCGTCACCCCAGATGGCATTCAGTTTTACGGCGGCACGTATTTCCCTCCGGAACGACGGTTCAACCTGCCTTCGTTCGAAGACGTGCTGATTTTTCTCGCCAACACCTGGGAAAAGGAACACGACAAGGTCGAAAAACAAAGCGCGGCTTTGATTCAGTCCATCCGCAACTCCTCCACAAGAATGCCGAAAACCGGATCGCTCGATACATTAGGCTTCAACGGCGAGGACAAAGCCGCGGAACTTTATGAACGGCATTACGATTCTCTCAATTACGGATTTTCATTTCAGCAGCAAAATAAGTTCCCTCCGTCGATGGGTCTTTGTCTCTTGCTCAGGCATCACCACCGCACGGGTCACGCCAAAAGCCTGGAAATGGCCGACAGCACACTGAAAGCCATGAAGCACGGCGGCATCTACGACCAGATCGGCGGCGGCCTCTCGCGCTACAGCACCGATTACAAATGGCTGGTGCCGCATTTTGAAAAGATGCTGTACGACAATTCGCTTTTTGTCACGGCCTTGATCGAAACCTATCAGGTGACCGGAAACCCGGAGTTCGCCGACTACGCCAACGATGTCCTGCAATACATCGACCGCGACATGACTTCGCCTGAAGGGGCGTTTTTTAGCGCCGAAGACGCCGACAGCGAAGGTGTCGAAGGAAAGTTTTATGTCTGGACCCAAGAGGAGATAGAAAAACTGCTGGGGCACAAAACCGCCAAGGTGGCCCTTTCTTACTATAACGTGACGGAAAAAGGCAATTTTGAAGGCAAGAATATTTTAAACGTGACCCAGTCCCATACCACGGCGGATGTGGCGAAACACCTGGGGGTTCAGGAAACGATCGTCAAAGAAGAACTGGAAAAGGCGCGCCATCTGCTCCTGGAAACAAGAAGCAAGCGCATTCGTCCCTTGCTCGACGATAAAATTCTCACCTCGTGGAACGGGTTGATGATCTTAGCGATGGCCAAAACCGGACGCGTGCTTGAAGACGCCGCACGCATCGAAAAAGCGGAACAGGCCCTGAACTTCATTCTCACGAAGTTGCGGGGAACGGACGGCAAACTGCTGCGCCGCTATCGGGAAGGAGAAGCGCGCTACGACGGCTACCTGTTCGATTACACCTCCATCGCCTCCGCCTGTCTGGAACTTTACGAAGCAACCTACAAACCGGAATACATTCGCCACGCCAAGGACCTCATGCAACAAGTGGAAGAAAAATTTGCTTCAGAAGGTGCGTATTATGAAACCGCCAGCGATGCGGAAAACTTAATCGTGCGGCAGATTTCCGGCTACGACGGGGTGGAACCTTCCGGCAACAGCAACGCGAGCCTAGCCTTTCTCAAACTGTCCGCCTATCTGGCAGACCCGTCTCTGGCGCAAAAAGCGGAAAAAATCTTTCTGGCCTTTCACGAAGAGCTGACGGAATACGGATTGAACTCTTCTTTTATGATGCAAGCCTTGCACCTTTATCTTGGCGGACTCAAGGAAGTGGCGATCGTCGCCCCTAAAAACCACCCGTCCACTGAAGCCATGCTGAAAACCGTGCGCCAAGGTTTCTTCCCCAATGCGGTGTTTGCTTTTGCTTATGCGGATGAAGTGGAAGCTGCCGGGAAGGAAATCCCGCTTCTTGCCCGGCGCAAGGTCGTCGACGGCAAAGCCACCGCCTACGTCTGCCGCCAGGGAACCTGCCTGGCGCCAGTGACCTCAGTGGATGACCTGGTAAATCTTCTCAAATACGAATAAAAGTTGTGGTAGTATTCTACAATCTTAAACCATTTCAATTGCTCTTGGGGCCGGCCACCCGGCACCTATGACCCATAAAAATTATGCGCAAAGAATTCATTGATGGCTTGATCGACACGGTGCTCCAAGGAGAAGGCATTTCCCGCAACGACGCATTGACATTGGAAACCTTTTCCCATGACGAACTGGAGTATCTGTTCTTAGGCACGAACAAAGTCCGCGAGGCGTTCAAAGGCAAGGACGTTAAAATCTGCTCCATCGTCAACGCCAAATCGGGCCGTTGCGTTGAGGATTGTTCGTTCTGCGCCCAGTCGAGCAAATTCGACACTGATTCTCCGGAATACGAAATGATGAGCGTCGAGGAAATCGTCGCCGCCGCCAAGGAAGCGGAAGCGTTCGGGTCGAACGAATTTTCCATCGTCGCTTCCGGCACTGCTGTTGACGACAGGCAAGAACTCGACAAAGTCATTGAGGCGGTCAAACGCATCAAGGCGGAGACCAGTCTTGAAACCTGCTGTTCGGTCGGGCTGATGAGCCTGGAACATTTAAAGGAACTGAAAGCCGCGGGCCTTGACCGCTGCCATCACAATCTGGAAACCGCCGCCAGCCACTTTGAAAAAATCGTGAGCACCCACACTTATGCAGACGAAGTGCGGGCCGTGGAAAACGCCAAGGAAGCCGGACTGCAAGTGTGCGTCGGCGGCATCTTCGGCATGGGCGAATCGCACACTCAGCGTGTGGAACTGGCTTTCGATATCAAAGCGCTGGGAACGCAGTCTTTCCCTATCAATTTCTTAAAACCCATCGAGGGCACCGGCCTGGAGCATCTTGGCCTGATGGATCATTACGAAGCGCTCAAGACCATCGCCCTGTTGCGTCTGGTATTGCCGCAAATGGATTTGTTCGTCTGTGGCGGGCGCGAGGAAGTGTTGAACAGCCATCAGGAAAAATTGTTCGCCGCTGGCGCCAACGGCATTCTCGGGGGCAACTACCTCACCACCAAGGGTCAGGACCCGAAGCGGGATATCGAGATGATCGAGGGCCTGGGTCTCAAACCGGTTTATGAATCGGTGTAGCCGAACAGGACGTTCGATCCAATCCAGGAAAAATGAAGGCGGGAAAAAGCTCAGGCCCGCAAGGGCACTTGCCCGTACGAGCCCGGAAGTTGACGATCGAAGATGATGAGTCCGTTCAAGCGGTTTGCAGCAGGTTGTCCTCAATGATCTTTTTGATCTCTGCCTTGGTTTTCACGCCCACGATTTGCTGAACCACTTGTCCATCCTTAAAAAACAATAAGGTCGGTATACCGCGAATCCCGAATTTAGTCGCAGTTGCAGGATTATCGTCAACGTTGAGTTTGCTCACCACGATCTTGTCTTCATACTCATTGGCAATTTCTTCTACCGTTGGCGCGAGCATTTTGCAAGGCTGGCACCACTCGGCCCAGAAATCGACAATCACGGGTTTGCCGTTTTTAAGGACGGAAGCCTCAAACTCAGCATCGGATACGGTAACAACTTTACCGGTTGACATAGCACTCTCCTGTTATTTTATTAATACGTATAGATTTATTCCGGCGGCAGCACCCATGCAGCCTCGAACCGAAGGGAAAACCCTGATAAAAGCAATTATCACACAGGCTCTTAACCTGTTATAATTGCGCTACTATTGAGATCAATTTAATCGAGATCGGGAGTGGAAAAAGTTCAACCATTCTAACATATCCCCTTCCCGATCATCAACTTAAATACCCTAACCCTCTGTATAAAATAGGGTTGGCGCACTATTGCCGCAACAAAAACTGCACGTTGGAGTGATTAATGAGCAACATCATAAAATTTTTTGCCTATGGGGAACTGATGAACGAGGCGCATTTCCGGGAGCAGGGGCTGGACTATAAAGCCAAATCCTCTGTCACCCTTTCAGCCTGGAGGATCGTGTTCAATAAAATCCCCACCGATGCGGATGCGCCTCCCGGCCTGGGATTGGCCAATATCGAGCCGACACCCAATAACGCCGGCATGATGTTTGGTATCCTCTATGAAATGGATGAAACGTATCTGCCAAGACTGGATGAAATCCATCAAGCGCCTGAGGAGTATCAACGGAAAGTCGTACGTTTTACCCAGCACGATTTCAATATGACCAACGGCCTGGTGTACGTTGCCAGACAGGAAAAAACCAAGAGCGGATTGAAACCCAGCAAAGCCATGTTGAAAACCCTGAAGGGGGCCAAGCAAGGCCTGACCATGCTGTATTTCTCCAAGCTCATGATCACCCCGACGATTGATTGAACACAAGAATATTGAAGACAGAATATAGAATCCAGGAGTCAGAATGGCGGCGTTTTTTTTCGGATTCTAACTCCTGGATTCTGAATTCTAAATTCTTTATCTTATGTCTTTCCCCACTGCTCTGGTAAGAAAACCCGGTCCCGCCTTCGCCCAGGCCCTGTCCGGCCACCCGCAAAAGCATACCATTGACTGTGAGCGCGCCTGCCGGCAGCATCAGCTTTATAGCGAAGCCTTGAAGCACGCGGGAGCGCAAGTGATCTCTCTTGAACCTCTGGAAAATTTTCCCGACAGTCCCTTCGTTGAGGATACTGCGGTGGTGTTGGATCACGGCGCCTTGATTGCATCCATGAAAGAAGAAAGCCGCCGGGGGGAAGTGGCATCCATCATCCGCGAACTGGAACGCTACCGTAAGATAACGAGCATGAAACTCCCGTCGACTCTCGATGGCGGCGATGTGCTGATGACAGACGAAACGGTGTTTGTCGGGATTTCCGCGCGCACCAACCGGAAAGGAGTCGAAGCGGTTGCCGCTTTTTCCGGCAAACCCACGCTCGCGATACCAGTCCTCAAAGGACTGCACCTCAAAAGCTCGGTGAGCTATCTGGGCAGGAATCTCCTCGTCATCGATCCTTCAAGTGTGGAAACGGCTGCCTTTAAAACGTTCGAGTGGATCGAAGTAAACGAGCACGAACGCTACGCCGCCAACTGCTTAGGCTTGGGAAATTTCGTTTTGATGCCCGCAGGATTCCCGCGTGTGGCGGACCAAATCCGCGCCCACAAATTCGAAGTCGTCGAACTTGAGATGAGCGAGTTCGAAAAAGCCGACGGCGGCGTCACCTGCCTTAGTTTGATTATTCCGCAAATTCCTGACTGATCCCCTTCCAATTCAACAAATATCAAAAATAAGTTGACTCCGTACTAAAGTACGGAGTTTATAATAGGGTCATGAAAGACGATCTCAAATTAACGATTGGAAAACTGGCCAAGATATCTGGCGTGGGGGTGGAAACCGTCCGCTTTTATGAGCGCAAGGGGTTGATTAAAAGACCTGCTAAGCAGGAGGGTTCGTTTCGCCATTACCCGGAAGTCGAAGCCAAAAAGATTCGCTTTATTAAAAAGGCCCAGGAACTCGGGTTCACCTTGAAAGAGATCAAGGAACTGTTGCAACTGCAAATCCGCGAACAGGCGACATGCGGCAATATCACGCAGCGCGCCGAGGTGAAGCTCTCCGAAGTGGAGGCCAAGATCAAGGACTTGAAAAACATGCGGCGTTCATTGATCAAGTTAGTCGATTCCTGCGGCGATAAAAAAATTTCACTCAAACAATGCCGGGTTCTCGATTGTTTCGAGCCTGGCTGGAAATGTTAACCACAGGAGGTTTGCCATGCGTCCTCATATTTCGATCCACGTAAAAAAAGTTGCAGAGTCTGTTGAGTTTTACAAGAAAGTATTCGACGTGAAGCCACAAAAACAAACCGGGAGCTACGCCAAGTTCGATCTTGAAAAACCGCCGCTCAATTTTTCATTGCTTGCAGGAGTGCCTGTCAGCCGGGTTTCGCATTTGGGAATTGAAGTGGATTCCGCTCAAGAGTTCGAGCAATGGAAAGAGAAACTTCAAAATAAAGGAATTTTAAACTCGGTGGAGATGGAGACAAATTGTTGTTTCGCAAGACAGGACAAGGTCTGGTTCACTGACCCGGATGAAAACGAGTGGGAAGTGTTCTATGTGCACGAGCAATTGCCGCTAAATGATGAAAGTATGGCGGACGCATGCTGTGTCTAAGCTATAAAGTTATTGCAGACCGATAAAAAGGAGGCGGACGAGTTTATTAGAGAATAGGTTGAGGGAGATCAATAACCCAATAACTCCCCCCCCACCACAATACAAAACCCCCCCCGGGGGAGGTAGGTAATATA
>JAJDBE010000285.1 GCA_029261515.1 Nitrospinaceae bacterium | reverse complement strand
TCGCCCAACGCGGAGAAAAGCCAGGTGACCGGCGTGATCGAAATGGGCAAGGACGTCGCCCCCGCAAATTTATCCCCGACCGCCGCGCTGTATTTATTCGCCCGCCCGCGCGGCGTGGAGCGCGGACCGCCCCTGGCCGTTCAACGCATCGCTCCGGTGAAGTTGCCGTTTGATTTCGCGCTCGGCCAGCAGGACGCCATGATGCCCGGAACGCAGTTTGAAGGCGAAGTGACGATCATCGCCCGGCTATCCATGACCGGGACGGCCATGCCGAATCCGGGAGATATCGAAGGTTACGCCGCAGTCTCCGCCGGCGACGTCGGATTAAAAATCACCCTCGACCACGTCGTCCCCAAGGAAGAACCGTAACCGGCGAGGCGCCGAGGCCGATTAAAAGATTTCACCCTCACCCAGCCCGTCGCTCCGTGAGCGCTTCCGCCAAGGGAGAGGAGTTATTTAAAATTTCTGGATTAAAGCCGCGTTTGAAATCCGCGCCAAATTTGGAGCCAAGCGGCCTCTTTGTACTCCTCTCCCCACCGAGGGAGAGGATATGGTGAGGGGGATTTCATAAGGCCGAAGGCCTTCCTCTTTTGTATTTGAACCTTACAGAGACACACAAACCCCATGCCCTGCGTCTTCAACCCCGAACGACCGTTTCCATTTCATAATTTAGATCCGGGTTGTCAATTTAATGTTGAGGAGGATGAGCTAGGTCGCTTCGACGATAAGAATTGGTGCGAGTTTCATTTGCCCATGGAAGGTACGGACGCAAGCGATAAACGCAAAGCAGACTGGGACAAAGAAAAGCAAAGACAATTCAATGAAAGAATATTCGACAAAATTGCGGACGCAAAAAATAAAAAAGCAAGAGTCGAACAATCCGAAGAAAAATTGTTTTCCTTCCTTGGGGATTATAAAAAAGAGGAAGAATTCTGCGACCTCAGCGGCGTGGTATTTCCGAGTCTAATTGATTTTAAACGGATCGAGAAATTCCCAGAAATTTTATTTTTCAACGCCCAATTTCACAAAAAGGCCAGTTTCGACAGAGCTACATTTTGCGATTGGGCCTCGTTCGAAAACGCCAAATTTGAAGGACCGGCCAGTTTCGTCAGAGCCAAATTTAAAGAAGAGGCTTGGTTTGAAAACGCCAAATTTAAAGAAGAGGCTGGGTTCGCCGAGGCCATATTTGATGGACCCACCTGGTTCGAAAACGTCAAATTTGAAGGACCGACCAGGTTTGCCAAAGCCCAATTTGAAGGACCGACTAGGTTTGCCATAGCCAAATTTAAAGGAGAGGTTAATTTCGCCAGTGCCGGATTTAATGAAAAAGATGATGAGGTCAATTTTGCCAGCGTCACATTTGAAAAGCAAGCCAGGTTCGCTAACGCCCGATTTGAAGGATTGGCCAGTTTTGCCAGAGCTAAATTTAAAAGGTCGGCCAGTTTCGACAACGCCAAATTTAAAGGAAAGGCCAATTTTTCAGCCCGTTCAAATCTACCGGACGAGGAGGAAAACAGCGTCGCTTTTTTCTCCGGTCGGATTTCCTTCACGGACGCTACGTTCAAAGGGGAGACCATATTCAACAACCGCCATTTCCTAGACACAACCGTCTTTTCCCGTTGTGCCTTTCAACAAGCGCCAAGTTTTCACAATAGCCAACTGCACCAGGACACGAATTTCAAGGGTGCCAATTTTCAAGATACAGAATCCCATGGAGCGGAGCGCGCCTACCGCACGTTGAAACTGGCGATGGAAAACGCCCGCGCCCGCCGCGAGGAAGGCATGTTCTATGAGCTGGAACAACAAAGCCTGCGCGAGCAACGTAAAAAATTGATTAAGAAATCCTTGCCGAGGCAACTTAAAAAACTGAAACGAAGGGTTACAACCTTTGGCTTGATAAAAAAGCTGTCTAAAAGAGAACAACGTAAAAAATTTAGAAAAAGATTTAAAATCGCCCGGTCGGCAATACGGAAGAGAGTTTCCATGGGGGTGGGCGCCGCTGTTTGGGATTTTTCCGTTTCCTGGATGTACGAGAAGACTTCCAATTACGGCCGGAGTTCTGGGCGGCCTTTGATAGGGCTGGTGTTGCTCACCCTCCTCTCTGGGGTTTTCTACGACGTCGTTTCTTACAATCATATGGACTCCGAGGGTAAAGAGGCGTGTGCGGAGAGCAAACCGTTTAAGTTTGCCGTCCAGCAGGTGGTGCGTCCATTCAGTGCGTGGTTTAAAACCGGCCAGGATTTCATTTGTGTAAAAATTTCCGACGACGCGGTTTTGATTCATTTTGCGACTGCGTTGCAGTCCATTTTTAGCGTGGCGTTTCTTGCCCTGTTCCTTTTGGCCCTGCGCTGGAGGTTCAAGCGCGGCTAACCGACTGGCGGCGGGCTATGAAACCCACGATGGCAACCAGAACCAGGCACAGGCAACAAAACCAGTCGCCGTTTTGGGAGTAGAACGTGCCGGGATTCGGATTGGGTAGAATCTCCGCTTGAACCAGAGCTTTTTCGAATAACGGTGTGGTTTGGCGGATGCGACCGGTCGGGTCGATGACGCCGCTGATCCCGGTGTTGGCGGCGCGC
>JAJDBE010000284.1 GCA_029261515.1 Nitrospinaceae bacterium | reverse complement strand
TCATGGATTCGCCACGCTGCCAGCGATCCCAAATGTCGGCTCGTTGTGCAGGACTAAAATAGATGCGAGTTCGGTGTTTCATCGTCACACTCCATCTCTAGAAGGTAAGATACAGTGTTGCGTTGATCAATTGAACTCACAACCCAAAGCGGACATTTGGGTTCCGTCAGATTCAGGCCACGATGGGTTTTCTTGGGTCAACCAGAATTTGTTTTTGACTAATCGTAATCTTCCCACACACCGTTTTGATTTCCTTGATCATCCATTCGTAGGCCTCATTGCCTTGTATTCGTTGGTGCCAAATGAGGGACACGGGCACGGATGAGGTCTTGACCGGGAAATTGTAAACTTTTAGCCCCTTGAGATCTTTGTAGTATTCCATCAACGACAGCGGCACGGTGGCGATGAGATCAGTTTGCTTCACCACAAAAGGGACTCCCAGAATGTGGTTCACGATAAAGGCCACTTTTCGTGTGACACCCTTTTGAGCAAAGATGGGCTCGATTGTCTCTTTGTCGTACTTCTCGATTTTGACATGAGATAGGCGTAATAAATCTTTCAGTGTCAGCGTGTTTTTAATGCGGGGATGGTGTTCTCTTGAAATGACGACAAACTCATCCGAAAAAAGCGTCGCCGTCGAAAACCGCTTGGGCAATGCTTTCTCCACCACATTGATCGCAATATGAATTTCTCCGCGATCGAGCTGTTCTACATAATTTTCAGGTTCAATAGGAACCATTTTTAGTTGTATGTTCGGGGCATGGGATTGGAAATGGTTGACCAGTTTTGGCCCAAGAAACACCACATCGATATCAGACATCCCAATGCTAATACATTCTTCGGACACCTTCGGCTCAAACCCTTTTACCACTTGAAGAGCTTGCTCAACCGCATTTAACGCTGCTGCTGTATGGACGGCAACGCGATGGGCTCGCGCTGTTGGCTCCACCCCACTCGGTATCCGGAAAAACAATTCATCCCCAAAGTGCACCCGCAATCTTCCTAGTGCCTGGCTGACGGCGGATTGCGTTAGCCCAAGTACCGTGGCGGCCTGAGTCAGCTTCCGTTCACGGTAAATGGCTTGAAAGACGGCGAGGAGATTGAGGTCAATGTTCATAGTATTAGTTCTGCTAATAGTTAGTATATAAATTATTCATTTTACTAATTCTATCATGGTGGGATATAGAGTGAAAGACATTTGCTGAGGGGTGCTACCCATCTTCAATGAAAGGAGCAAATCATGTTCAATTTTAGAGTGAATGCCACTCATCCAAAATTCGTCCCCCAAAACGTCATGAAACCATTCCTTAACACTGTACTACTAGCATCCCTATTGATCTCAGCAAGCCCAAGCTATGGACAGGACGCGAACGTTCAAAAAATTTCTGCCAATGTGTACAGCATCTTCATACATTATTACCACTCGCTGGCTGTGATCGGTGATAAGGGAGTCCTCATTACCGACCCCGCTAACGCTGTACGAGCGGACATCTTAAAGACTGAAATTGCCAAGCTGACAAAGTTGCCGGTTAGTCACATTGTGTTGAGTCATGAACACTATGATCATGTCGGGGGAACAGAAGTGTTTCCCAATACAGAAATTTATGCGCAAAGGAGTACCCAATCAGTTTTTCGGTTGGATGAGTTGGGGCTCGCTCCTCAAAAAGTTCATCACCCCTTTGATACGACGGCTTCCATTTCGATGGGAGGCACTGAGGTTGAGCTTCACCACTACGGAGCCGGGGATGGTGTGGCCACCACCATTGTCCATCTTCCAAAAGAGAAAGTAGTGTACTCGGCGGACCTCTATGAAGTGGGTTCGATTACAGATAAAAAATGGCTTGATGACTCGAACTATGTGGGTTCTCGACTGATTTTAAATAAATTGGTCGCATTGAAGACAAAATATGCGATTACTGCGCATTCACTGAGCCTTGATCCAAAGCACCTGCAACTAGGAGCGGATTTCTACAATGATCTCTACGATGCGGTGGAGCCTCAAGTACGAGCAGCCGTGAAGCAGGGATTTCCTGCTGTGATGAAGGCGTATGAAGAGTTACCTCAAGCAGTGAAATTAGACAAATACAAAGAGTTTAAAAATTATGATCATCTGCCTGCACATGTAAAGCGAATGGTGTTATCGCTCTTTCATGGAGGCTAAAGATGATTATTCTCAGCTTTTCAAAAACCAATCTCACGTAAGTTTACCTTCATTCTAATCAAAAGGGGGACATCATGAACCAGAAAATTCATCTCCACATCATGGCATCATTCATGTTCATTGGCATGTTTTTTATCTTAACTGGAATTGGACAGGCTGACACGCTCAGTGAAGGACATCGGAAGGTGAGCGGCGTGGTCGAGGAGGTCCGTGGGGATTTCGTGAAAGTGAGGACTGCCAAAAGCATCTTGGACCTCAATCAGAACAGCGCGACCCAACAAGGACAACCCGCTTATAAGGTTGGGGATGAAGTCACGATCATCATGGACGAGAACAATAGTATTATTGAAGCTCATCTGAAGGGTAAAGAGGGCCATCATCACTTCTACACGGGGAAGTTGATATATCTGAACAGAATGGAGAAAAAAATTAAACTGGAAACCATTGAGGGAGAAAAAACATTTCCGTTGGAACGGTTAGCGATTAAGACCAAACGCATCGATGAGGGCGAGGTTGTCACAATCGAAGTGAATGAGAGTGGTACAGTCATCAACCTGCGTCAGGGTAGCCATGGTGAGGTCAAACACTAATCAAAAAGGGAAGTATTGCCCGATCGTTCACAGTCGGTAGAGGCAAAATTATGACGCACCTATCAGGGGAACATATGAAGATTGATGAATTAATGAGCCATGAGCAACGAGCGCGGTGTCGTGCACCAATTAAACAGGCTCGCACATTACCCAACGTCGCCTTTACATCGGAGACGTTTTATCAACTGGAAGTGGAGAAAATATTCCTGACGAACTGGGTTGCCTTGGACTTTATCCAATTCGTGCCAAACATCGGAGATGTGAGACCCGTTGAAGTAGCCGGGATACCCCTGATGATACTGCGCGATCATCAGGGTAACGTTAGGGTGTTCCATAATATTGTTCCTTATGATGGGTGTTTAGCTGTCATAGAACCTCTGTCCCAGGTTTCGGAAATCCGGACGCCCTATCATGGATGGACGTACGATTTAAACGGAAAACTCGTTAATGTGGCTGTCTGGAATGGCACATGGGAAGGTCAAGACCTCTCAGGGTTAGGTGAGAGACCCAGAGATTTACTGGAAGTTTGCACAAAAATCTGGGGCCCCGTGATATTCGTCAACATCAACGGAAAAGCTGAATCATTCGATGACTATGCTGCCCCCTTGAACCGAGCCTTCGCGAATTGGGATATCGACGATCTGGATATCACACGCAATGCAGAAGGACTACCCATGCTACATCCCGAAAATCTTGCTACCAACTGGAAGACCCATTATGAAAATTGGGGCATTAATGTCCTCCATGAGTCGTTTGCCCATAACATCTATGACCAGTCGGAGGAAGTCCCTCGGTTAACCCAAGATGGGAAGAAGACTTGTATCGATCACATTGATGGAAAATTCATGGCACTTAAGTATCAGGAAAAAGATTTTCAAGAGACATATCCCGATTTTCCTTTTCCTGATTTATCTCGGAGTGCCTCACAACAGGCCGATCAAGGCTACTTTGGCTCAATGTTTCCCAACTTACATGTTGGCGTGTTTAGGACATTTTTCCATTTAATTATATCGCTGCCTGATGGTCCGGGACGAACACACACACACCGAGCGCAGTTTTATCGAACAATAGCCGCATCCGATACGGCTACACTACAAGCACGAATCGAAGCAGCCAAAGAGTTGAACATGGGTGGTATTGAAGATGGCAGGATTACAGAGGCTGTGCAGAAGGCTCGAAAATCTCCGGCTTTTGAATCTCAATATTACTCCCAGTTTTGGGATGAAATGCATTATCGATTCACACAGATGGTATTGGACGACCTCGAACGGTAATCTGTCCGCTTTTGGCCGGATAGCGACCTTGTTTCCAAGGCCGCTAGTCGTCCTTTTTGTTCAAACCTCGGTCTGTTCTGCCATCTCTAGCGCATCATCCACTTCGATCCCCAGATAACGAACGGTGCTTTCAAGTTTGGTGTGGCCTAACAGGAGCTGCACGGCTCGGAGATTTTTCGTTCGTCGGTAGATGAGCGTGGCTTTGGTTCTTCGCAATGAATGCGTGCCATAAAGTGAGGTATTGAGGCCAATCATCTCGACCCACTTGTGGACGATCCGGGCATATTGTCGAGTGGAAAGGTGATGAGCACGATTGATGCGACTCGGAAACAAGTAGTCGTCTGGACGGAAATGATGGTGGTCGATCCAGTTGGTGAGAGTCTCTCTGGTTTGTTCCGTGATTTCAAATTGAACCGGCTGGTGTGTTTTCTGCTGCAGTACCATGGCTCTCGGAGCAATCCCATGGCCATGATAGACATCTCGTACTCTGAGATGAACAAGGTCGCAACTCCGTAATTTACTGTCGATGGCCAGGTTAAACATGGCCAACTCTCGGAGATTTTTCTTAAGCTGCAATCTGATGCGGATCGCCCAGATCTCACGGAGTTTCAAGGGCGGTTTTTGCCCAATGAGTTGGCCTTTGTTCCAAGGCGTGGACGCTGGTACTGTTTGAGGTAAAGAAACCATAATTATAGCCCTCCTTATGTAGTGGGGCATAATTATGATCGTGGGGGGAAATGTTCGCTATTCGACCCAAAGCGGACCTTTGAATATCTATAAGTGGGCGCGGTCTTCTGCGGTCCAAAAGGAATACCTGTGCTTAAAATTTACAATCCCAACCCGCTTGCATAATTTAGAACCATATTCGCACTCCCACTACAAATCGAATTTGACTCGTGTCTCCGTTTTCTTGCCGAACGAGGGTCGCGGTCTCGCCAAAACTTCTATCCAGGGAAACTCCCACGTAGGGGGCGAGTTCGCGCCGAAATTCATAGCGCAGACGTGCGCCCCCTTCCACGTTGTTGAGCCCAGAACCGGTTGTGAATTTTTTGACGCGTTGTATAGCAGCATTGGTTTCAAAGCGAAGTTGCAGGATCAGTTGCTGACTCAAGGATAGGTCTTTGGTCGTCGTTAAGCGAGCGGACACGTGGCCGCGATGACTCACAAAAAGGGCGGTCTCAACTTCGTAGTTATAGGGCACTAGTCCCTGTAGTCCGATTACCGCCAGCCCACGCGTCACATTACGATCACGGAAGGACTGCGTTTCAAGACGACCACCGACCTGAAGATCATAATACTGTTGAAGGAACCGTCCATAGAGTAGCTGAGAATCCACGTCGTAGTCGGCTTTAAATGCGCTGTTCTGCTGTCCTTCAGTTTTAAACCAGAGGCGATTATAGTCTCCGCCATACCAGCCTTCGATGTCCCACCTGTAATCGTTACCACTTCCTGATCCACCTATCTTCGGACGATATTCCAGGACGTCGGCGAGAATAAAGAAGTGGTTTTGCTGATCCTCGACCGGACTGGGCCAATCAGACTGGGGGGCGACGTTTGGCATGACGTCCCCCTTTCCTGTGGATGCACTCACTGCATTGAGGCCCATAACCAGGAAATTTATTACGACCAGTAAAAAAACGACTCGATGAGACGCGTTCATGATTGTCTCTCCGGCTCTTGATCAGTGACCTCGACGATTCGGAACATCCCCGCCTCCATATGAAAGAGCAAATGGCAGTGAAACGCCCACCGTCCTGGTGCATCAGCGGTGATGGCCACGGAGAGTCGTTCCGCCGGCTTGACGATCACGGTGTGCTTACGTGGCAGGTAAGCACCTGTGCCATTCTCAAGGTGCATCCACATGCCGTGAAGATGTAGGGGATGTTCCATCATCGTGTCGTTCACGAAGGTCAGGCGCAGACGCTCGCCAAACCGAAATTGAATGGGATCTTTGGCTTCTGAAAACTTCTTCCCGTCAAATGACCACATATAGCGTTCCATGTGGCCGGTGAGGTGAAGTGCGATTTCACGCTCCGGCTCCCGTTGGTCGGGATAGGGCGTAAGGCTCTTCAAATCGGTATAGACCAACACCCGCCGGTCATTATTTTCCAGCCCTCTCCCGGGAACTCCACTGTGATTCTGTGAATACTCCGCCACAGCTTGGTTGCCAGTCCCATGATGGTCAGGACCATGCCTAACAGGTTCAACGCCAGGAATAGTTGAATGAGATGAATCATCTATCGACGTATTCGACATCTTGTTCATTTCGTGAATCTGTCCTGTGTCCGGGTTCCCGAGCATTTTCATGCCCTCGTGTGTCGAGGAGGTTTGGCTTTTACGAGATGGCTCGTCCGTACGTTCCATGTCCATGCCAGTCATGTTCATCCCTTCCATGCTCATGCCCATATCCCTCATCGTGCGGAGCGGCCTTGGACGACGTTCGGGAAGCGGAGAACTCATACCTGGGCGCGGAGCCAACGTGCCGCGTGCGTATCCACTTCGGTCCATCGTCTCAGCAAATATGGTGTAGGCGCGATCCTCCGTAGGATTGACGATCACGTCGTAGGTTTCCGCCGGTCCGATGCGAAATTCGTCCACCACGACGGGCTGTACGTTTTGACCATCTGCCTGTACGACGGTCATGCTGAGATCAGGCAGGCGCACGTCAAAGAAGGTCATCGCGCCGGCATTGATGAAACGCAACCTGACCTTGTCGCCTGGACGAAAACGCCCCGTCCAATTACTTTCGGGCGACAAGCCGTTCATCAAATAGGTATACGCGTAGCCGCTGACGTCAGCGAAGTCGGTCGGGTCCATCCGCATCCTGTCCCACATCAAATAACTCTGTAGTGTGGACCACAAATCTTTTTGTCCTATGTCAGTAAAGAATTCACGAGCGGCACGCTTCTGATAGTTATAGTAGCTGGGCATTTTTTTGAGATTCGCAAAAAGCACTTCCGGTGACTCGAAGGTCCAATCCGAGAGCACCACCACATATTCACGGGTATACTGACACGGTTCTGGCTCTATCGGATCGATGATGATTGGCCCATAGACTCCTAATTGCTCCTGCCCTCCGGAATGGCTGTGGTACCAGTAGGTGCCGCTCTGCCGAATCGGGTAGCGGTAGGTAAAGGTTGAGGCCGGCTTGATGCCAGCGAAGCTGACCCCCGGCACGCCATCCATATCTGGCGGAAGAATCAATCCATGCCAATGAATTGAGGTATCTTCCTTCAAGTGATTGATGACGTTGAAGGTGATGGTTTGGCCTTCCTGCAGGCGGAGCAAAGGGCCGGGTACGGTGCCATTGATGGTTTTCGCCATTCTCAGTTGTTCTCCAATTTGAAACGGACTCTCGCCAATCGTGAGATCAATGGAATTCCCCTTCAACGGTGAAGGAGATGTGGCCCCATTGATCGCTGTCCTTGCCCAAACATAGGAAGGAATGAGAGGAGTGAGGGTCGCCATGAGGCCTATCCTTCCGATACGTTCTAGCAATGCACGCCGCGTTATCTTGTGATTCTGGCAATCCATGGTTCTGTTCCTTTTGATGATGTACTCTGAGTGATGCCGTCTGACTCTCGGGTGACTTTTCTGACCTCCTTTTTCCTACGCTCCTTACTAGCGTGAGCACTCGTGGATTTGAGGCGACTGCGAGCAGGGAGCTGATAGGTATCAACCCCAATTACATCACTGCCAAATGACTAACGTTGAAGCTGAAATACTTGCATGATGCCCCTCTAACATGATGAGGGGAACAGGCAACATGAGCTTGGATACGCGGGTGGCTATCCGGAACCTTTGACCGTCTAACTGTTCGGGAAGCTCAATTTAGAAAAACAGAGAAGAGCAGAAACAGAAGAGGATAGGTGGTGGAGTTGGGTGTCCTTGCATCCCATAGAAACTTGAATTGACTGAAGCTAGAAATGTCACGTAGCCATGAAGCAGGCGTTGCGGATACAAAGCCAACAGAGACATCATCTTTTTCAAAAATTCCCGCAGACGTGGTCAATTGGTCGGGACAGTCTCCCGTTGGTTGAGAAGAAGAGGAATGGTGAGAAGTTGGATGAGAGTGATGTATATCGTTGGCGGAGGCTGGCATGGGGCAATACAAACCGCCGACTCCGCAAACTACAAAGGCCAAAAGGATGACCGGAACATAGTATTTCATTTTCGATAAGAATTGTAGATTCATGTGCAGATTTGGGATGGCACCATTACTCCTTTTTTATTAGGCTATACCTCCTTCGTAGAAAAGTACAGCGAGGGTGATTTCACCACATAGTGGGAATGGTGCTAATTGCGCTGAGTTTATCCCCTATTGACGGGAAAATTTGGCAACGCAAGGGGGGCGGATGCTTGTACCCTGCAATGGAATAGTTAATGCGAAGACATTACCCATGCTGAAATATTCTCGGACCTTGCTCTGAAGGTCCGCTTTTGGCCGAAACCAGTCAGAATTGGGAGTACTCAAGATGCGTCTAACCGGTCGATGCCACCTAATCTCCTCCTAAATTTTGCGACCTGCTTGCCGGTGTTCGTATGGCAGATCGTGGGCGCCGCTCCGGCTTAGCTAACTGGTTGGGGACCGAACGCGCCAACTGCTCTAGAATGGCTCGAATCTTGTCCTCAAGGCTCTCTCGAATAATCTCAGCGTCCGTTTGCCCTGCCAAACTATGGCACAATTGCGCGGGGATGTTTTGCAATTGGTCTCGAACCGTTCGGTAGATCGTAAAGGATTGGCTCTCCACCAATTCTTTCGAAATCAGCCGGCCTTGTTTTTCTTGAAGTTCTAATTCGGCTTTGGTTGCTAGAGCCGCTTCCCGCCTGGCGCGGCTCGCTTGCCATTTTTCAACCGTCGTTGGTTTTTTCATCGCCAGCTCATGCGAAAGGGCCGTTGCTGGCCTACATCCACTCGCTCCAAATATTGTTCTTGAGCTAAAGGCCATGGATATTTCTTGTCAAAGCGGCGTTCTATGAGCCCAGCTTTGTACGCATAACAAACCGCTGCCCGTGAGCAATTCATGCGTCGGGCAAGCTGTGCTCCGCTGAGCCATTCCTGAATGTGAACCATATTGTTTTCTCCTTCGTATAACCGGTGACTGTAAAGCCCGAAAAAATTCTACGTACGCTTAAGCACTGCGCTTGCGCGGCACCCGCAGTAGGAAATCCCTGGAAAGAACCTACATTGTTATACGTACTACCTCCTCTAGGCTCTGCCTGACTGCTTGAACACGCCGCGGCCATGGATCACACACAGGACCGCATCGCCTGCAAAACCAATGGAACGTGTGGCCAGCGCTGCATGTGGCTATGCCACCTACCAAATCGTGTAAGCCCAGGTCGCCACGGCAAAAAGGACAGGGCATTACCTTTCTCCCAGTACAACACTTGGAGTGGCATCAGCCCGCCGCGCGATTCGCATCCCCGCGGCCTCGCTCTCTAAAATCAATCGCTCTTCGCGTCGTTCAAGCTCCGCCAGCTTTGTCTCGATCAAGGCAAGCTGCTCGTTGCGCTCTTCCGACGCAAGCCCTCCCGGCAGGGTGCTGGCAAACGTTTGCGCGGCCTCGGTCATTTTCTCCGCGACTTGCTCTGGCCAAAGCCAGCAGAAAAATTCTGGCAGAGCCCGCTCCCTTCGCGGGAAGCTGTGGGCAAGATGATTTGGTTGGGCCCTGCCATTGACAATCGGCATTTTCGATAAATGTTCGTTTTGATAGCGAGCTGCCAGCCCTTCAACACCCTCCTGAATTCGCGCAGTAATTTCTTCCTTCGTGGAAGGCCGACACTCCAGGTCACGGTGTTCCTTTTTTAGTGCAGAAATCTGTCCGCGTACGGTCTCGATTTCGTCAGTGGCTTTGGCCAAGAGACTTTTTATTTTTTTAACGATCTCCATTTTCCCTCCTTTTTTTAAAAACCCAACTTACAGGGTAGGCGCTCCAGCCACCCGACGCTCTCTGGTGTCCGGTTGCTCGGCGTACCGCCTCAGGTGATTTAACAATTGTCCTAATGCCCTGGCGTCTAGACCGAGCCGATCATGCTCCAATGAAAGCCGCTCCCACTCATTTTTTAGTGTTTCGAGCTTGCGCCTTTCCGAGGCAATTGACTTCTGATGAGCTTCAAAGAGTCGCTGGCTCGACGCATCGGCCCTAATCCGATAGCCCCGTTTTTCATCTTGGTCAATTCGCCCGACATGAAATTCCTGTCGTCGAAACGCGAGGCGGGCCCGTTCGCGGCGATCTGTTAAATCAGCCAGGGAAGCAAACCTTTGGTCGTGCTGCTCAACCAGGCGTTCTAATTTTTCCAAATTAAGAGGCATGGGAGACCTCCCCGGACATTTTTCGCGCTCGCTTCGCAAAAAGTTTCTCGCCAAAATCCGGCGAAAAAATATCACTTGATTGGGGGCTAGCTGCAGGGGGTGCGGGGCCGCTGGAGATTGGCTGCGTCTCGTGTCGTGCGGATATGGGCTGGCTGGCCACGGATTGAGGCCTCAAAGAATGCACATATGAGGCATCGAGATTCAAACGAAACGCGGTCACCGAGGGGGACAAGCCTTCCCGCCAAGCCTGCTCAGTGACTCGCTCAGCCTCCGCCGGGGGAAGGCCGGCTTGATGGAAAATCTGCCAAACGTCAATAGCCTCGGCATAGCCTCGCTGGAAACTTTCGAATTCTTTGTCTTTCATGTTCATCACCTGTTCCTTTCATTGTGTCGAAAAATTTAAAAAGCCCCGGCCCGACCTTGCCAAGGAGACCGTAAACCCGAGGTCGGGCCGGGGGTTCTCCGCCAGCCAGATGGCGGAATGCGAAATATTGGTCAATCATTGAGAGGCCTCGCTCACATAACATTCAGCGATCCATCGCCAGGGTTGGTCTGCCGATTCAGGAATGACCAGGATCATTTCTTGGTTGTGATCAATCAATTCCACGATGCCGATATGCTCGCTCCAATCATAATCTGTGCCCGAGCGGATGGGGTGAGGGGTTCGATAGGCGACTCGATCCCCAGGAGTAAAGGCTGGTATCGAAACCATGCGGACCTTGTCTTGGGCCAAGTCCAGGAGTTTGCGGCCCTTGTCTTCAGGAAGCTCGACCCGATCGCCGGGCGACAACTGCCGGGGGCCATCAGGCAGGCGAATGGTTATGGAAGATTGGGCTTCAATCAACATAAATCGAACACCTCCTGATTCACGACTTTCACAGGTTTCACGACTTTTTCCCTTTTTAAGTTATTCTCTATCTCTTCACTCTCCTCTCCCCCTTTCACTTCTTCTGCAGATTCCCCCGCGATAGGTAAATAGGAAGAAACCTGTGAAAGTTGTGAAACCTGTGAACTGGCCGCCAGAGTTCTGAAGCTCAACCCCGGAAGGATGCGTTCAATTTTCCCACCAATGGTTTTCTGAGCTTCCTTGATAGATGGGCGTAATCGTGTCAGGCCTTTAGTGAACGTGTGAGCTGTAATCGGCGGACGACCGGCCTCTTGGGATTCCGCGTTAAATTTGATGAGGAGATCCTTCTTGGTGGTAAAGGACTCAGGATTGAGCACCGTATGTTGATCCAGCCAGGTAGCGAGGGGATCCGTCTGGTCACGAAATTCCCGAAGGGCTTCCTGAAGGGTTTCACTCTGAGTAAAGCCCCCACGAGTCTGCATCGCTGCCAAACCCTCTAGGCACTTGTTGAGCACGCCGCTCAATTCGGGAGGGGCGGTCAGCCTCGCGTCCAAGACCTCGCGGGTGATTTGTTTCCCTGGAGCAATGGTGTTGTGAAACGGAATCACGACCCAACGTCTGAAGAATGCCTGACTGGAATCCTTTGATTGCGGAAAATGATTCGCGCTAAAAATGAGCCGCGTGATGGGCGTGAACAAGAAGCTGTCCGCAAATTTTCGCTCTGCCTCAAGATCATCGCTCCCGGTGATGGCCTTAAAGACCGACGAACCCGACAAATGCTCAGAAGGAAGATCTGGGACGATACAAGCGAGCTTGCCAATTAACCGCTGGACGGCAAACTTATCTTCTTCAAGTCTGTGTAAGCTTACGGCACAGGTGTTCTGTTTCCCCAGGAAACGACTGACCGCGCGGAGAAACGTGCTTTTACCATTTGACCCCTCGCCGATCAACAACATGGCTTTCTGCTGTGAGTTGTCCGGCAACATGAGGTAGGCCGGAAGTTCGTAGCCAAGGGCTTGGGCATCTTCAGGGAAAACTTCCGTAATGAATTGATCCCATGCCGGGCAGGTGGCGGCAGGATCAAAGGTCACCGGCAGTTGAACCGCCGACAAAAACTCCGGACTGTGCGGCTTCAGGGTTTTTGTCGAAACGTCTAACAACCCGTTGGCGACGTTGAGCGTGTCTAAGGGCGGCGCATCCCATAGCATGGCGGCGCTCGTTTGGATATAAGTGACAATTTCACGCGCCTGCCGGATTGACCACCTGTCACTCAACTTCAAGGTTTCGCAGGCCTTCAGAAAGGCTTGCTCGATGACGAGTTTGCCAATTGGTTGATAACAGCCATGTTTAAAGGCATAGAGCAAGCGCCCTGCATCCTGTGCAAAGAAGTGCTCCCGGCGGATGTGCTCCGCCATCATGCGGGTGAAGCCGAGTTTTTTGGCGTCTTTTTTCTTTTTGGCTGCTCCTTTTTCGCCCCCCTCGGTGTCTTCAGTTAGCTCTTCAGGAGTAGGGTGATATGGCTCTGCGGCTTCCAGCAACCCTTTTAGTTCCCGCGCTGTCCCGCCTTGGGAGATCCATTCCGCCCAATCGTTCTCGGTAGGAGGAAACAAAATCGCTGCTGGGGTTTTGTGCTTGGTGAGTTGCTTGGCACAATCTTTGGCAAACTTCTCTCCAGGTGGATCGTTGTCGCCAGAACAATAGACCAGGGTCTTGCCGAACAAGGCTTTCAAGTATGAAAGCTTGACGTCGCCCGCCCCACAGGGTGTGGTTGTTGCGATAATTGGCAGATGCAAATCATCTAACAGGGATTGAACAGCCTCGGCGTCTTTTTCGCCTTCACAGATCAATATCGTATCGGACCGGAGCACAGCCTCGCGTTGGTAGAGATCGGGTTTGGCGTGACCTTTGATGCCCCACTGGGTTCCCGCACAATCTTTCGCCCAAATCCATTTTTTGGGCCCCACTTTGTGGTGATAGAACTCTTGCCCATCTGCATCCACCCAGCGATGAGTCCGTAAGATCGAGACGGATCGCCTTTTTGAAGTACCGCCCACTTCAGCAATGGGCAAGTGAAATAGTTCCACCACCCTCTCCATCTGCTGAGGGAATTTCGCCAACCCCTCTTTCGCCCCAACAATTCCGAAAATGTCCGCGCTCTTGAAGCATGATTGCGACCAACAATTGGCCAGGCCGCTGTTTATAGTGACGCTGGGGTTCGCATCCCCATTGGTGTGACGCTCTGGAAAGATGCACGACCACTTCTTGCCCGAATCATCACAAGTTGAACCGTAATGTCGAAGAACATCTGTTATGGTCACCCGTCCTTTAATGGCGTCTCGGTTCATGCCCCTGCCTCGCTTGTGGATTGTCGTCGGGTACTTTCGAGCCAAGAGTCCAAATCACTTCGCGAATATCCCGTAAGCCGGGGGCCCAATTTTGAAAACCGGGGGCCGCCCCCCGTCATGGCCCATTTCGCCATCGTCGACGGCGATATGTTTAAATACGCCGCCGCCTGCTTCCGCCGTAAAATTTCCATGCCCCGCCCCCTCCTTGGGCCAAAAAAAAAGGGCCTGCGGCCCTCAAGGAATGATTCCCTGAAGTCCGCAGGCCCCTTCGGTACCTGAGAGTTAAATTTTCGAAATCTTAATGAGGATATTAAAACGACATCCTGAAATTGTCAAGACGATAGCGGAACCGCATTCTATCGTTATCTAGAAATCAAAGCAGGCCTCGCGAACGTCAGCCTTGGCCGCCGCCCCCCCTTCTCTGAGTTTTTAATGGAACGACATCGGCCTTCACGCCTTCTGGCTCCATCGCGTCCTTAATTCGTTGAGCGATCACCTCACTCGCTTCTCGAAGTGGGTCTTGATGTAAATGCGAATACCTCTTAGTCGTTTCCGCCTGGCGGTGCCCCAACAACGATCCGATAATCGGCAATCCCATACCCGACCCCGCCGCTACAGAAGCAAAACTATGTCTCAAGTCATGAATTCTCACATCGTCGAGCTTCGCCAGTCCTCGAATATGCCGCCAAGCATTATGCACCGTCCTCAATGGACGCCCTGCCCTGTTTCCACAACACACATACGGATTCCCCTCAATCCGTGGCAACTGATCAAGGACAGCCACAGCCGGGGCATTGAGGGTAATCACCTTCTTGCCAGTTTTAGAATCTGGCAAATTCAATCGCCGTTCCTTTAAATCAACATACTCCCATTTCAATAGACGAACCTCACTAAGTCTGGAACCCGTAAATATGAGCAAGCGAAACAGGGCAATAATAAACGGCCCATGCGTCTTTTCACCTTCAACTTGCGCCAACACCTTCCCAAGCCTTCCCAACTCTTCTCCGCTCAAAAATCGCTCACGAGCCACTTCCTTGTACCGTTGTATATGTCGGCACGGATTCGAGCCATCAGGCCGCAACTCCCACCGTTCGGCCAAATTCATCATCGTCACGAACAAAGCGATGACCCTATTGGCCGCGATAGGAGTCTTGCGCAAAGCATGGTGCAATTTACTGATATCGCCTCTTGTGATTTTTCCGAGGGCTTTCGATCCGAGGGCTGGCAAAATATGGTTGTCCAAGTTACGGCGATCTTCTTGGACGGAGGACGTTTTTTTGTGAGGGACGGCATACTCACTCATGTACCGTTCGGAAAATTGCCTCAAGGAAACAGCAGCCCTTGCCTGGGCCTTTCGTGTTTCAGCTGGATCCACTCCACTCGCAATCTTCCCGTTGAGCCGGATCGCTTCCTTGCGCGCCTGATCGAGTGTCAGTTGTCCGTATGCACCAATCGTATAGCGCCGAGCCGGAGTCTTGCGCCCACTGCGGTGGTGTTGCAACACAAAGACCTTCCGACCCGTGGGGGTGGTTTTCAACCCAAAACCAGCAATCCCGCTATCCCAAACCAATTGGTCTTTGGCTGTCGATACAATTGAATCAATGAAAGTCTTAGTGAATTTTGTAGGCATGTCTGGCGCCCTCCCAAAAATTACTAGCAATCACCTAGCAATCACCAGAATAACATGTCACGGAATTCAAAGGAATACTAAAAACGAGAATATGCCTATAAAAACTGGCATATTTGAATTCTACGGAAAACTAAGAAATGCTAAGGAATCGTGTTTTTCCAGATTCAGGGTCTGGCGCCCTCCGGGGTGTGCGGGTTCAAATCCCGCCTTCGGCACCATTGCCTTTCCTCTTTTCTATCAACCACTTACAATCCATCACTGCTCTTTCTCCCCTCTCGAGTGTTCTCTTTAACCTGTGGTTTTAGCCCTAATTGTTAAGTTTTTGTCAAGTGAGCACACCGCATGAGCTTTGTGCGCTGGTGAGAGATGGGCATAGCGCATGGTCATCGATAGGGACTTGTGGAACACCCCGGGGAACCCTCTATTATCATTTCCAACCGTCCAGAATTTTCATACCTTTTTCGAGATCTTTTCTATCCTTTTTTTTCGTTTCCTCAAATTCCTATTAAACCTTCAACCAGGTTGGGGCCTCTGGTTGGAAAAGTTTACACCTGAGGAAGGCCTATCCGCATGGCCTCACCCTTCCACTACAAAGAGGTGCAACACCATTCAGTATTTCACAACAAGTGGGGAGAACCATCCTTGATGAAGGGGATGGAATAATCTTTGCTATTCCTATTCCTAAGTAAAGACGTTTTTAGCTTGTAGAGAAATGAGAACGTCTTCATATTATTTCATCTCAAAATTACGGAGGTTGGACTTATGCAAACCAAACAATCCAAAGAAGAGTATGCTTCTCCAATGGTGCTCAAGCATGACACACTCAAAGAAATGACCGGGTTTCAACGCTATCATAATCATAGCTATGGCGAGAAGTCTGGTGGTTATACGAGGTTAAAACGTCTTTGGGGGAATCGGTAGAATTAAGAATGCCCCTGATGGCTATCATTAAATGAGGTCTTAGTGGGATGCCCGATAGAAGGGAGTGAGCGATCACTCCCTTCTATTTTTGTGGCTTCATCTCGCCATTGGACCTTGCAAGCGTATTGTTGTTTCATGAATGGCCGCAGAGCTTGTACGCCAAAGGAGCCACAGCCACTATGACAAAAGTGATCAACGGCAAAACCTATCGCTCCCACACGAGACATTTGATTGTGACCTTGCCGAGCCCCTTTCCCAAACCCGATAACAAATGGGACGACACGCGGCTATATCAGACCCAACGAGGCGCGTATTTTTTAGCGGGTGAAGGCGGGTCGCAGTCACGATGGGCGAAACGCACACTCAACGGATTGATCCCCGGAGCGGGCATTGAGTCTCTATCCAAAGTCGATGCCCTCGCCTATGCGAAACATGCCGGATTGTCGGGGGACCGCTATGCGCGTGCGGGGCTTGATCCAGTTGTTCCGTGATTGCTTGTCCGCCTTCCTCATCACCCAATCCCTAAATTACTCTGCCTCTCCCCTCGGTCATCATTCCTAGTTTTTTCTCCTAGATCTTCGGTGCCGTTTATTCATAATTTTTGTATGGTCAGTGCCTTACGGCAGGTAAAGGAGCTGGAAAAGAGGGGTCTGCGGCCCAAGGGGAAGAGGGCAGGTTAGGCATGGAAATTCTAGCCACTGATAGCCTAAGCATGTGGAGCAACACAGGTTTTGTGGCTACTGCTTTGGGGAAAATCCTCGTCATCAACGGTAATTATTTTTTTGCAACCTTTTGGGTTGTTCCTACGACTTACTGAGTATTAGAGACACATAGAGAATATCTCTTGGTTTCTTTTCGAAATATCCCATCATTTACCTGTTTTTATTGGAGGGTTTGAACATGGCGATTAAGGTGAAAAGAGATCTACTCAATTATTCCAGATGGAAAGATGAAACCCCGAAATTCATCCTTGACAAGGTTAAGAATTTTGGCGGATGGAAAGCTGTGTTCCAGAATGGGATCCCACAGGATATTAACAGGGTCAGGAATTATTTCAATGTGCTTCCCAAGAAACTTACCTATCTGGGAACGGGCAATTCGATAGGTCCGTATATTTTCTTTCCTAATGGAATGAAACTAAAACAGAATGGGGGGGTGTTTGACCTAATTGGACGAATGTCTTTGACTGGGGACTATTATAAAGACGACCAGACTCCCGCTCGGTATTGGTTTCAGTACACCACCGGAGGGACCGGCTTTCATCAAAAAGGGGGTGGGACAAGTTGGTACGGAGCTGTCAAGGAACAGGCCATTCCACAAAGGTTACAACCAATTTTTAAGTTAATTCATCCAGATGGAACAGGGGGGTCCTCTGAAGTCATCGTCAAAAATTTTCAGCGAGGAGTTTGGAAGGGTGGGAAATCGACGTTTGGCAAAAAAGGGATATCGGTGCCCCTCATAGGAAATAAAATCGTGTCGAGAATAGTGACGGATAAAGAACTCCAAGGTTCCTACAACTTTTCCGATGCGTTCGTTCAGTCAAATCGTGATCACACGATTAGGGATGTCATCCCCCATCAAAAAAAGAAAAAACCGTATATCGATCCCCCTAATCAGCATCTCCCATTAGCTGATACGTCCCGGAAATTCCCAGAATATGATAGGGGCAAAAGACCGATTAAAGAAATCGGCCCAAGTGACTTGCCCCCTTTAAAGCGTTCCTAAGTCTCTGTTACAGGCATTTCAGGCCGATGAAGGCCTATTGGTGGTTTTGTCATGGATAGACGCTCCCGAGAATACAAGAATAATTGCACGAAGAGAGCGCTTAAGGATTGCCGTTGGATTTGGCGGAGAAGCTCAAGACGGCTGCGGCACTTCACCGCATGTCCATGAAGGACTATCTAATTCAGCTATTTGAGGAACACTTGAAGGGCTTGGAGACAAAAGGCCTCAGTTTGTCATTGGAGAAAAGAAAGAGAAAATATTGCCAATAAGCCTAGTAGAAGCGCACTTGAAAGATTTTAAAAAAAAGGGGCTGTTGCCGAGAGGGAAGTGAAATTTATACACAGATATCATCACCTACCGGAGGAATCATTATGCGCTCATTTTTCAGAATTCTCGGCTGTTTCGCCATCGCCTTAACATTGGGCTTTAACGTCCCGTCCCAAGCCGATGCCAAGGGGCCCAAGACTAAAATCTGTGGCTCTGACACCATCTTTAATAGCGGCAGTGCTGGGGCCACCTATACCGAGAAAACCAAGGGCAACGGCGAGATCATGAAAACCTTCAGTTGCTCCGTCCGTGACCTTTCCCAAACAGCCAGTGGGCAGCTTCCGGGTGGATTAATGCGATGCTTCTATATCGATGGCAATCAAGATATTTTTCAACTTTCAGAAATGAACCTAGCCCTTGAAGATGCCACCGACGTTACCAGTGCCCTTGAAGGAAGAGTGAAGCTAAAAAAGAGGCAGGTTCCCTTCAGCCGTGCTGAAGGGGATAGGGTAATCGTCGCGGATCCCAGCTTTAATATCGTCTTCGACATGAATCTGACGAGCCAAAACGGCTGTGGCGTGCAGTAACAAGAATTAGCAACAATCCTGCTCTTGCGTTTGCTCTGTGTCATTGAGCCTCTTCCCCGCCCAAGGGAAGAGGCTCATTGGGAGGCCTAGAAAAGAAGGGGCTATTGCCGAAGGGGAAGGGGCAACTCCGGGATACGTAACGGTGCCCACCTTCTCTGCCTCCGTCTTCAATATTTCCGCCGCCCCCAAAAAAGTCGGGGCTAACGGAATCGCCTAACAGCGTGGAAACGGTATCAATATTCAGAAACGTGCCACACCTTCTTGCCCAAGACATTGAACCGAAAACAACCCCGCGAATGTCTTTGAGCGACGGCCTTGACTGAATGAAAAAATGCCTTGTAGCTTGTCAGGAAGTGAGAAAGTTTTAATATCTTTACTTCCACAAAAGGAGCTTGAACTGATGCAAACCCAACAATCCAAAGAGGCATATGCGGAACCTATCGTCCTTAAACATGATGCGCTCACAAAACTGACCGGGGAAAAGGGGTATAATGGAAAAGCTGCTGAGAAGTCTGATGAAACCATGGACTAGACGGGAATGAAGTAGGTGGACTCCCGTCCAACTTGAAGACGAGGAAAGAAGGGAGTGAGCGACACTCCCTTCTTTTTTTGTGGCTTCATCTCGCCATTGGACCTTGCCAGTGCGTTGTTGTTTCAGAAAGGTCCACTGAGACATTAGGCTAAAGATCCAGCATCAAAAATCTCTAGCACCGCCACAGACCCCTGAGCAGATTCCCTAAATCTTGCCACCGAGCTCAAACGCTAGAATCATCCTGCTAACCCAAACGATCCATCCCTTCAACGTTTTACCTCAACCGACAACGCCGTCCTTGAAGAACTCATGGCGGTGATCCTTCGACATGGGCTCTCTGGCGAGCACGCCAAGGTAATTCTAAGTCGCACCATCCAGTTGTTGGAATGGGGCAAGCAGGACGTGCACAAGACCCCTGAGGCGAATGCTTAGGCCGTCCGCTTTCGACGGTGAGTTCAACTGATCAACGCAACACGTTATTCTACCTAGTAGAAATGGAGTGTGACGATGACACACCGAACCCGCCTCTACTTGAGTGCTGAACAGCGAGCGGACACAATTTGGAGCAAACAAGATTCCGCATAACCCCTTACGCATGAACTTTTTTCATTTAAGGGAATTCAAAGGACTGTGGCCTGTTGTCTTGAGTCAACGGTAGCGGTTCTGAGAGTTCTTTTGTTTCGAGGCTCCACTGGGGGAAGGTACACGTCAGGTGGTGAGACAAAGCCCCCCCGGGGCCACCATCTATTATCATTTCCAACCAACCAGAATTTTTATAGCTTTTTCGAGATCTTTTCTATCCTTTCTTTTCGTTTCCTCAAATTCCTATTAAACCTTCAACCAGGTTGGGGCCTCTGGTTGGAAAAGTTTACACCTGAGGAAGGCCTATCCGCATGGCCTCACCCTTCCACTACAAAGAGGT
>JAJDBE010000283.1 GCA_029261515.1 Nitrospinaceae bacterium | reverse complement strand
ATTTAATTTTAGAAATTTATTTATATATTTAAATAGATCAGCTCGAATTATAGAAATTTTATTAATAATCAACATCTTTAATTTTCTAAAGATTTGTGATTTTTCGTAACTGATCTTTTTTATTTTTTTTGGGGTTATATCAATACCCCAGCCAAAAAGGCTGTGTATGGTTTGACCTTGCACATTGACTGCAGCAACCCCTGTGGGAGCTACCACGATAGGAAATTTGTTGGAAGTGGCACGAAAATAACTTAGGAGAGTTGATTTTCCTGTGCCAGCCTTTCCTGTTAAGAATATGTTTTGGTTTGTATTTTCGAGTGCAGTGAGGACTTCCTCAATCTCCTCATTAATTTCAAAGTCCTCTGGTTTATCTATGACCAAAAAATTTTGTGGTTTACGAGTTTCCTTTACTTCTTTCTTTTTCGCACCTGTTTTAGCGTCTGTGTAAGAAACCGTAGTTTTTGTTGCCTTGCCATCATTTCTTGTGATCAACCACACAAAAAAAGCTATTGCGACAACCCAGAAAAGTATTGTTTCTTCAGCCATTTTTACAGCTATTTATAGAGTTGGTATTTGTGCTAAGCCATAATCAGGGTCAATGGGTTCAAGTCTAGACTTGAGACAATTTTGCTTATTCTGCGCTTATGTCCCCGCCTTTGAATGTGTGTTCCGTATAAAAAGAACTGGATTCACTTTCCCTACCCTCCCCACCGCCAATCTTCAGGATCGGCTTTTCCCGGTTGCCACAGGAATTCTTTTTCTCCCATCGTCGAGGCGGTCCATCTGCTGAACACGAACAGCGCGTCGGAGAGCCGGTTTATATAGGCGAGGATGTTGGGATCGAGTTCTTCTTCCCGGCGCAGGCGAACGATTTCCCGCTCCGCCCTTCGACATACGGTGCGGGCCTGATGTAAAAACGCGTTGACGGGACTGCCCCCCGGCAGGGTGAAGCTGTCCAGCGGTTTCAACTCCTCGTTCATGGCGTCGATCACCTGTTCCAGCCATTGCACATTGCTTTCGCTCAATTTCGGTCCTTTTTGTTTGTCGGCTTCAGGAGCCGTCGCCAGGATACTGCCGATGTCGAACAACCGCTGCTGAATCGTCTGCAAAATGATCTCCAGCTTGTCGCGCCGCTCCGATTCCGGTTTCTCAAGATTGAACGCACGCACCAGGCCCACAATGCTGTTCAGTTCGTCCACCGTGCCATAAGCCTCGACGCGGAGATTGTCCTTCGACACTCGTCCCCCGTAGGCGAGCGAAGTTTCCCCCTTATCCCCTGCTTTCGTATACACTTTATTGATGCGGACCATAATCCTCCTGTCTGAGCAGTGAAACTGCAAGTTGAGCCGATTGTAACCCTTCTTTTTTTTGATTAAAACTACATTCTCCGGCGCCCTCTTCCCATTTTTCTTGACTTCGGGGCGCGGGTTAATTATTCTAATAGCGTTAGTTAACCTTTAAAGCAGTCCTGTGAGGCTGTAAAGGGAGAAGCGGATGAAAAACGGAATAGCGAGCACTGCCCTCACCTCCTGAGCGGGAATTTCCTGCAGGAGGTATTTTTTTGCCTTCCATCCGAAACAGTCTCCCCGAAAGTCGGTCAAAAAAATGAGTTCCATCGTTCTCAACGCCAACGATATATCGCGGGCCATCAGCCGCATTGCACACGAAATCCTTGAAAAGAACAAAGGCCCGGTCAATCTGGTGCTGGTTGGCATTCGCACGCGCGGCGTTTCCCTTTCCCGGCGGTTGCAGGAAAAAATCAAGGAAATCGAGCAGACCACCGTCGGCCACGGCATTCTCGACATCACCCTGTACCGCGACGACTTGAGCACCGGAAAGAAAAACCCGCAAATGAAAAAAACCGAAATCCCCCTGCCCATCGAAGGGAAAACCATAGTTCTGTGCGACGACGTGTTGTTCACCGGGCGCACCATCCGCGCCGCCATCGACGCGCTGATGGATTTTGGCCGCCCCGCCTCGGTGCAACTGGCGGTGCTCATCGACCGGGGTCACCGGGAATTGCCCATCCGCCCGGATTATGTGGGGAAAAACATTCCCACCTCCAAAGACATGAGCGTGAAAGTCAAATTGAAAGAGGACGATGATGCAGAAGATCAGGTGATCGTCATCGAAGAGGCTTCTTAGCATTACTATGACCCTTAGCGTAAAACACATTCTGGGAACTCAGGGGTTGAGCCGGGAGGACATCGAAACCATCCTGGACACGGCAGACTCCTTCAAGGAAATCTCCACCCGCCCCATCAAGAAAGTTCCCACCCTGCGCGGACGCACAGTCATCAATTTATTTTTCGAGCCCAGCACGCGCACCCGAACCTCGTTTGAAATCGCCGGCAAGCGGTTGAGTGCCGATGTCATCAACATATCGGGTTCGACCAGCAGCGCCGTCAAAGGCGAAAACCTGATCGACAGCGCCCGCAATCTGGAAGCGATGAACCCGGATATCCTGGTGGTCCGGCACGAAAGCTCCGGCGCCCCTGCCCTGCTGACCCAGTTCGTCAATTGCCCGATCATCAATGCCGGAGATGGCGCGCACGAACACCCGACCCAGGCCCTGCTCGACTTAATGACCATCCGTGAGAAAAAAGGGTCGCTTGCAGGATTGAAAGTCGCCATCGTCGGGGATATCATGCACAGCCGCGTTTGCCGGTCCAACATCCACGCGATGCAGACTCTCGGCATGCAGGTGACCGTCGTCGGGCCGCCGACCATGATTCCGGTGGAAATTTCGAGAATGGGTGTGAAGGTGAGTTACAACTTGGAAGAGTCGATCCGCGATGTGGATGTCATCATGATGCTCAGAGTACAGTTAGAGCGGCAGAATCAATTTCATCTGGCCACTCTGCGCGAATACTCCAATCTGTTTTGCCTGACTTCCGAGAGACTGAAAAAAGCGCGACAGGACGTATTGATCGTGCATCCCGGACCCGTCAATCGGGGCATTGAAATCGCGTTGGATGTCATGGAAGGACCGCGTTCTGTGATTTTAAACCAGGTCACCAACGGCGTGGCCGTGAGAATGGCGCTCATGTATCTCCTTTTAGGGGGCAGTGATGAAGACCTTAATTAAAAACGGACGGCTCATCGATCCGGCCAACAATCGCGATGGTTTGTACGACATCCTGATTGAGAAGAAAAAAGTTTTGGCCGTAGAGGAAAAAGGTAAATTGTCCGAAACGGAAGAAAATGCCTCCGAGGTGATCGACGCCGAAGGGTTAGTGGTCGCCCCCGGATTCATCGACATGCACGTGCATTTCCGCGAACCGGGCTTTGAATACAAAGAGACCATTGAAACCGGGTGCCAGTCCGCCGCCGCAGGCGGGTTCACCTCGGTAGCGGTGATGCCCAACACCGATCCCGTGAACGACAGCCGGTCGGTCACCGAGTACATGCTCCGCCAGGCGAAAGCCAAGGGCGTCGTCAACGTCTACGCTATCGGGGCCATCACTCAGGGACTGAAGGGCGAGCGTCTCTCTGAAATGGGCGATCTCAAGGAAGCCGGTGTGGTGGCTTATTCCGACGATGGCCGCCCGGTGATGAACAACGAGCTGATGCGCCGGGCCTTTGAGTACAGCAAAATGTTCGGCCTGCCCTGCATTCAGCATAGCGAGATGCTCGACCTCACGGAAGGCGGCTGCATGAACGAGGGCCACGTGTCCACGGAACTGGGGCTTAAGGGAATGCCGACGGAGGCGGAAGACATCATGGTCTATCGCGATATCGCCCTGCTCACAAAAACTGGAGGCCGCCTGCACGTGGCGCATATCAGCAGCGGTGGTGCCGTGGAGCTGGTGCGGTTGGCCAAGGCTAAAGGCCTGCCGGTGACCTGTGAGGTGGCTCCGCATCATTTTGCGCTGACCGATGAAGCGGTCCGCGGTTATGACACCAACACCAAGATGAGCCCTCCCCTGCGCACACAGACCGATATTGACGCCATCAAAGAAGGACTGCGAGACGACACCATCGACATTATCGCCACCGACCATGCGCCGCATGACGTGGCCGACAAGCAAGTGGAATTCAACCACGCCTGTTTTGGAATCGTCGGGCTGGAAACCGCCCTCCCCCTGACCCTCGGTCTAGTCGAGGAAAAGGTTTTAACGCTGGCAAAAGCGGTGGAAAAACTCACCAGCAAACCGGCGCAACTTTTTCAACTGGACCGCGGCGCTTTGGGAGTTGGAGATGTCGCTGATATTGTTCTGTTCGACCCCAATGCAGAGTATAGTATTGATGTAAAGAAGTTCAAATCCCGAAGCAAAAATTCCCCGTTCGACGGGTGGAAAGTAAAAGGCAAAGTGATGCGCACACTCGTTTCCGGAAAAACAGTCTATTCCGCTTCTTCCGATTAATCCGAAACCCATTTCCCGAAGCAAAAATGAAAGCGATTCTGGCATTAGCCGATGGAAGAATATTTGAAGGCGAATCCTTTGGCGCTACAGGCGAAGCCGAGGGAGAAGTCGTGTTCAATACCAGTATGTCCGGCTATCAGGAAGTATTGACCGACCCTTCCTATTGCGGGCAGATGGTGGTGATGACCTACCCTCTCATCGGCAATTATGGCATCAACCCGGAAGATTTCGAGTCGGACCGCGTTTATCTCAGCGGATTCATCATCAAGGAGTTGAGCGGTATTCCCAGCAACTGGCGGTCGAAAGAAACGCTGGATGAGTTTCTCAAAAAACAGGGCGTGATCGGGATTCAAGGCATCGACACGCGCGCGTTGACCCGGCACATACGCGAAGCCGGAGCGCAGCAGGCCGTTATCTCCACGGAAACTTCCGATCCCCAGAAAATAGTGGCGCGGGCCAGGCAGTCTGTCGGTCTGGTGGGCCGTGATCTGGTCAAGGAAGTCACCTGCAAATCTCCTTATAGCTGGAGCGAAAGCGAGCAGGGGTTGAATGGTGAATCCGTTCCCATCGAATCACCTGAAAAAACTTACTCCGTCGTGGCATACGACTTCGGGGTCAAGCGTAATATCCTGCGCAAACTGGTTCAAACGGGCTGCACCGTAAAGGTTGTTCCCGCATCGACCTCTGCCAAAAAAGTGCTGGCCCTGAAACCGGACGGAGTATTTTTATCCAATGGTCCCGGAGATCCGGCAGGAGTGCCTTATGCCATTGAGAATGTCAGGCAATTGGTCGATAAGGTTCCTGTATTCGGTATTTGCCTGGGACATCAGATATTGACCCTCGCTCTCGGATGCAAAACCTACAAGCTTCGCTTCGGTCATCACGGCGGCAATCAGCCGGTGATGGATTTAACACGCCGCAAGGTGGAAATCACCGCGCAGAATCATGGATTCGCCGTCGAAGGCGATTCGGTGCAAGATAACGTTGTAGTGACTTCTATCAACCTTAACGATCAGACCATTGAAGGCATCCGCCACAAAACCCGGCCTGTGTTCTCGGTGCAATACCATCCGGAAGCATCGCCTGGGCCTCACGATTCTGATTACCTGTTCCGTGAATTTCTGGAACTCATGAAAGGAAGTTGATTTTGAAGGAAAAATTAGACGCGATCATCGAAAAGATATCCAAGAATCAAGTTTCCGACGACATTTATGACGCCCGCAAGGAATACCAGAAAGTCGCCGGTGAGATATACGAGGACGACAAGTCTTATGAAGCCCGCATGGGGCTGTTCCTGGAATGGTATATTTTCGACCGCAGGATTCCCGGTAAAGACCTGTGTCCACTGGATGCGCTAATCTCTGAAAATGGGCATCAAAGTTTGCCGGATGAATTGAAATCGGTAAACGATTTTTCAAATAATATTCATGGCCTTTTTCTTATCAAAAAAATTCGGGACAGCGACGTCGTCGTCCTGAATTTATTTGATAAGGAAAAATACACCGTAAAAGAAGGTGAAGGGAAATTGATTTTTCAAAAAAACGAAATATTTGAAGGACGCATTGTTTCAGAAAACGGAAATTACTATTTTACCCGGAACTTCTGCTTTCATCCCAAGGAAGCGATAAAATTCATAAAAGAGGAAATAAACAAAGTAGTCCGGGTAAGAGAGGGATATTTGAAAGAACTGAAAAAGACAAACTCTCAATTGAAAGAGTTCAATTCAAAATTGGAAAAAAATGGCCGAGAAGTGGAAAAGTTTAATGCAAAAGTTCAGAGTTCAAAATCCGTGGACAAAACCAGGGTGTGGAATGAGAGGCTGGAGGCATTGAAGAAGGTGCGCTCGGATCTGTTACAGGAAGTGTCCACTATAGAAGCGGAAAAAACCAACCTGGAAAACCAGAAGTTAAAAGGTGAAGTTGGGGAAATGTCCAATTTGCTGATGCAACGGTTGAACTACATGAACCTGAAATGGGAACGCTCCCGCCAGATCGACCTTCACGATATTTATCGAAATTAATGCCAAAACGAACAGATATAAAAAAAATACTGCTGATCGGCGCCGGGCCCATCATCATCGGGCAGGCCTGCGAATTCGATTACTCCGGGACTCAGGCGTGCAAGGCGCTCAAGGAGGAAGGGTTCGAGGTCATCCTCGTCAACAGCAATCCCGCGACGATCATGACCGATCCCAACTTCGCGGACCGGACCTATATCGAACCGGTCACGCCTGAAGTCGTGGAGATGATCATCGAACGCGATCGTCCCGATGCGCTGTTGCCCACCATGGGAGGGCAAACGGGCTTGAACACGGCTCTGGCGGTCGCGGAAAACGGCGTACTGGAAAAATACGGCGTCGAATTGATCGGCGCCGATGTGGAAACCATTCATAAAGCCGAGGACCGCAACCTATTTAAAGAAGCCATGGCCCGCATCGGGTTGGACGTGGCTCCCAGCGGACAGGCCAGGGATTTGAAAACCGCCTGGGAACTTGTGGCGGAAACGGGTTTCCCGGCGATCATCCGCCCATCGTTCACTCTGGGCGGCAGCGGCGGCAGTATTGCTTATTCAGAGGAAGAGTTCGAGAAGTTGACCCTGGCAGCCCTGCACGTCAGCCCCGTGCGGCAGGTGCTCATCGAAAAATCCCTGCTGGGCTGGAAGGAATACGAACTGGAAGTGATGCGGGATATTAAAGACAACGTGGTCATTGTCTGTTCCATTGAAAATTTCGACCCGATGGGAATCCACACCGGCGACAGCATCACCGTGGCTCCGGCGCAAACGCTGACGGATAAAGAGTATCAGGTCATGCGCGACGCGGCGATTGCCATCATCCGTGAAATCGGCGTGGAAACCGGCGGTTCCAATATCCAGTTTGCGTTGAATCCGAAAAACGGAGAAATGATCGTCATCGAAATGAACCCCAGGGTTTCCCGAAGTTCCGCACTTGCGTCCAAGGCCACCGGATTTCCTATTGCCAAAATCGCCGCCAAGCTGGCAGTTGGATACACACTGGATGAAATTCGCAACGACATCACCCGGGTCACCCCGGTTTCGTTTGAGCCGACGCTGGATTATTGTGTGGTCAAGATCCCCCGGTTTACCTTTGAAAAATTCTTCGAAGCCGATCCCATCCTGACAACCCAAATGAAATCCGTTGGCGAAGTGATGTCCATTGGCCGCACGTTCAAGGAGGCTCTTCAGAAATCCCTGCGGTCGCTTGAGATCGGTGTGGCCGGATTGGAAGAAAAATTTCATTTTGATCTGAGTCCGGAGAATCACACTCCGGAACAGCAGGTCGAGCAGTTGGAAAAAATTCTGCAATTTCCTTTTTGGGACCGTATCTGGCACATTGCCGCCGCCTTGAGGCGGGGAATGACCTTGGAGAGGATATATGAGATCACTGGCGTCGACCCCTGGTTTCTCCATAATCTGAAAGATATCATCGAGATTGAACAAGAGCTCAAATCATTTGCGGGACTTGATAAGGTCGACGACGCTTTTTTACGGAAGGCGAAAGCAACCGGGTTCTCCGATAAATTTCTGGCGAGACTTTTTAATTGCGCGGAAGCGGCAGTGGCGGATCGCCGCGCCGAGGCTGGAATATTCCCGGTCTATAAACGGGTGGACACCTGCGGCGCCGAGTTCGAAGCGCATACCCCTTATCTCTATTCCACTTACGAGGAGGAGTGCGAATCCGATCCGACCGGGAAGAAAAAAATTATGATTCTGGGCGGCGGACCCAACCGCATCGGTCAGGGAATCGAATTCGATTATTGCTGTGTGCACGCTTCCTTTGCGCTCAGGGAAGACGGGTTTGAAACCATCATGGTCAACTGCAATCCGGAAACCGTCAGCACCGATTACGATACCTCGGATCGGCTTTATTTTGAACCGTTGACTTTTGAAGATGTCATGCACATCGTCCGGGTGGAAAAACCCGATGGAGTCATCGTCCAGTTCGGCGGGCAAACTCCATTGCGCCTCGCCCTGTCTTTGATGAAAGCCGGAGTTCCCGTGATCGGCACCAGTCCGGAAAATATCGACCGGGCCGAAGACCGTAAACTATTTAAAGAAGTTTTGGAAAAACTGAAATTGAAGCAACCCGCCAACGGCACGGCAACCTCCTTTGACGAAGCGCAGGAAATTGCCGCCGAAATCGGTTATCCCGTTGTGGTCCGTCCTTCCTATGTGCTGGGAGGAAGGGCTATGGAAATCGTCTATACGGAAGAACGGTTGAAACATTATATGTGGAACGCAGTGCAGGCATCCCCGGAGCATCCGGTCTTGATCGACGATTTTCTGCAGAACGCCATCGAAATCGATGTCGATGCGGTCTCGGATGGAACCGATGCGGTCATCGGCGGGGTGATGCAGCACATCGAAGAGGCGGGAATTCATTCAGGAGACAGTGCCTGTTCACTGCCTGCGTATTCTCTGCCGGAAAAAACCCTGGAGGAAATCAGGAAACAGACCAAAGCCTTGGCGAAAGAACTCGAGGTCTGTGGATTGATGAATATTCAATTCGCGGTTCAGGGAGAGGAAATCTATATTCTTGAGGTCAACCCCCGTGCTTCCCGGACGATTCCTTTCGTCAGCAAAGCGATCGGTTATCCTCTGGCAAAACTGGCCGCCAGGGTCATGGCTGGAAAATCCTTAAAGGAAATCGGATTTCTTGAGGAGAGAAAAATCTCCCATATTGCAGTGAAGGAATCCGTATTTCCGTTCAACAAATTCACGGGGGTCGATGTTCTCCTGGGGCCGGAAATGAAATCCACTGGCGAGGTGATGGGAATTGATTCCACTTTTGGGCGGGCGTTTGCAAAGGCGCAACTGGCCACCGGAATCCGGTTGCCATTGACGGGAACGGTTTTTATCAGCGTGAAGGATGAGGATAAGCCGGCGGCGGCAAAAGTGGCCGAAGGATTGCTGGAATTGGGGTACGATATTCTGGCGACGCCGGGAACCGAGCAGTTTTTAAAAAAACAGGGATTGGATGAATCAGCGATTCACTGTGTGGAAAAAAATCCGCCGCAGATCGTGGAGGCTATTGAGAATAAAAAAGTGGATTTCCTTGTTAACACGGTTTTCGGGGCGCAAGCCATCAAGGATTCTTTTTATCTGCGCCGCGCATCCCTGACCCAAAATCTTTCCTATTGCACGACTATGGCCGCGGCCTTTGCCCTTGTGGACGCCCTTAAATCAATTAAGGAAAAAGAGCTCAATGTTTTCACCATGCAGGAATACGGTAAAGGAAAGCTGAATTCCTAAAAAAACCGAAACGCTGAATGAAGACTCACCACTGCTTTACCTCGACAACCGAAATTGTAAAATCATTCATTTCTTCATCGTACTGAAAGAAGCCTCCCATATTAAAAGGATAGGAACTCTTTGGCAGGATGCTTTGAATATTGGCAGGCCACCCTTCTTTAATTTCTAGGATCTCCCCAGTAGAATCCCGGACGACAATACGAACGAGAACGCCTACAGGCTTTTCGCAGTGATTTGAAATTTTCCCTGTAATTTTCAAAACCGGGCAGGATGCGTCAGGACATGTGTATTCCACGTGAGGGTTAAATTCTTTTATATTGATTTGATCCGGAGTGCAGGAATGGATCCCTAGAGAATTTGCGTTAAACATTAAGAAAAATGAAAGAAGCGTTTTTTCAAGCATTTTTCAACCTTGATTTATTTAGGGTTATTTATTTTTAAGCTTTGTGCCTTCGCTGGCATATTCCCTGAGCGGTTGACCGGAAAAATTGGATTGGTTTTTTGTGACCGCACCAGTTCTCCCTGCTCAAAATCTTCCCCTGCAATAATAGAGGCGATGGAAAAGCCTTCCTGAACGTCCTTCACCCGGATAACTCCCCGGCGAAAGAACTTGTTTCCCAGATCCAAATCGCTGAAAGGGTCCTTATACTTCAAAGTCACGGAATACACGTTGAAGTAATCCCTAAAATTGACACCGTGAACCTGGCCAATATTGATGATCATTTCCTTTTTCTCCGCATCCACCGCGATCACCTCCCCTTCCAGTGGTAGAGGATGCAGAGTGGCCATGATATAAGAATCGATTTCGCCCATCAGTTGCAACAAGGCTTTGCCGACGGAACTTTTCTGAAACAGTTGCGAGTCAAAATTCACGACGGTGGAATCCATATTAAATGGAATCGAACCAGTGCTGGAAACGATCTGAAACTTTTTTCGATGCAGTGTTTTCTTCAAATGATGGTTGATCAGTTCCAATTCGATCTCAATTTCAGCGCGTTGTTTGAGAGCTTCGCCGATATTTAAAATGATCTGGGCGCGGGAGGGTGGTTTTCCGGGAGTGAAATGCAGCACCCGCCCTTTTAAGATGAACTGTGCCGGATGGTCCAGTTGCTCGCCCTCCATGGGAGCCATTTTACTTTTGCCGTCTGGCGTGGCGGATAAGTCACTCGCCTTTTCTTGACGGGAAGGAGGCGGCAAGAGATGAAAGTTACCTCTCCCGGATAAAGTCTGACTGAGCAAATCGGTTATTAAAGTCCCAGGGTTATAGGACGCTGACCATCCGGGTGGATTTTCAAAGGCAAGTATTGACAAACGGTTTTTATATTCGGCTTTAGCGGTACTTGTGAATACAAAATAAAGGGAGAAAACAACCAGAACTAGAAAAAGTTTTCTAAAAATTATTTGGTTCATTGTTATCACTTAGACGGTCCTCTATAGCTATATCGGTTAAAACAGTCAAATCTTCAGGTTGGGAAGATAATTATTTTACTTTTTGTGAAATATTTGGAATGACGAAATCTTTGACGGGGACACGGATGTACGTGTTCCGGTCTGCCGCAAATGTGTGGATTGAAACCTTGACCCCCTCTCTACGGGAAAGTACAATCATCCGGATGAAGCGTCTTATTTTTATTTTGATCGGGTTGTTGGTGGGGTTTTTTGCCTCCCTGCCCTCTTTCGCAGAAACGATTGCCGAAGACATGGTATCCATCAAAGGTGGCTGCTTCATGATGGGCACCGATAAAGTGTTCTATTACGAATGGGGAAGAGAAAATGAGCGGGAACGACCTGCGCACAAAGTTTGCGTCTCCGATTTTTATCTGGATAAATACGAAGTAACACAGGAAAAATGGCAAGCGGTCCGGGACTACAATAATTCACCTGTTAAAGGACCAAAAATCCCCGTTTCCAGAATCACGTGGGCAGAAGCCAATCAGTTTTGCCGGGACCGGGGCCAACGACTGCCGACAGAAGCGGAGTGGGAATACGCCGCCCGCGCCGGCAGTCAGGCGGATAATCCCTGGGGCGATGGGATTGACTACGACTATCTGTGGTTTGCCGGGAACTCCTTTCGCCAGCATTCGCCGGTGGGAAAGAAGAAGCCCAATGCCTGGGGTGTCTACGACATGATGGGAAGCGTCTGGGAATGGGTCGCGGACTGGTATTCGGACAATTATTACCAGTCCAGCCCGGTGCAAAATCCCAAAGGCCCTGAAACGAGGCAGAGCTGGCGAGTCATCCGCGGCGCTTCGTGGGTCGATGAGGAGGAGGTCATTCGAGTGACCGTCCGCTATCGGGGAATGGCCGACCCTACAGATGATTTTTGGGTGGGCTTCCGCTGTGCTTCCACTACAAAAGATAAATCCAAATAGTTTCCCCGCGAATCTTAACCTTCGATCGAATAAACCCTTTTTCTGGATCGAACACTTTCCTTGGACAGCAAAACCGTAAACCGCATTTACGAAAAGTTGAGCCGAAGCTTGCCGGATGCCCGTTCCGAGTTGGATTACAGGAACAAGTTTGAATTGTTGATTGCAGTCATCCTCAGCGCTCAGGCGACGGACAAATCCGTCAATGCCGTCACGGGGGATTTATTCGCTAAATTCCCCACCCCGGAGGCCCTGCTGAAAGCTGGAGAAAGCCGCTTAAAAAACCACATCAAATCCATTGGCCTGGCTCCGACCAAAGCAAAAAATATCATCCGCACCTGCGGTATTCTTTTGGAAACCCATAAAGGAGAAGTCCCAGGGACCAGGGAGTCTCTGGAAGAACTGCCGGGGGTTGGCAGAAAAACCGCCAGCGTGATTTTGAACGAAGGTTTTGGGCAGCCCACCATCGCGGTGGACACGCATGTTTTTCGCGTTTCCTGCCGGACGGGCCTGGCGCCTGCGAAAACGGTGCACGAAGTAGAAAAAAAACTCCTGGAAATCACCCCAAAAAAGTGGCAACAAAACGCGCACCGGTATTTGATTTTACACGGACGCTATGTGTGCAAAGCCAAAAGGTTTGACTGCAGTCAGTGCGTCATTGAAAAGGAATGTCAGTATTCTGAGAAATCCATTTGAATATGCCATTAAAATTTTATTTCCATGGAAAATAAACGCACTCGAAGCTACCCAGATATTTTATTCAGGCTGCAATCCGCTCTGAATGGAGCCGGGGAAATGGCGCCACTTGGAGAAATCAAAAATGGTACGGAGGCGCACACTATCCAGTCGATTGTGCTCGGGCAGGGAAATTCAAGGAGAGCGTTGATATCTGCGGGAATTCATGGAGACGAGCCGGCAGGGGTGGAAGCCATTTGTGCGCTATTGGAAAGAAGAACTTTATCCGAGTATTTGCAGGATTGGGAAATTCATTTGATTCCGTGTATCAACCCTTTTGGTTATGAAAGGGGCACACGGGAAAATCACGACGGACAGGATCTGAACCGGCACTTCAAATCGGCAAACCCTCCGAGAGAAGTGATCCTGATAAAATCGCTGTTTGACTCCCTGTACGATCTTACTCTGGAGCTTCATGAGGATATTGATAGCTCAGGCTACTATTTTTATCAAACGGGAGAAGCTGAGTTGATGAAAAATCTTCCGCCAAAAATTCTTCATGCAGTGCAAAAAGCTATGCCGATCAATATGGATTCTGAAATCGACGAAAGTCCCGCCAGCGGAGGGGTTATCAAACGAATTTCCGATCCGGATGCAATGGATTGGTGGCCGATGGCTCTCTATGCCCGGTCACAAGGAGCGCGTCACTGTATGACTCTGGAGTCCTCACCGGCCTTTCCGATGGAAAAGAGAGTGGACGCCCATATCAATGCCATACAAGCGGCATTAATGCACTTCCTCATGTAGAAAACGTTTTTTAAATCAGGAGTCTTCGGATTTGATTGGAGCGATGATGGGGATGACGATGGGCTCCCCGAGTGAAAGTTTATGGATGTCTTTATCGGGGTTGTAACTGCTGAGCAGCCAGAATGGGATGAAGTAAATATCGTTACAGATTTCCCAAAGAGTCTCGCCTTTTTTAACTTTACGGACGACCAGCTTGCTGACCTGGTAGTTGCCAAAAAAATCGTCCTGAATGGCTTTGTGAAATTCCTGCCTGCGTTCTTCAAACTTTTCCGGATCTGTTTTGGTGAAAGGAATTTTGATTTTCTTGTGAATCGGAATATGCGATCTGCGCCGGAGTTTGTTCGCCTTACGTAACTGTCTTACCGATAGCTGGGCCCATTCGGCGTAATGGC
>JAJDBE010000282.1 GCA_029261515.1 Nitrospinaceae bacterium | reverse complement strand
CGCTTGGGCCATATTGAACTGGCCAGCCCGGTGGCGCACATCTGGTACTTCAAAGGGTTGCCGAGCCGCCTGGGTCATATGCTCGATATCAGCCTCAAAGACCTTGAGCGCGTCATTTATTTTGAAAATTACATTGTTATTGATCCCGGCGATTCCGATCTCAAAGAAGGGCAGTTGTTGTCGGAAGTAGAGTTCCGCGAGGCGGTGATGGAGTTTCCCGATACATTGCAAGCCATGATCGGCGCCGAAGGTATCCTCGAATTGCTGAAGCAGATTGATCTGGAAACGTTGGCTGTCAGCCTCAAGGAAGAAATGATCGAAACCAAATCGGTCATGAACAAGAGGAAAATTGCCAAGCGGCTCAAGATCGTCGAGGCGTTCCGCAAGTCCGGCAATAAGCCCGAGTGGATGATTTTGCAAGTGGTTCCCGTTATCCCGCCGGAGCTTAGGCCCCTGGTGCCATTGGACGGCGGTCGGTTTGCCACGTCAGATTTGAATGATCTTTACCGCCGGGTGTTCAACCGCTACAACCGTCTCTAGCGTTTGCAGGAGTTGAAGGCGCCGCAGATCATCATCCGCAACGAAAAAAGGATGTTGCAGGAAGCGGTTTCCGCCCTGTTCGACAACGGCAGGCGCGGGCGAACGTTGCGCGGCACCAACAAGCGTCCCTTGAAATCGCTGAGCGACATGCTGAAAGGAAAGCAGGGACGGTTTCGCCAGAACTTGCTCGGCAAGCGTGTCGATTATTCCGGACGTTCGGTCATCGTGGTCGGTCCCGAGCTCAAATTTCATCAGTGTGGTCTGCCCAAAAAGATGGCGCTGGAATTGTTCAAGCCGTTTATTTTTAATCGCCTCGAACAAAAGGGATATGCGGCGACGATCAAAACTGCAAAAAAGATGGTCGAGCAGGAACGTTCCGAAGTTTGGGAAGTGCTTGAGGAAGTGGTGGAAGATCATCCCGTTCTTTTGAACCGCGCTCCCACCCTGCATCGACTTGGTATTCAGGCGTTCCAGCCGACTCTCATTGAGGGCAAGGCGATCCAGATCCATCCTCTGGTGTGTACCGCATTCAATGCCGATTTCGACGGCGACCAGATGGCGGTGCATGTGCCGCTGTCTATGGAGGCCAGAGTCGAATGTAAATTGTTGATGATGGCATCCAATAATGTATTGTCCCCATCCAATGGCCGGCCGATCGCGGTGCCGTCTCAGGACATTGTCCTTGGATGTTATTACATGACCAAGATTCGCGGCAATGTGAAGGGCGAGGGCAAGGTTTTGTCCGGTCCCAAAGAGGTGATCGCCGCATACGATGCAGAAGAGGTGGATCTTCAGGCCCGCATTCTTGTGAGGGTGGGTGGGGAGCTCGTTCAAACCACGACCGGCCGTATTCTTTTAGGAGAAGTTCTGCCTGCGGAAATGCCGTTTTCTTCGGTCAATCGATTGCTCGACAAAAAATCCATCTCCGACCTGATTCAGAAGGCTTTCCTCCTCATGGGCCGGGAAAAAACGGTGGTTCTTTTGGACAATATTAAAAAACTGGGATTCCAGCACGCGACCGAAGCCGGTCTCACCATCTCCATGGACCAGATGCGAATTCCCAAAGCCAAGAACGATCTGGTAGATAAGACCAACGACGAAGTCCTGAGAGTTTATAACCAGTACCGGGACGGTTTGATCACTAACGGTGAGCGCTATAACAAAGTCATCGACATCTGGGCGCATGTGACGGAAAAAGTTTCCGAGGAAATGTTCAAAGAACTTGAAGATGAAGATGAGCGCATCATTGCAGGCAAACACGCGGGTGAAGATTTCAACTCCATTTTCATCATGGCCGACTCAGGCGCGAGGGGAAGTGCCCAGCAGCTTCGCCAGTTGGCGGGAATGCGCGGGTTGATGGCCAAACCTTCCGGGGAAATCATTGAGACGCCTATTACGGCGAACTTTCGTGAAGGCCTGTCGGTGATTCAGTATTTCATCTCGACGCACGGAGCCCGCAAGGGTCTGGCGGACACGGCTCTTAAAACCGCCAATTCAGGCTATCTGACCCGAAGGCTGGTGGATGTCGCTCAGGACATCATCATCCATGAGGACGATTGCGGCACATTGAAGGGGATCAAGGTTTCCTCGCTCGTTGAAGCCGGAGAAATCATTCAGCCTCTCAATGAGAGAATCCTGGGCCGCACCGCTCTCGAAGACGTTCTCGATCCTTTCACCGATGAGGTGCTGCTTCGGGCCAATGATTTGATCGATGAAGGAAAGGTTGAAATTATTGACAACGCCGGCGTCGAGAGTGTCTGGATCCGATCCTGCCTGACCTGCGAATCGAGAAGCGGGGTGTGCATCAAATGTTATGGCCGTAATTTGGCCACCCTCGATTGGGTGGAAGTGGGCGAGCCGGTCGGTGTCATCGCGGCGCAGTCCATTGGCGAGCCGGGAACCCAGCTCACCATGCGGACTTTCCATATCGGCGGCACGGCCAGCCGGGTGGTCGAGCAGACGACTCTCAATACCAAAAAAGGCGGGATCGTTAAATACACTGGCCTTCGCACCATTAAAAACCAGCGCGGCGAAATCATCGTCATGAACCGCAATGGGCATCTGGTCATCCAGGATGAGAATGGCCGGGAAAAAGAAAAATTCTCTGTGGTCTACGGCGCCAAGCTGAAGGTGACCGATGGGCAAGAGGCTCAGCCTGGCCAGAATCTGGTGGAATGGGATCCTTATACCAATTCCATTTTGACAGAAGTTGAGGGGACGATTGCATATGGGGATCTGATGGAAGGCGTCACCATGAAGGAAGACTTCGATGAAATCACCGGGCTTTCCACCAAGGTCATCATCAGTCACCGGGATGAGAAAAAACAACCCCGCATTTCGATAAAAGATGTGAAGGGGGAAACGGTTCGCCGTTACATTCTTCCCGCTGGCGCCCACATCAATGTTCATGAAGGAGATTTTGTGAACGCCGGGGATGTCATTGTCAAAATTCCCCGGGAGAGTGCCAAGACCAAGGATATCACCGGCGGTCTGCCGCGGGTGGCGGAATTGTTTGAAGCCAGAAAGCCGCATGAGCAGGCCACGATCACTGAAATTTCCGGAAAAATAAAATTCGGCGGTTTTGTCAAAGGAATGCGCAAGGTGGTCGTCGTCAGCGACACCGGGGAAGAGTGTGAGTATCTGATTCCACGGGGAAAACACATCAATGTGCACGAGGGCGACGAAGTGATCGCCGGCGAACCGCTGATGGACGGAGCTTCCAATCCGCATGATATTCTTCGCGTTCTGGGGGAAAAGGAACTGCAGAACTATCTTGTCAACGAAGTGCAGGAGGTCTACCGCCTGCAGGGTGTTGCCATCAACGACAAGCACATTGAAGTGATCGTCCGGCAGATGTTGCGCCATTTGATCATTGAGGACCCAGGCGATACCGACTTTTTGGTCGGTGAGCAGGTGACCAAGAAGGTATTCAACGAAAAGAATCAGGGTGTGATTAAAGATAAGAAAAAACCCGCCAAGGGAGCGCCGGTTCTTTTGGGCATCACCAAGTCTTCTCTTAGCACGGAAAGTTTCATCTCCGCCGCTTCATTCCAGGAAACGACCCGCGTGTTGACCGAAGTCAGTGTCAGCGGCAAGCGGGACAACCTGATTGGGTTGAAGGAAAATGTCATCATGGGGCGGTTGATTCCTGCGGGAACCGGTTGCCAGGCCTATTCGGGTATCCGAATTGAAGAGCCGGAAGTCGAGGAAGTTGAAAAAGAGCCGGAAGCCGAAACCCCTCTGGCGGTGGAATAAAGAAATCAATGAAAGTAAAAGCGTATTTTCCTTGACTCGCGTAAAAAGAGTGATAGAATTACGGGCTTTTCACGCCACGGAAGATCAAAATATAACTACTTGATTTCATTGTTAAATGGAAGATAGCCCGGCCGGTTGGGTCTTCTTCAAGTGGGTATATTATAAGGAGAGTACTATTTGCCAACCATAAATCAATTAGTGCGAGCAGGTCGGATGAAGCCGGTGAGGAAGACCGCCAGCCCGGCCCTGAAATCATGCCCTCAGAAGCGGGGGGTTTGTGTGAGGGTTTACACGTCCACGCCTAAAAAACCGAATTCGGCATTGAGAAAAGTCGCCCGAGTTCGCTTGACCAACGGCATGGAAGTGACCACCTATATTCCTGGAGTCGGGCATAATCTTCAGGAGCACTCCATTGTGATGATCCGGGGAGGTCGAGTAAAGGATTTGCCGGGGGTTCGTTATCATGTGGTTCGCGGATCTTTGGATACTCTCGGGGTTGAAAGCCGCAAGCAAAGCCGTTCCAAATACGGTACGAAAAAGCCAAAAGCCTCCTAACTATTTGTAAAAATTAACTAAAATTATGGCCAGAAGAAGAGAAGCGCAAAAAAGACCCGTCAGCCCCGATCCCAAGTACAACGATGTTTTAGCTGGGCGGTTTATCAATTGCCTCTTGCGTCAGGGGAAAAAGGGATTGGCGGAGAGATTGTTTTATTCCGCCTTGGATGCGCTTGGTGAGAAAGCCAAGGAAGAGCCTCTTAAGGTTTTTCGTAAGGCTGTGGAAAATGCCGCCCCTTTGCTGGAAGTTCGTTCCCGGCGCGTCGGCGGAGCCACTTATCAGGTTCCGGTAGAGGTGAATGACAGACGGCGGACGGCGCTGAGTATCCGCTGGGTGATCCAGAACGCAAAATCCCGCTCCGGAAAGACCATGGCCGAGAAATTAACCCTGGAGTTGCTTGACGCTTACAATAACTCTGGCGGAGCTATCAAGAAAAAAGAAGAGGTTCATCGAATGGCCGAAGCGAATAAGGCATTCGCGCATTACCGTTGGTAATCTGTAGCTAAACAAAAAGATCCTTACCAAACTCTATGAGCAAGAAATTAACATTAGATAAAACCCGTAATATTGGCATCATCGCTCACATCGATGCGGGCAAGACCACGACGACCGAGCGGGTTCTGTATTACACCGGAAGAAGCCATAAGATCGGTGAGGTGCATGACGGCACTGCGACAATGGACTGGATGGAGCAGGAGCAGGAGCGTGGCATCACCATTACGTCGGCGGCCACCACTTGTTTTTGGCAGGATCATCAGATCAATATCATCGACACTCCGGGGCATGTGGATTTTACTGCCGAAGTGGAGCGGTCGTTGCGTGTTCTTGACGGGGCGATCGGCGTGTTCTGTGCGGTCGGTGGGGTTGAGCCGCAGTCCGAAACCGTGTGGCGGCAGGCGACCAAGTATAAGGTTCCCCGCATTGGTTTTGTCAATAAGATGGATCGTGCCGGCGCCAATTTTCTTGCAGTGGTCGAGCAGATAAAAGAAAGGCTGAACGCTCATCCTGTGCCGTTGCAGTTGCCTTTGGGCGCTGAGGCTAATTTTAAGGGAATCATTGATCTCATAGATATGAAAGCCCACGTCTATTCGGATGAAAAAGGCAAGGGCGAGGTTTTTGAGGTGGTGGACATTCCGGCGGAATATCAGGAAGAGGCTGAGAAGTATAGAGAGGCTATGTTGGAGGCGGTTTCCGATGTTGACGAAGGCATTATGGAGAAGTTTCTTGGCGGTGAAGAGGTTTCCCGCGATGAGATTCTCGCCGCTTTGCACGAGGGCGCCTTGCGTCTGAAGTTCACACCGATTTTATGCGGCGCCGCGTTTAAAAATAAAGGCGTTCAGCAACTGCTCGATGCGGTGGTGCGCTATCTGCCTTCGCCGCAGGAGGTTGAAGCGATTCATGGAATAAATCCCAACTCTCAGGAAGAAGTGGTTCGCAAGCCGGATTCCAGCGAACCTCTGGCGGCCCTGGCGTTTAAAATCATGACCGACCCCTTTGTGGGCCAGTTGGCGTTCGTCCGAGTCTATTCCGGTGAGCTTAAGAGCGGCTCCTACGTCTACAATTCCACAAAAAATCAGCGCGAGCGCGTGGGGCGTCTGCTCAGAATGCACGCCAACAAGAGAGAGGAAGTGCAATCGGTAAAGGCGGGGGATATCGCCGCTGTTGTGGGTTTAAAGAAAACTTTTACCGGCGATACGCTTTGTTTGCAGGAAAATCCCGTCATCCTTGAAGCCATCTCCTTCCCCGAACCTGTCATCTCCGTTGCCATTGAGCCCAAAACCAAAGCCGAGCAGGATAAGCTTTCCGACTGTCTGGTCAAGCTCCTGCAGGAAGACCCAACCTTCAGCGTTAAGGTAAATCCAGAAACCAATCAAACCGTGATCTCCGGTATGGGGGAATTGCATCTTGAGATTCTGGTGGACCGCATGAAACGCGAGTTTTCTCTGGACGTGAACGTTTCCAAGCCGCAGGTGGCCTATAAGGAAACCATCACCAAGCCCATCGAGCATTCTTACAAGTATGTCAAGCAGACAGGTGGGCGCGGTCAATATGGCCATGTCGAGATCAAGGTTGAGCCGAGAGAGCCTGGGGCGGGATTTGAGTTTGTCAATAAGATTACCGGCGGCGCCATTCCCAGGGAATATATCCCGGCGGTGCAAAAGGGAATTCAAGAGGCGATGGACCGTGGAGTTTTGTGCGGTTATAACGTGGTCGATGTTGGAGTGACCCTTTTATATGGGTCTTACCACGAGGTGGACTCGTCTGAGATGGCCTTTAAGATTTGTGCCTCCATTGCCTTTAAGGAAGCATGCAACAAGGCCAAACCGGTTTTGCTGGAACCGATCATGGATGTTGAGGTGGTCACCCCTGAAGATTTCATGGGAGATGTCATCGGCAATCTCAACTCCAAGCGTGGGAAAATAAAGGACCTCAGTGAACGGGCCGGAGCCAAGGTCATACGCGCCGAAGTGCCGCTTTCCGGAATGTTCGGTTATTCCACGGATCTGCGGTCGGCAACTCAGGGGCGAGCCACCTATGCGATGGAATTTGCAAAGTATGAAGCCATTCCTAATGCAATCGCCGAGGAGTTGATTGCCAAAGCGACTGGGAAAGAACGATTGGCAGTTTAGTAAAAATATAAAAAACAAACAAAATATTGGAGTAAACGAGCATGGCAAAAGAAAAATTTGTCCGGGATAAACCTCACTTGAACGTGGGAACCATCGGTCACGTCGACCATGGCAAGACGACCTTGACAGCGGCAATCACTGAAGTATTGGCGAAAAAAGGGTTGGCGGATTACATTCCTTTCGATCAGATCGATAAAGCGCCTGAGGAAAAAGAGCGCGGCATCACGATCGCCATCGCTCACGTTGAATATAAAACCGAGAATCGGCATTACGCCCACGTGGATTGCCCCGGTCATGCGGATTACGTCAAGAACATGATCACCGGTGCGGCGCAGATGGACGGCGCGATACTGGTGTTGAACGCTTCCGATGGCCCGATGCCGCAGACCCGGGAGCATATTCTTCTGGCGCGTCAGGTTGGCGTTCCCAGGATCATTGTGTTCATGAATAAAATCGACATGGTCGATGATCCGGAGCTTTTGGATCTGGTCGAGCTTGAAGTGCGTGAATTGCTGGACAAGTATGAATTCCCCGGCGATGATGTTCCGGTGATTCGTGGCAGTGCGTTGCAGGCTTTGGAAAATCCCGAAGATGAAGCAAAAACCAAGTGCATCTGGGATTTGATGGAAGCGCTGGACACGTACTTTCCGGTGCCTGAGCGACCGGTCGATAAGCCGTTCCTCATGCCCATCGAAGATATTTTCAGTATCTCAGGCCGCGGTACCGTGGCGACGGGGCGAATTGAAACCGGGATTGTTAAGGTGGGTGAAGAGGTGGAGATCGTTGGATTCCGTCCCACCACCAAAACGACCGCGACCGGAGTCGAGATGTTCCGCAAGTTGCTGGACGAAGGGCGGGCGGGTGAAAACGTCGGAATTCTGTTGCGCGGAACCAAGCGTGACGATATTGAGCGCGGCCAGGTTTTGGCCAAGCCCGGCACCATCACGCCGCACACGAAATTTCAGGCGGAAGTGTATGTTTTGACTAAAGACGAAGGCGGACGCCACACTCCATTTTTTAATGGATACCGGCCGCAGTTTTATTTTCGGACCACAGACGTCACTGGCATTGCCACCCTTCCTTCTGGAGTGGAGATGGTCATGCCGGGAGATAATGTTGCCCTGGAGATCAATTTGATCACTCCTGTGGCGATGGCGGAAGGTCTCCGATTTGCGATCCGTGAAGGCGGCCGCACCGTAGGCGCCGGCGTCGTCAATAAGATTCTAGAATAATGACTGATCAGAAAATTAAGATTAAACTCAAAGCCTACGATCATAAACTTCTGGACTGGTCGGTGAGTGAGATTGTCGAAACCACCAAGCGCACTGGCGCCAAGGTGGTCGGCCCCATCCCGCTGCCGACGGTTAAAAACAAGTGGACCGTTTTACGGTCTCCACATGTGGATAAAAAATCCAGAGAGCAGTTCGAGATTCGCACGCATAAAAGAATTTTGGAAATATTGGAGCCTACCCCGCAAACGGTGGATGCCCTCATGAAGCTTGACTTGTCAGGCGGAGTGGATATAGAAATCAAGCTTTAGCTGTAACGGGCGGGCTTAGCCGGATTTAAGGAATCATGAAAAGTATTATAGGGAAAAAAGTGGGGATGACTCAGGTCTTCTCTGAAAAGGGCGACTGTATCCCGGTGACGGTGATTCAGGTGGAGCGCTGTGTTCCCATCCTGAAAAGAACGCAGGAAAAAGACGGCTACGAGGCGGTGCTTGTGGCTTACGGTGAGCGCAAACCCAAGCACACCAATAAGCCACTGCAAGGTTTTTACGACAAGTTGAAAATCGCTCCCGCCAAAACGCTGACCGAATTTCGCGATCAAGAGTTGAGCGACGATGAAATTGGAAAGCCTTTGAGGGTGGATATGTTCGGCGAAGGCGACTTGGTCAACGTGATTGGCATCTCCAAGGGCCGTGGGTTTGCCGGCGTCATGAAGCGTCACGGGTTTCACGGTGCTCCGGCATCACGCGGGTCGCATGAAGCCTTCCGCGGCGGTGGATCGGTCGGTATGCATACCTACCCTGGGCGAGTGTTTAAGGGCAAGAAAATGCCGGGCCATATGGGAAACAAGACCATCCAGGTTCAGAATTTGAAGGTGGTGCGAGTGGACAGCGAGAATAACGTGCTTCTGGTTCGTGGCGCGATCCCAGGGTCCAACGGTCGCATGGTCAAAATCATTAAATCGAAAAGAGCCTGAAGAAAATGCCGGAACTGGATTTGCTGGATATTAATAATAATAAGGTGGGCAGCATTGAAGCGTCTCCCGATGTGTTCGATGTGAAAGTGCGGGAGCACCTCGTTCAGCAGTACGTGGTGTATCAGCAGGCTGCCAGCCGAGGCGGTAACGCCGCGACCAAAAGTAATAAAGGCGAGTTGCACGGCAGTGGTAAAAAACCCTGGAAGCAGAAGGGGACCGGCCGTGCGCGGGCAGGAAACACCCGTTCCCCAATATGGCGCGGCGGCATGACGGTGTTTGGCCCGACGCCACGCGACTACAGTTTTAAGATGTCCCGGAAGTCGAAAAAACTGGCGCTCAAATCCATTTTAACCGATCGGATTCGCAACCAGATGATTTCTGTAGTCGATAAGCTGGACATTGAGAACCCCAAAACCAGAGAAGCGGTTCAGCTTTTAAAGAATTTAAATCTACCGCCAAAGACTCTGTTTCTGCTGGCGGAGAAAAACCCTAACCTCGAGCTTTCGGTGCGCAATATCCCCAATGTGGATGTTCTCCTGGTCGACGGTCTCAATGTTTACGATCTTGTGGTGCATGAAAAGATTGTGTGCACGCCCGAAACGCTGAAGAAAATTGAGGAGCGGCTCTGTTGATGGACACCTTTCGCGTTATAGAAAAGCCGCTGGTCACAGAGAAAAGCACGCAATTGCAAGAGGCGGGCAACTGGGTAGCCTTTCAGGTGCATCCCCAGGCGAACAAGATTCAGATCAAGAACGCCGTTGAAAAACTGTTCAGCGTCACGGTTCTTCGCGTCAACACCAGCGTAGTGGTGGGCAAGCAAAAGCGCTTTGGCAAGAATATTGGCGTCTCAAAAAATTGGAAGAAAGCCATGCTGCGCTTAAAAGACGGCGATAAAATTGAAATGTTTGAGGGAGTTTAAGCGGTATGCCCATTAGAAAATTAAATCCGAGGTCGGCGGGCGTCCGGTTTAAAACCATATCCGGGTTCGATGAAATCACCAAATCCACCCCGGAAAAAAGCCTGCTCGTCTCCATAAGCCGCAAGGGTGGCCGTAACAACAACGGCCGCATCACTGCCAAGCGCCGTGGCGGCGGTCATCGCAAGCTCTACCGCAAGGTGGACTTCAAAAGAAACAAAGATGGCATCGAAGCCCGCGTTGCGGGAATCGAATACGATCCCAATCGTTCCGCTAATATCGCTCTTTTGGTGTACATGGATGGAGAAAAGCGTTATATTATCGCACCGTCCAAACTTACAGTCGGCGATAAGGTGGCTTCGGGGCAAGATGCGGAGATCAAGGTAGGCAACTGCCTCCCATTGAGTAGCGTCCCTGAGGGCGCGTTGATCCACAACGTGGAATTGCGTCCTGGAAAAGGCGGGCAGCTGGCCAGAAGCGCCGGCGGGTCCGTGCAGCTGATGGCGAAAGAGGGCGGTTATGCAACGCTTAAGCTTGCCTCTGGAGAAGTCCGGATGGTGGAAGCAAAATGCCGGGCGACAATCGGGACGGTAGGCAATGCGGACTATGAAAACATTTCCATCGGTAAGGCCGGGCGGACCCGGTGGATGGGCAAGCGGCCCCGCGTACGTGCGGTGGCGATGAATCCGGTCGATCATCCGATGGGCGGTGGCGAAGGACGCTCGTCAGGAGGAAGGCACCCGTGCAGTCCCTGGGGGCAGATGGCCAAGGGATTAAAAACCCGTAAAGTCAAGAAACTTTCCAGTAAATATATTTTGGCGAAACGGAAAAAGAAATAACCAAACGTTAGACTGAGTTAGGAAACTTATGGCACGCTCATTAAAAAAAGGACCTTTCGTCGATGCCCCTTTACTTAAAAAAGTAGAGGACATGAATCGGCAGAATGACAAGAAGATCATCAAGACCTGGTCGCGCCGGTCTACGGTGATTCCGGATTTTGTCGGGCACACGCTGGCAGTCTATAACGGTAAGAAGTTTATCCCGGTATTTGTCAGCGAAAACATGGTCGGGCACAAGTTGGGAGAGTTTTCTCCGACGCGGACCTTTAGAAGCCACGGCGGTAAAACCAAGAAAGCTGCGGCAAAATAATTTAATCAAATACCACCACCTTACGAATTACTGATAAATCATGGAAGTTAAAGCCGTACTCAAGCACACGCGCACCACGCCTCAGAAAGCCAGGCTGGTGGCCAATATGATTCGCGGTAAAAACGTGAACGATGCGATGAATATTCTCATGTTCACGCGCAAACGGGTGGCGCGGACTCTGCAAAAACTTTTAAAATCCGCCATTGCCAATGCCGAGGAAAATCATAAGGTTTTGGATGTGGACGATTTGTTTGTAAAAAATATTTGTGTGGACGAGGGAGTGACCTGGAAGCGAAACATGCCCCGTGCAAGGGGAATGGCGACCATGATCCGCAAGCGGACCAGTCACATCAGCGTAGTGTTAGACGAAAAAACGGCGACGGAGGATTAACGTGGGTCAAAAAGTTCACCCCTATGGGTTTCGGTTGGGTTACAACAAAACGTGGATATCCAACTGGTACGACAAAAAAGGCTATGCCGACAATCTGGTTGAGGATATCAAGCTGAGAGGCTATATCCACAAAACCCTGGCGCACGCGGGAATCTCCAAGGTGGAGATCGAGCGTTCGGCGAATCGGGTGCGGATCAATATCCACACCGCAAGACCGGGCATCATCATCGGTAAAAAGGGTTTGGAAGTCGACCGGTTGAAAGAAGAATTGCAAAAAGTAATGGTTGGCAAGCAGGTCAGTCTCAATATCAAAGAAGTCAGGCGCGGCGAATTGGATGCGATGTTGATCGCGCAAAATATCGCGCTGCAATTGGAAAAAAGGGTGTCTTTTCGCCGGGCGATGAAGAAGAGCGTGATTTCCGCTCTCAGATTTGGCGCCAAGGGCATCAAGATTCGCGTCTCAGGCCGTTTGGGCGGCGCCGAAATTGCCAGAAGCGAATGGTATCGGCAGGGGCGGGTTCCGCTGCACACTTTAAGGGCCGATATTGACTATGGAACGGCTAATTCCAAGACTACTTTCGGCATCATCGGTGTCAAAGTCTGGGTGTACCGCGGCGATATTCTGCCGGAAAAAGGGGCAACGGCTCCCTTGTCCTTCCAGGGCAAAACCGAGGCGGAAACGGGCTGATTTTTATTGCCCGTCAGAGTTTCAACGTCCCCGAAAATTGTTGTGGGTTGGTTGACAGAATTTTCACTTGAATTTGGAGGTTTGGCATCATGTTGATGCCCAAAAAAGTTAAATACCGCAAGCGCCATAAAGGGCGAATGCGTGGCACTGCCTACCGGGGCGGAAGCTTGAGTTTTGGCTCCTTTGGTTTGCAGACCACAGAGTGTGGCCGGATCACCAACCGCCAGATCGAAGCGGCCCGTATTGCAATGACCCGGCACGTCAAACGCGGTGGCAAGATATGGCTGCGGATTTTCCCGGACAAGCCGGTTTCCAAAAAGCCGGCAGAAACCCGAATGGGTAAAGGTAAAGGCAATCCGGAATTCTGGGTTGCGGTGGTCAAGCCAGGGCGCGTTCTTTATGAGATGGAAGGCGTTCCAGAAGACATTGCCAAGGAAGCATTTCGGCTGGCGGCGCACAAGTTGCCGGTGTCGACCCGGTTTTTGACAAAATAGGCGATTTTTTTTAACACGTTTTTAGGCGGATTATGAAAGCGGCAGAAATCAGAGATCTCTCGGAAAAAGAGCGAGGGGAAAAAATAGCGGATTTGCAGCAGGAAATTTTCAATCTGAAATTCCAGCTGGCGACCGGCAAGATCGAAAATCCCAGTCGCCTGCGGTTGATTCGCAGAGACATTGCCAGGATCAGGACCATTCAGAAGGAAACCGAGGTCCAGGAAAGCAAAAAGGAAGAGCAACCAAAGAGTTGATCGGCTGAAATCAGCCATCAGTATATTTTCAGGAGAAGCTTTTGAGCATCGCATCTAGTAGAAAGACGCTGACCGGAACGGTGGTCAGCAATAAAATGGATAAGACGGTTGTGATCCGGGTGGATCAACGCTTTGCGCATCCCAAATTCAAGAAGGTTGTGACGACCTCCAAAAAGTTCAAGGTTCATGACGAGAAGAATGAATGTCAGCCTGGAGATTTGGTCAGTGTTTGCGAGACCCGCCCCTTGAGCAAAGAAAAGCGCTGGCGTCTCCTCGAAATCATTAAAAGCGCAACCCTCGTCGATCAGGATAAAGCGAAATGATTCAATTGAGAACCGTATTGGAAGTGGCCGACAACTCCGGCGCCAAAGTAGTCCAGTGCATCAAGGTGCTGGGCGGGTCGAGGCGGCGTTATGCAAGGGTTGGGGATATCATCGTTGTCGCTCTTAAAGAAGTGGAGCCGCATGGTTCGTTTAAAAAAGGCGAAGTGAAAAAAGCCGTCGTGGTCCGAACCCGAAAAGAAATCCGCCGCGCCGAGGGCAGTTACGTAAAGTTTGACAGCAACGCCGCAGTGCTGATCAACGACGCAAAAGAGCCGCTTGGCACTCGTATTTTTGGCCCGGTTGCCCGCGAATTGCGCGCCAGGCGGTACATGAAAATTTTGTCGCTCGCTCCGGAGGTGTTGTGATGAAGGCGCCGGCGAAAAAAATGAATCTGAAGAAAGATGATATTGTCGAAGTTATCTCTGGCAAGGAGAAGGGTAAAAAAGGCAAAGTGCTTATACTCATTCCGCAAGACGACAGTATCCGCGTTGAAAAACTGAATATGTTCAAACGCCACATGAAGGGCGACGGGAAAACCCGTCAACCGGGTATCGTGGAGCGCGAAGGGAAAATTCATATCTCCAATGTGCTTTTGGTTTGTGATAAATGTGGCAAGGGCGTCCGCAACAAACGCAAAAAGCTGGAAGATGGAAAACGTGTCCGCGTCTGCATGAAATGCGGCGAAGTGATGGATAGGGTTTGATATGGCAAATTTAAAAACCGCTTACAACGAAAAATATCGGGCCTTGATTCAGAAAGATCTGGGATTGGAAAATGTGATGCAGGTTCCCAAGATGGAAAAGGTCGTCATTAATGTCGGATTGGGAGAAGCCCTGCAAAACGCAAAATTGATCGAGTCGGGAATCGATCAACTCAGGTTGATCAGTGGGCAGATGCCGGTGGTGACCAAGGCCAAGAAAGCCATTTCTAATTTCAAGTTGCGCGAAGGGGTTCCCATTGGTCTTCGGGTGACGTTAAGGGGCAATCGCATGTATGAGTTTTTTGAGCGGTTTGTATCCCTGGCTCTGCCGCGCGTTCGGGATTTTAAAGGGCTTTCGCCAAGAGCGTTCGATGGCCGTGGAAATTACACGGTGGGCGTCAAAGAGCAATTGATTTTCCCGGAAATCGATTATGACAAGATTGAAAAAATCAAGGGGATGAATATTACGATTTGCACCAGCGCCAAAACGGATGCAGAAGGCAAATGTCTGTTGACCTATATGGGGTTGCCTTTAAGAAAATAATAGTCACCGGTTTAAAGGGTGCGTTAACACGGTAATTTTTATGGCAAAAAAATCGTTAGTTGCTAAATCACAAAGGAAGCCGAAGTTTCTGGTTCGGGCTTACAATCGGTGCCGGGTTTGCGGAAGACCGCGGGCCTTTCTCAGGAAGTTTGGCATGTGCCGGATTTGCTTTCGCGAGCGGGCGCTTAGAGGCGAGATTCCTGGAGTCACCAAAGCCAGTTGGTAAAGCAATTTGTCGGAAATTTATTTAAGGAGTAGCATTCGCCAATGTCAATGACAGATCCCATAGCAGACTTGTTCACGCGGATTCGCAACGGTCTCATGGTCAAACATGAAAAAGTGGATATCCCCAATTCCCGAATGAAAACGAGGATTTCCGAGATTTTGAAGAACGAAGGCTATATCAAGAATTTCCGGGTATTCGAGGATAACAAGCAGGGGATTTTGCGCGTTTACCTGAAATACAAAGATGAAAGCCCGGTGATCAGTGGGATCAAGCGGGTGAGCACACCGGGTAGACGGTCTTATGTTGGGCGGGAAGAGATTCCAAAGGTGCTCAACGGTTTAGGAACCGCCATATTATCGACCTCCTCTGGCGTCATCACCGATCAAGAATGTCGGGAAAAGGGCGTGGGGGGTGAAGTGATTGGTTACGTCTGGTAATTAAACGTTATGTCAAGAATTGGAAAACTGCCAATCAAACTGCCTGCTGGGGCGGAGTTCAAGTCCGAAGGAGCGTTGCTTAAAGTCAAGGGTCCGAAGGGGCAATTGCAATGGGCGCTGCCCTCGAGCATGAAGGTCGAGATGCAGGAAGGGGAAATTCGTGTGGTCCGTCCGTCGGACGGACGCCAGGACCGCTCAATGCACGGCCTAACCCGAACGCTGATCAGCAATATGGTCACCGGCGTTACGCAGGGGTTCTCCAAGGAGCTCAATATTGTAGGAGTCGGCTACCGAGTTGAGCTTAAGGGAAAGGACTTGGTACTGCATTTAGGGTTTTCCCATCCGGTCAACTACCCGGCTCCGTCGGGGATTGAATTCGAGGTCGATTCCAAAAAAAATACAATAATTGTGAAGGGCATCGATAAACAAAAAGTGGGGCAAGCCGCCGCCGAGATTCGCAGCTTCCGGCCACCGGAACCTTATAAAGGGAAGGGTGTGATGTATTCTACGGAACGAATTCGCAGGAAAGCAGGGAAAGCGGCTGCCGGAGCTAAGGGTTAAGAAAATGAAACAAGCTGAAAGACAGCGCTTGAGAGAACAGCGCAAACAACGGATCAAACGCAAGATTCAGAAAAACCCGGACAAACTCAGGCTTTCTGTATTCAAAAGTTCCAAGCATATCTATGCGCAGATCATCAATGACCGGGATGGAAAAACTCTGGCGTCAGAGTCTACCGTATCTCCGGCATTTAAGGAAAAGATGAAAGCCGGCGGCAATATTAAAGCCGCGACTCTGGTGGGACACTTGCTCGGGGAGAAAGCGGCCAGCCAGGGAATCAAGGAAGTGTATTACGACCGCAACGGATTTATTTATATAGGCCGGGTAAAAGCTCTGGCCGATGGGGTCAGGGAAAAGGGCGTTAAATTTTAATTCGGCTTCGATCAGAGGCCAGGCAGTCTCTCCGCTTTAGAAGGTCGCGGATTACGGGAGGTTTCATTGCAAGATCAACGCGATAATAAGTCAGATTTGGTCGACAAGGTAGTCAAGATCAACCGAGTGGCCAAGGTGGTCAAAGGGGGCCGGCGGTTCAGTTTCAGCGCTCTCGTTGTGGTGGGTAACCGGGACGGCGAAGTGGGCTGGGGATTGGGCAAAGCCAACGAAGTTCCAGAGGCGATCCGCAAAGGCGTGGAAAAAGCCAAGAAAAATATGACCCGCGTCAGTCTGGAAGGTTCCACCATTCCGCATGAAGTGCTGGGGGCTTATGGCGCAGGACGCGTGTTGCTGAAACCGGCGTCGCGCGGAACCGGGTTGATTGCCGGCGGAGCGGTTCGAGCGGTTCTGGAAGCGGTCGGCGTCCGCGATATTTTGACGAAATGCCTGCGCACCAATAATCCACATAATGTAGTCAAAGCCACGATTCAAGGGTTGACATCGCTTCGAGATGCTAAAGATTTGGCTAAAATGCGCGGCAAAGCGGTATCCGCCTAACCATTGAATGGAATCCATGATTAAATTATCCAATTTAAAAAAAGCCCCCGGCATCGGGAAAAACAGGAAACGGATCGGTCGTGGGATCGGGTCCGGAACCGGTAAAACCAGCGGCAAAGGCCAGAAGGGGCAAAAGTCCCGTTCCGGCGGCAGTCCGCACCCCTGGTTTGAAGGCGGACAGATGCCTCTCTACCGGCGTTTGCCCAAAAGGGGATTCACCAATATTTTTAGAAAAGAATACGAGATCGTCAACCTCAGCCAGTTGGGTAAGCTCTCCGGCGAGGCTCCGATCACCCCTGAACTCATGAAAGAGCGTGGGTTGATTAAAAAGCTGGGGGCGGTGAAGATTCTCGGAAATGGCGATTTGGCCCAAACCGTCACGGTGCATGCACAGAAATTCAGCAAGACAGCAGTAACCAAAATTGAAAAATCTGGGGGAAAGGCCGTAATCGTTTAATGAGTGGTGCGCAGGCATTTGGTAACATATTCAGAGTTCCAGAATTAAAGAAACGCGTTCTTTTTACGCTGGGAATCCTGATTGTCTACCGCATCGGCGCCCACATTCCGACTCCCGGCATCAACTCCGTTGCTCTGGCGGAACTGTTCGCCCAGGCGCGGGGCACCATTCTCGGATTTTTTGACATGTTTTCCGGCGGCGCACTGAGCCGCTTGACGATTTTTGCCCTGGGCATCATGCCCTATATCAGCGCGTCGATCATTTTGCAGTTGATGACGATCGTGTCCCCCTACCTTGCAAGGTTAAAAAAAGAGGGGGAGCAGGGGCAGAAGAAAATCACGCAGTACACCCGCTACGGAACGGTTCTGTTGAGCACCATTCAGGGGTCGGGCATTGCGGTGGGGTTGGAGGCGATGAAAAGTCCCGTTGGCACGCCGATCGTGCCGTTTCCCGGATGGTCGTTCCGGTTGATGACCATTCTCACGCTCACTGCTGGAACCGTGTTTCTCATGTGGCTGGGCGAGCAGATCACCGAGCGGGGAATTGGCAACGGAATTTCTCTGATCATCTTTTCCGGGATTGTCGCGGGAACGCCCGCCGCCATCTTTCAGTCTCTGGACCTGATGGGCACCGGCGAATTGTCCGTCCTGATCATGTTGTTTCTGGCGGTCTTGATGATCGCGGTCGTGGGGGTGATCGTTTTTACCGAGGGAGGGCAGCGGAGAATCCCGATCCAATATGCCAAACGGGTGGTCGGGAGAAAAATGTATGGCGGGCAGAGCACGCATTTGCCGCTTAAAGTGAATACGTCAGGCGTCATTCCGCCCATATTTGCTTCTTCCATCATCATGTTTCCTGCGACCATTGCCCAGTTTGTAGACCATCCGTGGATGCAGACGGTTTCCGCCGCACTGACACCCGGAACGATCGCTTACAGCCTGATTTTCGTCGGCGCGATATTTTTCTTTTGTTATTTTTACACCGCCGTTATTTTTAATCCGGTGGATGTGGCGGATAATATGAAAAAATACGGAGGTTATGTTCCCGGAATCCGGCCCGGAGTCAAGACGTCCGAGTACATCGATCAGATACTGTCGAGAATCACGTTTTATGGAGCGGTTTATCTTTCTTTGATCTGTATTTTGCCGGATTATTTGATAAAATACTTCAATATTCCGTTCTATTTTGGTGGAACCAGCTTGTTAATCGTTGTCGGTGTCTCCCTGGATACCATGCAGCAGATCGAATCCCACCTGGTCATGAGAAATTACGACGGGTTTGTTAAAAAGGGTAGACTGAAAAGCCGTCGGGGCTGATCCATGCGGATGATTTTATTGGGTCCGCCAGGTGCGGGTAAGGGAACACAGGCAAAAATGCTAAAAGAAAAGTTTCGCATTCCGCAAATTTCCACCGGGGATATTTTGCGGAAAGCGGTGGCCGATAATTCCGAGTTGGGTCAAGAAGCCAAAACCTATATGGATGGCGGTCGGCTGGTTCCAGATGACATCGTCATCGAATTGATTCGGGAAAGAATTAAAGAAGACGATTGCGATTCCGGTTTTATTCTCGATGGGTTTCCGAGAACCATTGTGCAGGCGGAAAAACTTTCCGAAACTCTGGAAACGATGGGATTGGACATCGACACCGTCATCGATTTTGAAGTGGACTCTCAGGAGTTGATCACCCGGCTAACGGGAAGAAGCACGTGTCCGGGTTGCGGGGCCATGTTTCATGGCACCACCCGGCCTCCGAAGCAGTCTGGTGTTTGCGATTTTTGCGGCGCCAAGTTGTATCAGCGTCCGGATGACAACCGGGAAACGATTCGTAAACGTCTTGAAGTTTACGAAAATGAAACAGCCCCTCTCAAGGATTTTTACCGGCAACGGGGAAAATTGAAAAGTGTGCAGGGGCGGGGAACCGTAGAGGAGATTTTTTCCCAGGTTTTACGCCTGGTGAACTGAATATGTCCAAAGAAGAATCCATTGAAGTTGAAGGTACAGTTTTAGAGCCTCTGCCCAACGCAATGTTCCGGGTGGAGCTTGAAAATGGTCATAAAATTTTGGCCCATATATCAGGCAAAATGAGGATGCATTTTATCCGCATTCTTTCCGGGGATAAGGTAAAAGTGCAATTGTCCCCTTATGACCTGACACGGGGCCGCATCACGTATCGTTACAAATAAAAAAAGAACCAGTTGAAATCATGAAAGTCAGATCTTCAGTAAAACCCATGTGTAAGAAATGCAAGGTGATCCGTCGGCGCGGTGTGGTGCGCGTGATTTGTGAGAATCCCAAACACAAACAGCGCCAAGGATAAATTTAGGCCTTGAGCCGAACGACCATTAAAGCCGTGCCGATAGGACTTTATTAGAAAAAAGGAGTTACCGTGGCAAGAATTGCGGGTATAGACATTCCCAGAGAAAAGCGCGCCGTAATCGCGTTGACCTATATTTACGGAATTGGCAAAGCCTTGTCCCACGATATTTTGAAGAAGGCCGAGGTCTCCGAGAGTATCCGGGTGAAAGATTTGACCGAAGACGAAGTGAGCCGAATCCGCGGCATCATCGACAAGGAATATGAAGTGGAAGGCGACTTGCGCCGCGATGTCAACATGAGCATCAAGCGGTTGATGGATATCGGCAGTTATCGCGGCTTGCGCCACCGGAAAGGTCTGCCGGTTCGAGGCCAGCGTTCTCATACCAATGCGAGGACCCGCAAAGGTCCCAAGAAAACCGTAGGCGCCAGAGCGGCGAAAAAATAAACCAGAGGAACTGAAAGCATGGAAAAAGGCAAAGGCAAAGGCGGAAAGAAGAAGCAAAAGGTCGCTCCTGAGACCGGAATCGCCCACATTCGGGCCACCTTCAATAACACCATTGTGACCATCAGCGATACTTCAGGAAATGTCATCGCCTGGTCCAGCGCCGGTGCGCAGGGGTTTAAAGGGTCGCGCAAAAGTACGCCGTTTGCAGCGCAGGTCGCCGCGGAAAAGGCAGCACAAAGAGCCAAAGACATGGGCATGAGAAAACTGGAAGTGCATGTCAAGGGTCCGGGGTCAGGACGAGAATCCGCGATTCGGTCGTTGCAGGGAGCGGGGATGGAAATCCTGGTGATTCGCGATAAAACTCCGATTCCGCACAACGGCTGCCGTCCCAGAAAGCGAAGGAGAGTGTGATGAAAAAACCTATTTCGAGGGAGAATTAAGTTGGCAAGATATACTGATTCTGTGTGCCGTTTGTGCCGCAGGGAAGGCGTTAAATTATTTCTTAAAGCCGAGCGCTGTGAAACGGCGAAATGTGCGATTGAGAAAAGAGCTTACCTTCCCGGTCAGCACGGTCAGGGCCGGAAAAAGTTTTCCGAATATGGCGTGCAGCTAAGAGAGAAGCAAAAGGTCAAACGCTATTATGGAGTCCTGGAAAAACAGTTCAGAATATACTTTGCAGCTGCCGATCGGAAAAAAGGCGTCACCGGCGAGAACCTGTTGCAGAATTTAGAGTTGCGCATGGACAACGTCGTCTATCGCATGGGCTTGGGATCTTCCCGCAGTGCGGCTCGGCAATTGATTCGACACAATCACTTTACTGTAAACGGAAAACGGGTTAATATCCCATCCTATGTTATGAAGCAGGGGGATGTGATTGCTCCCGATCAAAGAAAAATTGGTAAGGCGCCTATAAAGAGCGCATTGGAAAGAATAAAAAATAAAACCTTGCCGCATTGGCTTTCGTTTGACCTGGAAAGCAAGCAGGGCATTGTTCAGTCCTTGCCTACACGAGAAGATGTTGCCATTCCTGTTGAAGAGCAGTTGATCGTCGAACTTTATTCTCGATAATAAAACTTCATTTGTCACTTTGTTTGCAGGTCTTGAACAATTTGATAAATGCCTAATTAAAAGAAAGCGCCGGAGGCTTCATGTACACAGCCCAGGGGATTGTCAAACCCAAAAGACTGGAATTCGACAAAAAGAACAAAAGCAATTTTTATGGAAAGTTTATTGCGGGACCCTTCGAGAGGGGCTACGGAGTTACTATCGGTAATTCCTTGAGGAGAATGCTGCTG
>JAJDBE010000281.1 GCA_029261515.1 Nitrospinaceae bacterium | reverse complement strand
GAAAGAAGGCGGAAGCGGCTGGATCGGGATCATAAGTTGTGGGGAATTCAGGGAAACTAATGCAGTTGATGGCAAAATTAACGGAAATTTTCATTCCAGTTTTGGAATTTTTGAGATACACGTTTGGGGTAATCCGTTCTTGGGGAAATCGCCAAATGAGGTTTGTCGTTATTGATAAAAGCTCAAGCGGCTTTTACCTTAGAAAACCTGCTCATTTGAATCTGGATGAGGGTTGTGTTTTTCGTCTCTCCTTGTTTTTTTCTCATTCCCGTCTACAAGCCGCTTTGTATTGATAGCGGTGGGTCTTCCTCACTTCCTGGCCCTGATTTTCCTCCTTCTTAAAAATTAGACCTTTAGGTTAAAACGGTGTTGCTGATTCCCTTTAGAGACGGGAGTTTCTTACTCGATCGTCAGCTTGTTCGCAAACTTTGCCGTGACAGATAAATTGGGATTCGTAAAGGAATCTAAAGTCGCTATCCGCAAGGAGATGATCCGGAAACGCGACCGGCTCGATAGCAATGTCATCGAGACGAAAAGCCGGGAGATCGCGAAAAAGCTAATAGAGTTGGAAGCGTTTCAAAAATCGCGCAATGTATTATTTTTTATGTCCCTGCCTAAGGAAGTGCAAACCAGGGAGATGATTGAGAAAGCCCTGGAGCTTGGGAAAAAAGTTTATGTCCCCGTGATGGATGTGGCCCGCAAGGCCCTGACGATTTCGGAAATTCCGAGTCTGGGTATCGAATTTGAGGAAAAGCAGTTTGGCATTCTGGAACCCGGTTCATCGCATTTAAAGATTACGTCTCCTTCAGCAATCGATTTTGTCCTGGTTCCGGGATTAGCGTTTGACGCCAGGGGAGGCCGAATAGGCTACGGCGCCGGGTATTACGATACGTTTTTGAAGGAAGTGGGGCCGCACGCGGCGCGAGTCGGTGTGGCGTTCGATTTTCAGTTACTTGAATCGGTCCCTCAAACCGGGTCCGATGTTCCAGTGCAGAAAATCCTGACCGAGAAAGTCACGATAAACTGCGAAGTCCTGTAAGGGACAGCAGTTTACTTTTATATAGAAAGGGAAAGAAGATGCACATTTTCTTCACCATAAAAGTTAATTTTATCACCCTGCTGATCGGCATGCTGGTGGCCTTGTTGGTGGGGTATCTCATCGGCTATTTCTTAAGGAAGATGTTCACCGAGTATCAGATCAAGGAAGCCGAAGAGGCCAGGAAAAAAATTCTCCGGGACGCGGAAGACGAAGCCCGAACCCGTTTGAAAACCACGGATATCGAAGCCAAAGAAAAACACATTGCCGCTAAATCCCTTCTTGAGAAGGAGATGAAAAGCAAGCGCGACGAATTGCGGGAGCAGGAACTCAAACTACAGAAAAAGGAAGACGACATCCGGCGGGAAGTCGAAAATACCCGTGACCGGGAAAGAGAACTGGAAAAAAATAAGAAGGAAATGGCAGTCCTGGGTGAAAAAGCGGAGGCCGAAAAGGTCAGATATCAGGAGCTGGTCCGCGAAGAAGTGCAAAAACTGGAAGTGATCAGTTCTTTCACCGCAGAGCAGGCGAAAGAGGAGATCAAAAAGAAAATTCTCGATGAAGCGAAAATGGACGCCGCGAGAGAAGTCAAAAAGATCGAGGAAAAAGCCAAGTCCCAGGCAGAGGACGAAGCCAGAAGGTTGATCACGATGGCGGTGCAGAGAATCGCTTCAGACCATGTGGCTGAAAGCACGGTTTCCGTGGTCGAACTGCCGAGCGACGATATCAAGGGCCGCATCATCGGGCGCGAAGGCCGCAACATCCGGGCGCTGGAGCAATGCACCGGGATCGACCTGATTATTGACGATACCCCCGGCGCGGTGGTTCTTTCCGGGTTCGACTCCATCCGCCGCGAGGTGGCGCGCCGTGCACTGGAAAAACTGACTCAGGATGGCCGCATCCACCCTGGCCGCATCGAAGAGGTGGTCAACAAATGCAAGAAGGAGATCACTCAGCAGATTAAAGAAGCCGGGGAGCAGGCCGTTCTTGAGGTCGGCATCGACAATGTGCACCCGGACATGGTCCGGTTGTTGGGCCGTCTCAAGTACCGCACCAGTTACACACAAAATGTGCTGGATCACGTTAAAGAAGTGGCTTGGGTATGCGGCCATATCGCCGCCGAAATCGGGCTGGATGTGCAGCTTGCCAAGCGGGCGGGTCTGTTGCACGATATCGGCAAAGCCATTGACCATCAAACCGACGGTACGCACACGCAATTGGGGGTGGAGGTCGCCAAACGTTATAACGAACACAAATATGTGCTGAACGCCATCGCCGCCCACCACGAGGATGTCGAGCCGGAATCCATGTACGCCGTGCTGGTCGCCGCAGGCGATACCATTTCCGCCTCCCGGCCTGGCGCGCGCCGCGAAATGCTGGAAACCTATGTCAAGCGGATGACCAAGCTCGAAGAGATCGGCGATTCTTACAAGGGCGTCGAGAAAACCTATGCAATTCAGGCAGGGCGGGAGATGCGCATCATCGTGGTTCCGGACGGAATTACCGATGAAGAATCCAGCTTGCTGGCGCGGGACATTGCCAAGCGCATCGAAAAGGAAGTCACCTATCCCGGTGAAATCAAAATCACCGTGGTCCGGGAAAGACGGTTCACCGAGTTCGCCCGGTAGGGTTTTGTTTTGGTAGCGCAGGCTGGAAAGGCTGTGCCACCAAATCTGGATAAAGAATTTTTGATGGTACGAATGCTATTGTTGATGGAGAAAAACCAGCAGGAACCCACGCACGTATCCATCCTAACGGGCTAAAGAGTGTTCCGCCTTTTGGCAGGCGGCCTCTGTTGTTTCGCCCCGATTTTTAACCCTTCCCACAATAGAGATAAATGGAAGAAGCCGGTCAGTTAATCAAATTAAGAAGAGAGAAGGTAGACGAACTCCGCTCCAGGGGAATCAGTCCCTTCAACAACAAGTTCAAAGTCAATGCCGTCGTCGGCGATCTGATCGGCGAATACAACGACCACTCCAAGGAAGCATTGGATGAAAAGGCGGCAGTGTATATTGTGGCTGGCCGGGTGATGACCCGCCGCAAGCACGGCAAAACCACCTTTGTGAACCTGAAAGACCGATCCGGTCAAATTCAGGTGTATGTGAATAAGGGCGAACTCGGCGAGGAAGCGTATGAGCTTTTCAGCAAATACGACATCGGTGATATCTTAGGCGTCGAAGGTAAAATTTCCAAAACCAAAACCGGAGAGCTTACGCTTTTTGCAAAGCAGGTGACTCTGCTCACCAAATCCCTGCTGCCTTTGCCAGAGAAATGGCATGGGCTCAAGGACATCGAACTTCGCTACCGCCAGCGCTACGTCGATCTCATCGTCAACCCGGAAGCCAGGGAGATATTTGTGCACCGGAGCAGGATCATTCAGGCAATCCGAAAATTCCTGAATGATCGGGATTACCTGGAAGTCGAAACGCCGATGATGCAGTCGATTCCCGGCGGTGCGACCGCCAAGCCATTCAAGACGCACCACAACGCCTTAAACATGGAGCTTTACCTGCGCGTTGCGCCGGAGCTTTACCTCAAGCGGCTGGTGGTCGGTGGGATCGAACGGGTGTACGAGATCAACCGCAACTTCCGCAACGAAGGCATTTCGACCGAGCACAATCCCGAATTCACCATGCTGGAATTTTACACCGCCTACGTCGACTACGAGGATTTGATGGACTTGACGGAAGAGCTATTCCGTTACGTCGCGCAATCGGTTTTTAACACGCTGAAGTTTGCTTACACGCATGTGGTGGACGGCGAAGAAAAGGAAGACGAGTTCGACTTTGGGCAAGCGTTCGCGCGCGTTCCTTTCAAACAATCTCTGGTCGAGATCGGCGGCGCGCCCCAAGCCGTGCTGGAAGATCCGCAAAAAGCCGTGGCCTTTGCTCTGGAGAAAAAAGTACCGCTGGAAAAAAAGGACACGCACGTCAAGGTCCTGGCCAAAATGTTCGATTATTTTGTCGAGCCAAAACTGGTTCAACCCACGTTCATCATTGACTACCCGTTGGAGTTGTCCCCCTTGTCGCAAAAGAAGGCCGACGACCCAACGCTTGTGGAACGGTTCGAATTGTTTGTGGGCAGAAAGGAAATCGCCAACGCCTACACCGAGTTGAACGACCCCATCGACCAGAAGCAGCGGTTCGAGGAACAGGTTGCGGAGCGGCAGGCGGGCGATGAGGAGGCGCACTGGATGGATCACGATTTCATTCGCGCGCTGGAATACGGAATGCCGCCCACAGCCGGAGAAGGCATCGGCATCGACCGGCTGACCATGCTTCTCACCAATTGCCAGTCCATCCGGGATGTCATCCTGTTCCCGCAGTTGAAAAAAGAATCCTGAACGGGCAAAATAGCAATAGATTCTGCGCTTAAAAATCTTTGCCCCTTAAGGAGCAAGATTTTCTCTCGACACATAAAAAATGAATGACTTATATTTTTTTAAATAAAGTTGTTTATATCTGTTTGCTCTCACTGAGTCTGGATCTACAAAATCCTTATTTGCAAGATTTTCTTCCTTTACAAATCATTTTAATAGCCATAAATATTTATCACTTGATTTTGATACGTGCTAAGAAACTAGGAAGTTGGAATTTAATTGTAGAGAGACTAATATCTATATGCCGGATGATGATGTTATTTTTAGTGGGAGTTGGGGCAGGTGGCTGGTTGGTCGTTTTTAGTCCAGTAGCAAGTAGTTTTTGGATGCCCCTTTTGAACTCGACGTGGCTTTCAGGGTATTTTCTTTTTTATTTTTTAACTTGTATGATCTTCTTAGGTTTAGAGTTTTATAATTTTTATCTGCTAAGAATTAACCAATTTACATTGAGGGCCAGGTTAGAAAAAAAAATCGCCTGAATCAACTAAACTAAAATATATTTATGGCTTACGAACTATTCGTCAGTTTGCGTCACCTGCGGGCCAAGAGAACGCAGAAGTTCATTTCCCTGAACACGTGGATCTCTATCGGTGGCGTGGCTTTGGGAGTGATGGCCCTGATCGTGGTCATCGCCGTCATGTCCGGGTTCGGCAAGGACCTGCGCGATAAAATCCTCGGAACCACCAGCCATGCTGTCATCACCAATATCAACCGCACCGGAATCACCGATGTCGACACCGTTATCCGTCTGGTGACGGATATTCCGGGCGTGGTGGGCGCGGCACCGTTCATCATGAGTCAGGTCATGCTCACTCATGGAGAATCAGCCTCCGGGGTGGTCCTCCGTGGAGTGGACGTGGTGCGCGAAAATGGCGAGTCGGATCTCGAGAAAAATATCATTCAAGGCAGTCTGGATTTTATCGAGAAAGAAAAGAAGCTCAGTCAGGAAAAAGGCGGCGGGATAAAGCGGGCGGGTGTGATTCTTGGAAAAGAACTGGCCAGGCGTTCGGGAATCCGCACGGGCGATGTGATCTCGATGGTGTCGCCCTCTTCGCGCATCACGCCGATGGGGCTGATCCCAAAAATGAAGGTATTCAAGGTGGAAGGCATTTTCGAGTCGGGCATGTATGAATACGACTCCAACCTGGCGTTCATTTCGATTCCCGCGGCGCAGAGTTTTTTTTCCATGAAGGACAAGGTCAGCGGCATCGAAGTCTGGGTGAAGGATATCGAGCAGGCCGCCCGCATTGGCACGGAAATTCAAGAAAAGCTGGGCTTCCCTTTTTTCGTCCGCGACTGGATGCGCATGAACAAAAACCTGTTTTCCGCTCTGAGGCTGGAAAAAATCGTTATGTTCGTGATCCTCATTCTCATCATTCTGGTTGCGGCGTTCAACATCGTCAGCACTCTGTTCATGGTGGTCATGGAGAAAACCAAGGAAATCGCCATCATGAAATCAATGGGGGCGACGCGAACCAGCATCATCAAGATATTCAGTTTTCAGGGGTTGATTATCGGGTTCACAGGTACCGTCGTGGGTTGCATCGGCGGCTTCACCATCGTTCCCTACCTGAACGAAATCGTCGGGTTCATTGAACGGGTCTTCGGCATCACCGCGTTTCCAAGCGACGTTTATTATCTCGACAAACTGCCTTCGGAAATCCAGTACCTCGATTCGTTCCTCATTGTGATTTTTTCCATACTCATCTGTTTTATCGCTTCGCTTTATCCCGCCTGGAGAGCTTCCAGATTGAACCCGGTCGAAGGTCTCCGGTATGAATGATACTTCCAACTCCGGCTCCCGCTCGGAAGAGGTCTTGCTGGAAGGCGTGGGCGTTCATAAAAGTTATAAAACCCGCCGAGAGACCTTGCACATTCTAGTGGATGCCCACCTGCAAGTCCATACAGGCGAAGTGCTGGGCATTGTCGGCGCATCGGGGGT
>JAJDBE010000280.1 GCA_029261515.1 Nitrospinaceae bacterium | reverse complement strand
CTCGTTTGATCTCATTCACAATCTCTATCCCCCAATTTATTAATATTTTGTAAAGGTTTTTCGGCGATTTTCCGAAAAGTTAGGCGACGAGTTATGTATTGGTGCGCCCGGAATCGGAAAATGGCTTAATGTGTTATAGTTCAACTGTTTAAACTGATCGCAACCCATCTTATCGTTTGCTTCCGGGGCCGGACCAGTTTCACAATTTTGCATGAAAGAAAAGTTTCTCTGTGAATAAAATCCTGCTTCCGCTCAATATCCTGCTCGGCTTGTCTCTCATTGCTCTGATTGGTCTCGGCGTTAGAACCTGGGTGCAGCCGCCCTATCCGGCCCAAATCGACGGCGCTTCGATCGTTCCGCCTGTCAAAAGCGTAACGCCGCCGCAGTTCGCCAGGAAAATGCAAAATGCCGGCATCATCAACGCCGCGGTTCAGGGCAATGTGTTCCGCCAGGAGCGAAGGGAATATTCCCCGCCTCGGCAGGTGGCCGTTGCGCCGCCGCCCAAGCCTCCCTTGCCGCCGCCAGCGGTGCAATTAAAGGGCATCATGCTGTTTGGCCAAACCAAAATCGCCATTCTGGAAGGCAACTATCCGGTGATGGAGGCTAACAACGCCATCAAGAACAAACCGATCAAGCGCAAAGGCTATTCGCTGGGGGACCAGATCGGCGACTACGAATTGACCACCATCGGCAAATCCGAAGTCATTCTCGATGACAAGCGGGGCCGCCTGCTGAATTTAAAGCTGGTCGAACGTCCGCCGGACAAGGCAATACGGCGGGAGGGAATCGCCCTGGTGCAACGCAGTAGGAATTTCAATCCGGAGACGGTCGTGGCCGCTTCCAACGTGGTGCGGCCACCGCAACCGGCGGCGGCGCCTGCCCCCCAGCAAGCGGATCACGTACCGACGCCGCGATCCGTCCGCATCTCGGGTGCGTCGACGGGACTGCCGGAAGGAATCCCCAAACCGCGAATTTCGGGTAGATAAATTATGTCCAAACTTAAAAAAACAGATCCGGTCGAAAGAATTCTACTGCGGCACGATAAAATCAGCGAGAAAGCCCTGCGGGAAGTGCGGGAGAACGGCCTGCAAAACGGCCACTATCTGGGAAAGACGCTGGTCGACCACGGCTACATTCACGCACAGGCCCTGCTCACCACCTTGAGCGAGGAACTGGGAATTCCGTTTCTCAAACTGGAAGAGTTTCCAAGAGACCAGTTGCCGGTACCGGATTTGAATATCTCCGAAGCCTTCCTGAAAGAAAAAGTCATTTTCCCGCTCAAACTGGAAAAGCAGACGCTGACCATCGTTGTTTTTGATCCCTTCGACTATTACACCATCGAAAACCTGCGCCTGTTACTGGGCAAGGAAATCAAAACCGCGCTGGCGGCGGAGCAGGACATTCTCGAAGCCATCGAAACCTATTACGGCGAAGGCGGCTCGGCGATGGACCGCATGGTCGGCAAGATCGAGGACGACGACCTGCACGACCTCGACTCGGATCTTGAAAACACCGAGCACATCCGCGACATGGCCTCGGAAGCGCCGGTCATCAAGCTGGTCAACCACATCTTAAGCCAGGCGATTGAGATGCGCGCCAGCGACATTCATCTGGAACCTTTCACCGACGACCTCAGCCTGCGCTACCGCATCGACGGCATGCTGCATGAGTTTGAAGCGCCGCCGAAAAAACTGAACTCGGCGATCACCACCCGCATCAAGATCATGGCCAAGCTCGACATTTCCGAGCGCCGCCTGCCGCAGGATGGCAGAATCCGGCTCAAGGTGCTCGGCAAGGACATCGACATGCGTGTTTCCACCCTGCCGACGCTTTACGGCGAGAGCGTGGTCATGCGAATCCTCGACCGCGGCAACCTCACGGTCGATCTCGAGCATCTGGGATTTCCGAAAAAGGAACTGGCGCAGTTGCAGGTTTTAATCAATAAGCCTTACGGAAAACTGCTGGTCACCGGTCCCACAGGTAGTGGCAAGACCACCACCCTGTACGCGGCGCTGGACAAGATCAACACGGCGGACAAAAAAATCATCACCATCGAAGACCCGGTGGAATACCAGATGCGCGGCATCAACCAGATTCATATCAAACCGCAGATCGGGCTGACTTTCGCCAGTGGCCTGCGCTCCATCGTCAGGCAGGACCCGGACGTCATCATGGTCGGGGAAATCCGCGATCCGGAAACGGCGGAGATCGCCATTCAAGCCGCGTTGACAGGGCACTTGGTTTTCAGCACAGTGCACACCAACGACGCCGCTGGTGCTGTCACCCGTCTTCTCGACATGGGCATTGAAAATTTTCTCATTTCCTCTGCGTTGTTGGGAGTTCTGGCGCAACGGCTGGTGCGGGTGATCTGCAAAGAATGCAAGGAAGAAGCCACGCTCACGCCGGGCCTCTTGACCGAGATGGGTCCCTGGGCGAAGAAGGGATTGAAAGTCTATCAGGGAAAGGGTTGCAAGCATTGCAGTCATACCGGTTTTAGGGGCCGGGCGGGCATCTATGAACTGCTTCTGGTCGATGAAACCATTCGCGGCCTCATTCTCGCCAAAGCCAATGCGCAAACCATCCGCGAGGCGGCGCGCAAAGCGGGAATGCGCACGTTGCGCGAGGACGGCTGGAAAAAAGTCATCCGCGGCGTCACCACCGTCGAGGAAATTTTAAGAGTCACTGTAGGCGAACACAGTTAACTTCATACAAAAAAAACCATGACCGTTTATACCTATAAAGCCACTGACCCAAAAGGCCAGTTTGTTGAAGGCAATATTGAAGCGTCGGATCACCGCCTCGCGGTGCAGCAGATCCGCAAACTCAATTACTTTCCCATTCAAGTGTCCGAGGGAAAAACAAAAAAGCGTTTCTCGCTGGAGACAAAGCTGAACCGCCCGGATCTGTTCAACCGGATTACCGCCAAGGAAATCATGACGCTCACCCAGCAGTTGGCAACACTGGTCGGTTCCGGCATCACGCTCGACAGCAGTCTTTCCAGTCTGGTGAAACTGGCCGAAAAAGAAAACATCCGGGAAATTCTTTCCGGGATTCAAAAACGGGTGCACGCCGGCAGTTCATTTGCAGAGGCACTTTCCGAACACCCGAAAGTGTTTTCCCGCTTGTATGTGAACATGATCCGCGCCGGAGAAGCCGGCGGCGATTTGGCCACTTCCTTAAACCGGCTCGCATCTTACATGGAAAAAGCGGAAGACCTGAAAGCCAGCGTGCGCGCGGCGATGGTGTACCCCGCAGTGCTGTCGCTGGTGGGCGGCTCGGCGGTGCTGGTGCTGATCACCGTGGTCATCCCGCAATTCTCCACGCTGTTCGAAGAAATGGGACAGGCGCTGCCTCTGCCAACCAAAATCATGCTGGGGATCAGTTCGGCGATCACAAACTACTGGTGGCTGATTTTAACGGCTCTCGTTTTAGCGGTAACGGGATTCATTATCTATCTCAAAACTGACAGTGGCAAATACCAATGGGATCACCTGATTCTCAAACTGCCGCTGTTTGGATCACTGGTGCGGAAGATCGAGGTGTCGCGCTTCACCCTCACTCTCTCCACATTACTTAAAAGCGGCGTCCCGGTTTTGCCGGCTTTGCAAATCGTGCGGTCGATTCTTGGCAATAGCGTCATCAGCTCCGCGATGGGTCCACTGATAAAAGGACTAAAAGGCGGCAAGGGACTATCCGGTCCCCTGCAACAGGCGGAAGTATTTCCTCCAATGGCGGTGCACATGATCACCGTTGGCGAAACTTCAGGAGCGCTGGAGAAAATGCTGTCCAAGGTGTCCGAAACCTACGACAAGGAAGTGGAGCTTTCCATCAAGCAAATTATTTCCCTGATCGAACCTGTCATGATTCTGGTCATGGCCATTTTGATCGGCTTTATCGTCATCTCCATGTTGATGGCCATATTCAGCGTCAATGAAATTTCTTTTTAATTAACAGTTTAACCCTAGATTTTTGAGGACTAAGATGAAGATACTTAAACTTCTCACACGACAAACATTAAAAAAACAAAGCGGGTTCACCCTGATCGAACTCATGGTGGTCATGGTGATCATCGGCTTACTTGCCGCCCTCGTCGTGCCCAAGTTTTTTGGCCACGTCGACAAAGCCCTGCAACAGGACGCCCAGGCGCAGATCGAATTGCTGGGACAGGCGCTCGACCTGTTCCGGTTGGAACACCGGAAGTACCCTTCCACCGAAGAAGGCCTGGTGGCGTTGCGTCCGTTTCTTAAAAAGGAAGTGCCTAAAGATCCCTGGGGCAATGCCTACGTTTATCGCTTTCCCGGTGAACATGGAGAATACGATCTGATGTCTCTCGGCGCCGACAAATCCGAAGGCGGCGAGGAAACCAATAAAGACATCGTCAGCTGGAAAAATTTTGAGTAGCCTGCGCGTAGTTTACAGAAACACGCGGGGATTCACCCTGATCGAGCTGGTTTTGGTTCTGGTCTTCATTGGTTTGATCGCAGGACTCACCACGCCCTTTGTGATGTCGACGCTGGACCGGGTCACGCATCAGGCCGAGGCGCGGGAAATCGCATCCGCCCTGCGTTATGCGCGCAGTGAGGCCATCACCCGTAAAACCGTGCTCGCCTTTAACGGAGACATCGAAAGCGGGGAATACTGGCTCGCGCATGCGGATGCCAGCCGCTCCTCAAACGTTCGCAATCTCGACTCGCGGTTTCGCATGGTTCGCGTCACCAGTAATGAAGAAAGAGTGGATAACGGAACGTTCGCCGTAAAATTTTATCCGATGGGAAACTCGAGCGGAGGAATCGTACGCATTGAGAAACACCCTCTTGAAAAATCAAACACAGCCTATGCCATCAGCATTGATCCGGTCACCGGAAGTTCCAAAATCGAGCAGAAGACTCGGTGACGACGGGTTTTCTCTACTGGAAGTGATTGTCGCTCTCGCCATCATGGCGCTCGGCTACATGACCGTCCTCCAATTGTTCTCCAGCAGTGTCCGCTCGGTGGGAATGTCCGATCAATATCTGCAAGCGGTCACTCTCGCCAATTCCAAACTGAGCGAACTGGAAATGAAAAACTTTGCACAGGACGCCGACTCCGGCACGTTTAAGAACGCAGAAAATTACCGCTGGGAAATGGAGCTGACCCCGCACGATTCGCCGCTGAATGATTCAGGCGCCAGCATCGAATTGTCCAAAGTGGTTCTCAAAGTATTGTGGGAAGACAACCGGAAGTCAAGAAGCGTGGAACTCGCCACCCTGCGATTAAAGGGAACGGCTTTCCCCGCTTCCGATTCTCTTTTGGTCAATGCGTTTCAGGGCGGTGCAAGTTCTCTGGCGCAGGATCAATCGCCAAATCCAACGGACGACCCGGCGCCGGATGCGTCTCAACCTGACGCACCGGGTTCCAGCGGGACCGCGCCTGGCCCGCGTGTGAGCGGAGCGGGCTCTGGGTCCATCAGCGGTTCTTCGCAATCGTTCAATATCTCAGGAAACTGATGTTCATGGCGCGACACATAAAAAACCCCGGCGGGTTCACCCTCCTCGAACTGATTCTGTCCCTGGCAATTGTGGGATTTATCGTCAGCATCTCTCTGGGAGGCATTCGTCTCGGACTTTCCGCCCGCGATGCAGGTGAGAAAAAGACGGACACGTTTCAGCGGCTCAGAGTCATCGGCGAGATGCTGTCGCAAAAAATAAAATCAAGCTACCCGGTGTTTGTGCCTCCCAAAGAAATCTCCCTGGGCGCAACCAGTTCTTATCTGGGCTCTAAGCGAATCCTGGCTTTCGAGGGAGAAAAGGATTCTTTGCGTTTTGTGACATTTTCCAATCCCATTTCATCCACCGAAAAATCAACCTGGGCGCATGAAGTCCGGTTTTATCTGGGGAAACATCCGAAAACCGGCGAGTCGGGAATCATTATGATGGAGCGGGATGTCTCGGACGGAGATGTTTTCGCCAAGCCCAGTTTCACCTCCGATAAAGGCCACTACTTTCTTCTGGCAAAAAACGTCTCGTTTTTAAAGTTTCGCTATTACCAGTGGGAAAAAGTCCCGGATGAAACACCCGGCGCGACCAAAGGCGCTTTTAGCTACCGGGGGAAATGGGTAAACCGGGTCAACTTTAAACCGGACCTCGATTTGGGATTGGAGAAAAACAAAAATCCAGAAACCCTGGAGCTTGTGGAACTGATGACCCTTCCCAAGGGAGTGGAAATTTCACTGGGGCTTCTCGAGACGGCACCGGCAGGAACGGATAAAAAACTTCAACTGGCTTCTTCGCCGCCTGTTCTGGTGCTGTTGCATTCGGTAATAAACTACCACTTGCCAACATTAAAATTAAAAAACGGCCGGATAAAAATCAAAACGGCATCGCCATGATGGTGGTCCTATGGGTATTGGTCCTCTTGATGGCGCTGGCTACGGAGTTTGCGTTTTCCATGAAAATGGAGGTGAACACCACGCGCAACTATAAGGAAGACAGCGAAAGCTATCATCTGGCAAAAGCCGGAATCGCGCTAGCCATGGCGGAAATTCTAAAACCGGTCAAGTTTCATTCCACGCACCCGGAGCATGGCTGGATTTCGGGAAACCCCTTGCCACCCGCCTCTAAAGATAAAAAACCCAAAGATGAGGAGGAAGAGAAGGCATACGACATCGTTCCACGCCAGGACATTGCGTTTGCAGGCGGCACCATCACCTATTCCATCGCCGATGAGAACAGCAAAATCCCGATCAACACTGCCACCCGCGGCGTGTTGATCAAAGCGCTTGCCGCTTCAGGAGTGGAGTTGGGTGAAAAACGGGACGTGATCGCCGATTCTATTCTCGACTGGATCGACGCCGATTCCAATCATCGCATCAATGGCGCGGAAAACGCTTACTACCAAAACCTGAGTCCGCCGTACAAATCGAAAAACGGAAAAATCGAAACGATCGAGGAATTACTCAAAATTCGCGGCATGACAGAGGAAGTTTTGTTTGGCTCCCCGGAAAGAGGCGGCGAAGAGTACACAGGTCTCGACCAGATTTTTACGGTTTACAATGCCGCGCCAGTCAACCCCAACACGGCCAGCCGGGAAGTGCTTTCTATTCTATACAACGACTCTCAGGTCGAAGACATCCTGCAAAAGCGGGACGATAAAGGCTATTACAATGAATCTAAATCCACTCATTTTCGCATTGAATCGACAGGCAAAATAAACGGGAGCCGAACCCGGCATTCCATCGCGGTGGTCATGGCAAGCTTTAATAACGCCGGCAGCTCCGGATTGTTCACCCATTACTGGAACGACAACTACATCGACCCATGAAACCCATCTATTTTGAAAAATCACTCGGCCTGGACATCCGGGAGGAATCCGTTGCTTTGACCTTGTTGGGAAAATCCCTGAAAGCAATTCACCCGATTGCCTCTGATTTTTTCGCCATGCCCCGGCTTTCTCCGGCAAATGAAAAATCGGAAAAATTTTTCCTGGATCGAATCAACCGCTTTCTAATGCGGACCGACGTGTGGCCGGAAAACGTAGCCATCAGTCTGCCGAGAAACGCCTACAGTTTCCAGTCATTCGAGCTTCCAGCGCCGGATTTGAAATCGGTTCACTCGATGGTCCATTTCGAACTGGAGCGGCATTTTTCCTCCAGCATCGACGGCTTGTATTATGGATATCATGCCAGCAAGAAAAAGGACAACCTGTTCCATATAATTTCCGCCGCGATAAAGAAAGAGACTGCCGACTATTATCTGGAACTGCTCAATCGGCTGAACCTCAAGCCCACCCTCCTCGACGTCCCGACATTTTCCAATATCAACCTGATCCTGGCACAAAACCCGGAGATGCCAAAGCTTTCCGCAATGGTTGACGTGGGTTCCAGAGGAATCGACCTTTCTCTTCTCAAAAACCGCAGAGTCGAATTTTCAAAAAATGTTTCTTTTGACGATCCGGATTTCAAACGCGGGCTTTTCGAAAAAAATATAGAGCCTGACTATTACGAATCCATTTCGAGAGGCCTGACCAAAATAATCGTGGAAGAGTTGCAGATTGCACTGGAGTCCTCAAGAGCCATTGAAGGCTCGGAATCTGTAGAGGTGATTTATCTTTTGGGAGGCGGGCCTTATAGCTCCTTTCTCGCCAGGCAACTGCAGGAAGAAACGGAAGTTTCCACTTCCAAGGTTCAAGCGGTTGTCGGGGGAAAAGACAAATCAGCCAAGAAACTTTCCAGTTCTTTGCTGACAACCGCCTTCAGCCTGGGGTTGAGAGCAATAAAACGCAATGAGATTGAAACCAATTTGTTACCACAGAATTTGCAACCGAGAAAAAGAAAAACCAATATTAAAGTCACCCTCGGTCTTTCCGCCGCGGCTGTTTTTTTGCTGGCCGGGTTATTTATCAACAAAATCACGTACAACAAAGTCACTCTTGCCAAGCTGGAACAACAATTGCAAGAAGTAAAGGGACAAGCCGAGTCGCTTCAGCGGATCGACAGCGAATTCGATTCTCTGGAGCAATCCATGAATACGTTGAATGCAATTGAACAGGTTTATCCATCAAGGCTTCCGGTGCTTGTTGAATTGAGCCGGGTGCTTCCAGGGAATACCTGGGTGACGAACCTCAAGGTCGTGAAAAATAACCTGGAGTTTAGCGGCTACTCAGAAACTGCCTCCCAACTGGTTCCGATTATGGAAAAATCTGCCTATTTCAATGCAACCGGTTTTACGGGAACCATTCTCCGGGATAAAGACGGAGAGAAATTTACCATCCACAGCGATATTCAAATCAGCCGATGAACTTGAAAATCACAGCGCGGGATAAAAATTTCTTAATCGCCGGGGGAGCGGCGCTCGGGCTTTATCTTTTGATCGTTCTCGTCGCACAACCCATTTATGCGGCACAAAAACGCGCGGACCAACAGATTCAAACTAAAATTGAATTCATAAAGAAATATTATGAAATCCTGAACCAAAAGCCCTATTACGAATCCAAAAACAGGGTCAACCAGCAAACCCGCGCCGCCCTTTCGCGGAAATTCTTGAGTGAGAACAACACCAGCCTGGCCACTGCCGGACTGCAGAAAATTCTGGAAGGGTTCGCCCGGCAATCGGGAGTCACGGTTGAACGGGTGCGCGTGGAAAAAACCAAAACCCTGCAGCAAGTGCCCGCCGTTCCTATCGAATTGACCCTCCGCTCCAATTTAAGAAACCTGACGCAGTTTGTTTTCCGGCTGGAAAATTTCGAAAAGTTTTTGCTGGTCGAAGAAATCGTTACCCGAAGAATCAACAAGGCCGACCCGGAGGAATTGCAAACACGCATTCTGGTCACCGGATTTATAAAACCAACCGACACTGCAGCGCCGCACAAAATATGAAGAAACTTGTCCCATTTCTATTGATCGGGGTTTTGGGGATTACTCTAGCCTGCTCGCAAAAGGGTAAATCCACCCAGAGCCGGAATCAGGCCTATGACGACCCCATCTCGGCCATGCGATTTCCAGACCGGGAGGCTCAGGAAAAACGGATCAGAGAAAAAAAACGCCGGCGATCCATTGAAATCCGGGCGGGAAATTCACCAGTGCCGGAGCTGCAAAGAACGTCCTACAATGTGGCTTCCGAGATTCTGGACAAAAACCAACTCAGAAAAATTCCCGCGCAACCTTCGACCCGGTGGGTGAGAATCGCCGGGAACAATGTGCCCCTGCGTCAGGGGCCGGGGGCGCAATACAAAAAAGTCGGCTACGCCTCGCGGGGAGAAACCTTCGAGCTGTTGAGCGTCCGGCATAGCCAGCAGGACAATAAATCCTGGTATTTCGCCCAGAACAGCGAAAGTAAAAAGTTTTTTATCTCCGATCTGGTCGCCACGATTACCGAATCAAACGAAGAAAAGGGCGCTCCTGAAAAGAAAACCGGTCTCGACAAGGAAGTCATTCAGAAAAGAAAACGGGTGTCGGTCGAAAAAGTCCGCACGACCTTCGACCCCACTCCCCCGCTTCCTAAAAACCTGCGTCAATCCAAACACATCACACTGAATTTTGAAGGCACCGAGGTTTACGATGTCATCACCACCTTCTGCGAACTGTTACAGATCGACTACCTGATCGAAGGGAACTTGAAGGGGAAAGTCACCCTGCAAACCTTCAACAAAATTCCCGTGCAGGACCTTTATGTCGTGCTGGAACAAATCCTGGCTCTGCACAATATCACGGTGGTGAAAAGCGGAAACTTTTACCGTTTCCTGCCCATCACGGAATCCGGCAAGAAACCTCTTGGCATTTATTACGGCGACGATCCATTGATTCCATCCGAAGAGCGCATGATTATTCAAATCATTCCTCTCAAATACATTTCCGTGGGATCGATGAAAAAAATTATCGCGCCGCTTCTCACGGCAAACTCGACATTTATCGACGTTCCGGAAACGAAAAATATCATGCTGGTCGAAATGGCCAGTAATGTTAAGCGCATCCTCAAGGTGGTGGAAGCTCTGGACATCGACAAACTGGCGTCGTCCGACATTCAACTGTTCCGGCTCAGCAACGCAGATTCGGAGACGGTGGTCGCCGAGCTGGTGGAAGTCTTCTCCTCGATGGGATACAACGAAGCGCTTGGCAATTCCATCAACTTCCTGTCGTTACAACGGCTGAACTCCATTCTCGTGGTCAATGCCTTTGAAAGCATTCTTCCGACCATTGAGTTCTGGATCAAAAAACTGGACCAGCCCATTTCCGCGGGAGATATCAGCACCTTCGTTTATTACGTGCAAAATGGAGACGCGTTGCAGTTGTCGGACCTTTTAAACGCCATGTTCGAATCACAAAAGGAAGCGGAAGCAGATCTCTTAAAAGGATTTGAATTTAACAAAGCTTCAACCGGCTATAAAAATTCATCCGATAAAAAAAAGGATACCCCAAAAGCGGCTGACGGTAAAAACGGCGGGAAACCCGGTTCCGATGCGAAAAAAGGACCCGCCGTTCTGGCCGATAGCGGAATCACCAATAGTTTTCACGGCGATATCACTCTCATTCCCGACAAAGACACCAACTCTCTGATCATCCGCACCAATCCCAGGAATTACCCGGCGCTACTGGAATTGATAAAGAAGCTGGATTTGTTCCCGCAGCAAGTTCTCATCGAAGTGTTGATTATCGACCTGACGCTGGATGCGGAAACCCGGGCCGGGCTGGAATGGGCGTTGAAAGGAACTGTAGGGAGCACGGATCTCATTGGCGGAGTGAGCCAGACGCCAGGAGCCGGCGGCGTCACTTTAGGTTCGCAGATCGGCAATGCCACCGCCAGCCTTCTGCAACCGGGCGGCAGTTTTCTTGCCAGCGAGCCCAATAAACTGATTGCGCTGTTGCAAGCCTTTGCCTCGGATTCCAAAGCCAACGTGCTGGCCAATCCGATTCTGGTCACATCGGACAACAAGCCCGCCAACATCTCCATCGCCGATGAGATTCCCATCGAAAGCTCGGTCATCACCACGCCAACAGCAGGCCAGCCCTTGACTCAGAGCACCATCGAATTCCGCAGCGTCGGCATCAAGCTGGACATCATTCCCAAAATCAATTCGGACAATTTCGTCAACCTGAAAATCAGCCAGGAGATCAGCAGTCAGGGGCCTTTTGTCGGGTCCACCCCTTCTTTCAGCACCCGGCTCTTAAATACCGAAGTGGTCCTCAAAGACAATCAGGTGCTCATCATGGGCGGCTTGATGCGGACGGACACCATCGACTCCAATGAGGGGATTCCCATCCTGCGTAAAATTCCCTGGCTCGGCAAACTGTTCAGCACCGATGTCGATTCCACGAAAAAAACCGAATTGATGATTTTCATCACTCCCCATATCATATCCAATGCGGAGGATTCCGATTACGTCACCAAGCAGTTCCAAAGACGCCTGGGAAGTTTCAAAAAGGATCTCGACAGAAGCTGATCCGGTTTTCATGATGGACGCAATGAATTCCCGGCTGGCTTCAGCATCTTTCCCCTCAAAATCCGCAAAGCTCCCGTTCATTTTTGGCCATAATTCCTGTTGAATTTGCCCCCAAACTCAAGCATAGTAGTACCAAACAGGGTAAGTGTATAATTCCACTAGTTTTAGGGATTTTTAAGCCGGCTGGGTTTCGCTCCAGGGATTCCTATTGTCCGCTCACCGCTCACCCATTTGGTTGACTGAGAACCGGTTATCCCTTAAAATTTAACCCTTTGACCTTCGGATGGAACCCGGAACAATATGACGACAAAATCACAGATCGTTGAGAAACTTAAAACTCGATTTGAGAATAGCTTAGAGTTGATCGGCGGCACCCCATTGGTTAAACTGAACCGGGTTTCTCCCTCCAATGGCGTAAATATTTATGCAAAGTTAGAGTTTTTCAATCCAGGCGGCAGCGTCAAAGATAGAATCGCCCTGGCAATGATCGAGGATGCGGAAAAAAAGGGCATCCTCAAACCCGGTTCCACTATTATTGAACCGACCAGCGGCAATACAGGTATTGGCCTCGCTCTCGTTGGTGCGGTTAAAGGCTACAAGGTCATTCTCGTCATGTCGGAAAACATGAGCGAGGAGCGGAGAACGATTTTAGAAAGCTATGGCGCAAAATTGGAATTGAGCCGCGCCGAATTCGGCATGGAAGGCACCATTGAACGGGCAGAAGAATTGCTGGCGCAGAACCCGGAGTATTTCATGCCGCAACAGTTCAACAATCCCGCCAATCCGGAAATGCACCGTCAAACCACCGGACCGGAGATTATCGCCGCCATGAATGGTGAGTCGGTAGACGGTTTTGTTGCGGGAATCGGCACCGGCGGCACCATTACCGGGGCCGGCGAAGTTTTGAAACAGCATTACGGCAGCACCCAGATCGTAGGCGTGGAACCGGCGACTTCCGCGGTACTTTCAGGCCGCCCGCCTGGCCCTCATAAAATCCAGGGAATTGGAGCTGGCTTCAAACCCAAGGTGTTGAATATGGATATTCTGGACAGCATTCGCACGGTTTCCGATGATGAAGCATACAATTTTGCATTGCGCCTGGCCAAGGAAGAAGGCCTGTTGGTGGGCATCTCATCCGGAGCCAACTGCTTTGCGGCTTGTCAACTGGCCAAGGAAATGGGACCGGGCAAGAACATCGTGGTGATCATATGTGATACCGGAGAAAGATACCTCAGCTTTTATAAATATTTTCATTAAGTAAGAAGGACCTATGGGATACGTACAAGAATTAAACCATTCTGGAAAGTGCTGTTTCAGCTTCTAAAATTTTTTAAATAAGAGACTTATTGATGGGATACGTAAAAGGCTTACGCTGTAAAGAATGTAAAAGGGAATTTCCAAAAGAACCGATTCACGTCTGTGAATTCTGTTTTGGTCCTCTGGAAGTCGACTACGACTATGAAGGGATCAAGAAAGTCGTCAGCAGGAAATCCATCGAGTCGGGTCCACCGTCCATGTGGCGGTACCGGGAATTCCTGCCCATCGACGAAGACCCGAAAGTCGGACTGCATACCGGATTCACACCTCTGGTTCGGGCTAAGAACCTGGGCAAAGCTCTGGGCCTCAAAAACGTTTACGTGAAAAACGATTCGGTCAACCACCCCACTTTTTCCTTCAAAGACCGGGTGGTTTCCGTTGCGGTGTCCAAAGCCCTCGAGTTCGGATTCGACACGCTTTCCTGCGCATCTACCGGGAACCTGGCCAACTCCGTCGCCGCGCATGCCGCGGAAGCGGGACTTAAAAGCTGCATCTTCATTCCCAACGATCTGGAAGCTGGAAAAATTCTCGGCACGATGGTTTATGGCGCTCAATTGATAGCAGTGCGGGGAAGTTACGACGACGTCAACCGCCTGTGCAGTGAAATCGGAGCGCACCACAATTGGGCGTTCGTCAACATCAACATTCGCCCGTATTACGGCGATGGTTCCAAGTCCTACGGTTATGAGATCGCCGAACAACTGGGATGGAAAGCTCCTGACAACGTCGTGGTTCCGGTGGCGGGCAGTTCGCTGATCACAAAAATCTGGAAAGCCCTGCACGAATTCGAAAGTATGGATCTGATTGGAAAATTCAATACGAAAGTCTTCGCGGCGCAGGCCACGGGATGTTCTCCTGTCACCACCGCCATCAAGAAAGGCGTCGACACCATCACCCCGGTCAAACCCAACACCATCGCCAAGTCCATCGCCATCGGCAACCCGGCGGACGGCTATTACGGTATCAAAACTGCCAACGAAAGCGGCGGCTACGGCGAAGACGTCACCGATGAAGAAATCGTCCAGGGCATGAAACTGCTGGCGGAAACGGAAGGCATCTTTACTGAGACCGCAGGCGGCGTGACGGTCGCCGTGACCCAAAAGCTTATCAAACAGGGCCGCATCAAACCCGATGAAGTGACGGTGATCTGTGTCACCGGAAACGGTCTCAAAACACAGGAGGCGCTGGCCGGGGTTTTCG
>JAJDBE010000279.1 GCA_029261515.1 Nitrospinaceae bacterium | reverse complement strand
ACCGTGGTCCTGGAAAGCGGCAAGCAGGAAACCAAGGTGCAAAGCCCGACGGAAGAAAACGTTTCCAACGCGATTCTTAAAGTCATCAAAGACGAGAAGAAAAAAATCTACTTCCTAGAAGGCCACGGCGAACAGGACCCTGACAACACAGAAGCCCAAGGCTACTCCACCGCCAAGCAAGCCCTGGAACGGGATGGATTCATCGTCGAAAAATTACTGCTGTTGCAAGCGGGGAAAATCCCCAGCGACGCTCAGGCGCTGGTGATCGCGGGACCCGAGAAACCCATCCTCGCCGAAGAGCAAAACGCGCTGGAAGATTATCTCAATAGAGGCGGCGCGGTGTTTCTGCTTCTCGACCCGCAATCCCAATCCGGACTGGAACCGTTTTTAAGCCAATGGGGTGTTGAGGTGAAAGAAGATATTGTCATCGACCCGATGTCGAAACTATTCGGCGGTGACTATGCCGCTCCTGTAGTCAACCAGTATGTCGTGCATGACATCACCAAAGATTTCGGTTTGCCTACCATCTTCCCTGTGGTCCGCTCGGTGAGCGTCGGCCCAATGATGGAAGGCATCGAAGTTAATGAATTGCTGCAAACCGGGGAGAACAGTTGGGCGGAAACCAGTTTCGATTCCAAGCAGGTCAAGTTTGATGAAGGCGCAGACCGCAAAGGTCCGGTCCCCATCGCCGTGATCGCGACAAAAATCATTGCCTCTGGGGACAAGAAAGACGAGTCCCAAGAAAACGCAGAAGCCGAAAACGCTTCGGAGAAAAAGCCGCAAGAAAAGAAAACCAACCTGCTGGTTCTCGGTGATTCCGATTTCGCCAACAACAACTACTTTAATTTTTCCGGCAACGGGGACTTCTTTTTGAACACCACGTCCTGGCTGGCAGAAGAAGAAAGCCTGATCTCCATCCGGCCACGTGAAAGAAAAGACACACCCATCCAGTTGACCCGCGCCTGGGGCAGCGCCATCTTCATTCTGGGGACTATTCTGTTCCCCGGCATCGTCGTCCTGACTGGAATCAGAACCTGGTGGAGGCGGCGGCGTTTATGAAGTTTAAAGGGACGTTCTGGCTGATCGCGGTTTTCGCCGGCATCGCTCTTTACTACTACCTGGTCGATGTGCCCGCCGAGAAGAAACGAATTGAAGCCAAAGACCGCTCGGAACGAATTTTATTGTTCGAGCCTGCCGATGTCGAAACGTTTCACCTCGTTAAAAAAGGTCAGACGATCCAACTTAAGCGCAAGGATGCAGACAGCTGGGAAATGCTGCAACCGGTAAAAGACAAAGCCGACGCGCGTACGATATCCTCCTTTCTATTGTCGCTCAAGGGAGCGCGCTTCGTCCGCCCGGTGGACGAAGATGCGCAAGATCTTTCCATTTACGGTCTTGAGGACCCCTATCTCAAAATCATGCTGCAACTCAAAGACAAAACCGAAAAATCCCTTCTCCTCGGCGGCGACAACCCGATCAATGACACCACTTATGTGAAACGCGGTGACGACAATAAGGTCCTATTATTTTCCGCAGACAAAAAAATTCTCGACAAGTCGGTTTTCGATCTCAGAAGCAAAATGGTTCTGGATTTTAACAGCGAAGACATCAACAAAGTTAAATTGCAGAATGAAGGCGCTTCCTTTGAGCTCGTCAAAAACGGTGATCGTTGGGATATTGTGGGCGATATAAAAGCCAGGGCGGGCGACGATGAAGTCCGCAGGCTCCTCAACCTGGTAAAATCCGGCAAGGTGCAGGAATTTGCCGATGAAGCACCGGAGACCCTATCTGAGTATGGTCTCGAACCTCCGCGCATTCAGTTGACTCTGGAAGCGGGAAAAGAAAGCAAACCATTGCACCTGCTGGTGGGGCATAAAAGAGAAACCCAAGGCTATTATGGAAAAATTGGCGATGCTCAAAACGTCGTTGTTTTGGGCGGAGGATTGGTTGACATCCTGTCGCAAAAACCGGTCGATTTTCTGAACAAGGGTCTCCTGGACTTTAAGGAAGACCAGGTTGCCGAATTGCATCTTCGCACCCAGGAAGAAAAAATCGAACTGATGCGCGATAAAGAGGACACCAGCAAATGGCGCATCACGCACCCTTCCCCCTCCCCTGCGGATGCCGCCACAGTCAACAGCCTCCTGTTCGATCTCAAGGACGCCAAGGTAGAAGAGTTCGTTAAATCCGACATCAAGGACCCGGAACTCTACGGGCTGGAAACGCCGCAAAAATCGCTGACGGTGCACATGAAGGAAAGCGACCCATGGACCCTGGATCTCGGAAACACCTCCAGCGACGGGGGACATTATTTTGCCCGCAGGACCGGAGATTCGACCGTTTTTACGATTGCTACGGATACCGTGACGAAGCTGTTTCGTTCTCCGCATGAAATAAAAGACAAACACCTCTTAAGTTTTAAGACAGATGAAATCGAGAAAGTTTTGATCGAATATCATGATAAATATTTTGAGCTGCTTAAAAAGGACGACCGCTGGAGTCTGGAGAGACCCGAAAAAATACGCGAGGTAAAGGGAATCTCTGGCAAGGACATTCTCTGGACATTGAACACTCTTGAGTATGAGTCCCTTGCTGATGCTTCTGCCCACGCAGAAACCGGGCTGGACAAACCGTCGTTGGTCATCACCTTATGGAATCCGAAAAACCAGAAAGTAGGGAAACTGTCCGTCGGCAAGAAAGTGCAGGACCGTGAAGAACACTTTGCCCAAATGGAAGGTAACCCGGCGTTATACACCGTTAAATCCCGTTTTTTGGATGAAATCCCCAAGGATGTGGAACGGTTCAAAAATTGAGACACATCAAAATTCAAGTAAATATTTGATCTTCATACTCTTCCGCTTCCAAAATATCCCTTCCCTCCTGAATCTTTTGCAAGGATATTTCCTCCCGGCCGACTCCCTTATACGTTTCCCCAAATGGCCTTGGAACACGAGTGGCCAAGCACATTAAAAACCAGGTTTAGGGGAAACGTTGATGAAAGGAGTCACCGTCATGAGCAAGCTCGAAACCATCGAAACCCTTGTGCAGAAAATACCGTGTCCCGTATGCTTGAACTCCCGCTTGCAAATTAATCTCAGTTGCGACCTCCCCAAATCTCCCTGTGATTATCATGCGGTTTGCGGGCACTGCAATTTCAAGTTTGTGGTCACAGAGGATTGGAAGGACCAGAAAGACCTCCTCCACGTCGTCAGGAATCATGTCGAAAGAAATGGATGTCCCGAATGCCATAGCAAGGATCTGCAAATCGATTTTCTTTGCGACCTCGGGTCGGAGGACTGTTTTTTCCTGGTGCGTTGCGAAGGGAGCAACCATTACAGCAGGGTCGACCAAAACGGCATCCGCTACCTTTTTAGCTAAATAAAGCAAAATGAGAGGGATATGACCGTCTGAAGACCCCGGCCAACTATCCTGACAACGAATCTACCCCCTGCCTTTTTCGCCTTTCGTATTTGAAAGCCGGATGAGTCTCTCCCCGGTGGCCCGAAGTTTTTACAGGCCTGCCGATAAATTTCCCTTTCGATTATTAGCTTGATGATGTAAAAGGGGAGGGTTCCTAAATCTCAAATGATTCGCATGACTTTGGCCCTTTGATTTTTTTCTACTATATATAGGTCACATGAGTTTTTTTAGTACATTATGTAGTGGCACTGGCCACAAAACGAAGGCATCAATAAAAAATATTGAACCACAACTAATTGATATTAAATATATTAAATGGATAGTAATAGAAATGAGTTTTTAATTCTTGACAGCCCCTATATGTAGTGGTACCGTTCACCAGGCATACAAAATAAGGGAGAAAAAACAGGCATTACAAACTTCGGCAAACTGAAAACCAGGAACAGCCGAAAGAGTCATAATAAAGTTCGGAATACCAAATAAGCTTATTGGATTCAATAACTTCCAATGGCGGGTTACTAGAAAAGAGATGATCATGGTTATAGACTTACATCCCAGTAATAGAGTGGAAAAATCGCTGGTTGCCGTTGGGATGTATCCCAGTCTCAAACCCCTTCCCAAACCCCCAATTTTTTTGAGCGCCGGCCGAAACCTACGGATTTCTCGGCTGCAGAGTTCCTTCCATTCGGCGTACCGTGAGATCTCTTTTTACACCCAAGAACGCTTAGAGGAGGATGTTCTTGGAAAAATAGTAACCCGCTCCCTTTCTCGTATCAGCACCGCCCCCTCAATCCAAGAATTTGTACACTGATGTCCATGTCAAGGGCAGAAAACAGCACCGATTTTTTCAGATAGTTCGATTTAAAGGATTGGCGGGGCGGTGTTAATTTTTTCGCATGTGCCTCCTCCCTTCCGAACGAAAGCAATCGTGTCTCTCCCCTGACAGGCCAGTTTCTGATCGCGACCCACTTGTCATTCATTTCCTGCTGAACTATAGTGAATTCACTCTTAACCCACCCTGACTCGGATCAAATTCATGCTGGAACTCTCGGAACAACATAAATGCTATGTAACAGGTGAAAACCTGCCTTCTTATGCGCATCCCGGAGATGCAGGAGCGGACTTAAGATCCGCTGTAGCTGGGGTGATTCCCGCCAGAGGCAAACAGTTGATCGCCACAGGCATCCGTTTGAAACTGCCGCCGGGGCATGTCGGGTTGATCTGGCCCCGCAGCGGATTAGCAA
>JAJDBE010000278.1 GCA_029261515.1 Nitrospinaceae bacterium | reverse complement strand
AAAGCGCCTGCAAAAAATGTGAGAGGAACGAGTAATAAAATTTCCCGGCCTGATTTTATCCAGCTTTTCAATTTGTCGGACGTCTCATAAATCAAAAGCATCACCAGGACGATTGCGGCGATGACCACCGGCATCAACATCACTCCTGGCAAAAACCGCTCCACTTCCGGCGCAATGAGCAACGCCGCAAAAAATCCGAGCACCACACTCGGCAACGCCGCCATGAGTTCGATGGTGGGTTTTACGATTCCCTTGAGCCGCCAGTGCATGAATTGAGATGTATAGAAGGCTCCCAGTATCGCCAGAGGAACCGCAAACAACATGGCGTAAAACGTTCCTTTCAGCGTCCCGTAAATCAGAGGCACGAGACTGAACTTGGACTCGAACGCATCGGTCCCGCCGGTGGATTGCCAGACGTATTCCGGCCCTGCGTAGCCTTCGTACCAGATTTTTCCAAAAATCGATTTGAAAGAAATTTCAGGAAAAGGGTTGTCCAGAATCCAGTGAAAAATCTTGCCGTGAGAATCCACCGCTAAAATCCCATCTGCCTTGGGAGACAAGGCCACAGCCGAGTAATCGCCTCCCGATGGGTGTGCAAGGGTCAATTGGGTTTCTCCGTTGGAGCCATAGTGCACCTTGAGTTCTGCACTCCCTCCAGTGACAAAACTTTTATTGCGCAATGAAGGAGCGAACAGGGCCGCTGGCTTTAGATGCGAAGCAAAATCATAAATTTTCTGTAACCGTGTTTTTTCTCCCTGTTGCCTTAACCACTGATAGGAACTGAGATCTCCCCTGGAGTCCGCGACGATCAACGTATAATCGCCCAAAAGAAAGTTCAGAGCCTGGACACCGATTCCCGGTTTGCTTGTCTTGCCGACGATCTCGATTTCAGAAGGCTCTGCCAGATTATCCAGGTCCGCCCGGAGTATCTGGCCCGACGTTGTGCCGACAAAAACCGCATTCTCCACTGCATGAAAAACCAAAGCCGAAATGGCTCCCTTTACCGGCAAAGAGAACTTGTCCCTGGATGTCTTTCGAGTCACCCCGCCCATGAGATTTTTTCGTTTCTTAACGCGGACCACTGCCACCGTACCGGAGTCGATGGCTGTGGCAATGGAATACCCGTTTTCATTTTCTAAATGAAAAATATCTTTAACGGATTGCCCATCTTCCCTTAGGACTATAGGCGGCTCCGGAGCCAGCTTTGGAAATACCGTGCGGGTTAAATCTTCCGCATATGAATTTTCAAACTCGACTTGTACCGGAAGCGCCCTGCCGTCGGAAAGCCCAAGAACCAGGAAGTTAGTTGCTGAAGAAGAAGCGCTGACAACCGTTGCTCCGGCCAATTCAGGCGGGGGAGTAAAAGAAAATGGTTCGGATGTGGCCAGGGAGTAAAAATGAATCCCCGAAGCCTTGACCAAATAGGCGACTTCCCGGTATTCATCCAGGCCCACAGCTAAAGGAGGAGAGTCTCCAAGGGTTGCAATGGTGCCTTTGAGTTCCACGCTGGGATTTTTAAAAAGGGGAATAAACTCCGCGACGATGACAAACAAAATCGCCAGAATGGAAAAAATAATGGCCCAGCCGCCCAAGGTCACGAACACCCGGGCGGAGCGGTCGGCTAAAAGCCGTTTTTTAAGACCTTCTCTGGAAAACAAACCCCGTTCCGCTGGTGCTTCCAGCAGAACAGAGTCGAGGGTGGGTTTTTCCGTTGTCGTGGACATTACGATCGCTTCAGTTCGTCATTTTAGAGGAACCGTTGAGACGGGCCAAGTCCTCTTCCACGATCGAATTTGCAATCGGGAAATACCCGTCTTTTATGACCACCTGCTGACCTTCTTTGGACAAAACCATCTTGAGAAACTCGTAAGTCAAAGGGTCCAAAGGTTTTCCCGGCGCTTTATTGACATAGACATAAAGAAAGCGGGCCAGAGGGTAATTACCAGACAAGGCATTTTCCGCTGTCGGCTCGACAAAGTTCGCGCCCTCTTCTGCCATGGCCAGGGGCCGCACTCCAGCCGTGGTGTAGCCGATGCCGCTGTAACCTGCGGCGTAACGGTCGACACTCACTCCCTGCACCACTGAGGCGGAACCGGGTTGCTCTTTGACTTCATCTTTGTAATCGCCTTTTTTAAGAACCAGTTTTTTAAAGAAACCATAGGTTCCGGAAGCGGAATTACGACCGTACAAACTGATAGGCCGCTTGGCCCAGTCGCCTGTCAAACCAAGGTCTCCCCAGGTTTCGACCTTATTACTGCCGCGGCGGGTGGATTTTGAAAACACCGCATCCACTTGCGCTAAACTCAATCCCTTAATCGGGTTGTCCTTATTCACAAAAACCGCCAGCGCATCCACAGCGACCCTGACCGGAGTCGGCTTGTAACCGAATTTCTTCTCAAAGGCGTCGATTTCCTTGCCCTTCATGGCGCGGGACATGGGCCCCAACTGAGACGTGGCTGAAATCAACGCCGGTGGAGCGGTGGAAGAACCTTTGCCTTCGATCTGAATGTTGACATTGGGATAAAACTCCTTGAACTTTTCCGCCCAGAAGGTCATGAGATTGTTGAGGGTATCGGAACCGACACTGCTGAGATTACCGCTGACGCCACTGGCTTTGCCGTAGGGCTTGAGAGCGGGGTCCACCTCAAGCGCCCAAGTCGAACCGGTAAAAAGAACCGCGGTCAGAAGAGAAACGGACAGGGTGTTAAACATTCGTCTTAATTTCATTTTTATCTCCTTAATTTTCATCTGATTTATTCTTACCTGCCAATGTTAGAGTTTCGTTAGATTGCTGTGAGCATTCGATGTTAAATACCTGATAAACAACTGCTGTGCGGGAGGAGGAGCCGGAGGATACCCGAGACAAATATCCCCCGGCTTTGAGGACCTTTCTTCGAGGCAAAAACAAATAATTCACCCTTAGAATAATTTGAACACCAGATCCACCTGCAGACGCTCGAGATCGTCCTTGGGTCCGGTGATTTCCTGCGTAATAAAATACGAGACATTGACCAACACCCCGTCATAGAGGCCCAGCTTCGCTCCAAGCTCGCTGCCCTTGGCATTGGTGCCGCCTTCATGAAAATCGGAATCGCTGAACGTATCCAGCACGGCGTCTCTTTCCACTTCGCGGTAGATATACTTCAACTGCCAGTCGCCGAATTTTTTGACACTTCTCCCAACTTTACCGCCCACCTGCCAACCGACGTTTTCCAGATTGTCCGCCCGGTCGGCAACGTTCTCAACATATTCGGCAAAAAACGCGACGGGGATTCCCATAATCAAATCGGTTTTGAATTCCCCGAGAATGTTGAAGAGGTCGTAATTGGTCGCAAAAGCTCCCGCCACCAGGGTGTTGCCTTTGGTGACATTGGGAAGGATGTTCCCGGCCAGCGCGTTGTAGTCGAAATATCCGACGCCGATCTTGGCTTTACCCATCCCGCCAAGCTTTTGGGAAATCACCGCTTGATACGCCATCAGATTGGGATCGTCCTCGCGGCCACCGCTGGCGGAGGTTGCGGTGTCACTCAGTTCCTCAACAGCGAACTGCCCAAAAATCAATTCGATCTTGGTATTGCCAAATTTGTGCGAGAACTTTTCGGTGGCGCCTTCCATACTGAGGTCGCTGTCCCAGAGCAGTTCCGAACCCATGAAGGGATTGCCAAACTTAC
>JAJDBE010000277.1 GCA_029261515.1 Nitrospinaceae bacterium | reverse complement strand
TATAAAAATAACCAGTGGGTCTGGACGGGGCGGCCGGAAAAAGAATTTTATAAGGGGCAGAACCAGCCGGTTTCAGAAGTGGATGTGCTCTCTACCATTAAAGAGGATATCTACATGATTCTTGCCGATTTTCGCGAAGATGAGTCGGCAACGATCAAGGTTTACCTGAATCCTATGGTCAGCTGGCTATGGACCGGGGGCTGGGTCATTGCCTTTGGAACGACGATTTGTATCTGGCCGGACCGGTTGGAACAAAGACGCCGGTTGGAACGGATGAAAAAACAGGAGGCCATTTTTGCTCCTGCCCAGCAGGAGTGATGCCATCATGAAACCTTTAAAAGCAATCGCCGGAATTCTACTTGCGCTTTTCCTCATGGCGGGAACGGTTTCTTCCGCCAATGCCGCCGCCCTTTTGGCGGATCTGGAAAATGCGCTCATGTGCAAATGCGATGACAAATGTGGCAAAGTGCTCATCAACTGCACCTGTTCGACGTCGGATAAAACCCGTGGGGAGTTCACCAAGATGCTGGACTCGGGTTTGACGGTGGATCAGATCATTGCGATGCAGGTAGACAAATACGGAGAGACGGTATTGTCCGCTCCGACGAAAAACGGTTTCAACCTGACCGCCTGGGTGACTCCTTTCGTGGCGCTGCTTGCCGGTGGGTTCGGTTTGAGCAAAATCATCGAAGCCTGGAAACGCCGTGGCGGTTCTCTAGATGATGAATCCGCAACGGAAGATTCCGGCACGCAAATCTCCAGTAAATATTCCAACCGTATCCAGGAAGAATTGGACAAAATTGAGTCATAACGGATGAGTTTTGTCCATTTTATTCAACTGCTGTTTGTCTTGGCGATCCTGATCGCCGTCGGAGTGCCTCTGTTTCGCGGTCTTTCCAAGGTCAAGCTGTTCGAGAAAATTGACAAATCGGGCGAGGAGTACAAGCATCTTCTGGTGCGCAAGGAAGAAGTTCTTCTGTCGATCAAGGATTTAGAGTTCGACCTGAAAACCGATAAGATTTCCGAGGAAGATTACAAGTCTCTCAGGAACAGGTTGGAAATAGAAGCGGCGTCGATTCTTGAACGGCTGGAAGAACTGGAAACGGAAAAAAAGAAGGGCAAGAAAACTTCCGAACCTGCAAAAGTGGTGTGAGTCCGCCAGAAAATCCCGGTTTGAATTCTAACCCCGCCCGTATTTCAATCCATGCCAGATCCCTCTAAACTCGATCCCTCTTCCCCAGCGATTCAAGTACAAAATATCCGCAAGACCTTCGGTGTGGTGAATGCTCTAAACGGCATCAGCTTTGATCTCAATACAGGCGAATTCCTGACTCTGTTCGGTCCAAACGGAGCGGGAAAAACCACTCTGATAAAGATACTGGCAGGGTTAACGAAACCCACCAGCGGCACCGCCACCGTTGCGGGCTATGATGTCCAAAATGGCGATTCCGGCTTGCGGCGCGATATCGGCGTGATCTCGCACACTTCCTGTCTCTACGCGGATTTGACGGCTCTCGAAAACCTCACCTTTTATGCTAAAATGTACGGCCTTGATAATGCAAAGGAAAGAGCGATGCAGGCCATCGAGGATGTGGGGCTTAAAGGGCGGATGCACGACCGCATCCGGACGTTTTCGAGAGGGATGCAGCAGCGTATTTCCATCGCGCGCGCGGTGATCCACAACCCTTCTATTTTGTTTCTCGATGAGCCTTTTACAGGACTTGATCCGCACGGTTCGAACGTGCTGAAACAATATCTGCATTCCCTGCACACGGAAAAGCGGACCATCATCATGACGACTCACGATATTTCTTGCGGCCTGGAAATGAGCGACAGGGTGGCGGTGCAGGTCAAGGGGAAATTTGCCTTTATGGGCAAATCTAATGAATTGGATAAAAATAACTTTGAAGACCGCTATTTTGAAATCATCAATGATGGAAAGTAGTGCCCGGATAGAGAACGTTACTTCGGCATTTATGATTCCTGTGTTTTATTGAGTTCTGAAAAACTTCCCATGCGCCAGTATTTGAATCAAGTGACCACAATCGTCTGGAAAGACTTTGTGACCGAGTTCAAGACCCGGGAATTGTTCAGCAGTATGTTCATCTTCGCTCTCTTGGTCATCGTGATTTTTATTTTTTCCATCGATTTGAGCATCGTCAAGGCGAATCAAGTGGGGCCGGGAATTCTTTGGGTGGCGTTTTTGTTTGCCGGGACGCTGGGGTTGAACCGCTCGTTCATGCTGGAAAAGGAAAACGGTTGTCTTGAAGGGCTAATCCTGACTCCCGCCGATCGGACGGCGATCTATTTTGGCAAGATGCTCAGCAACCTGGTATTTCTTTTAATCATGGAAGCGTTTATTCTACCCTTATTCATGATATTTTTTAATGTGGACCTGATTGCACACCTCGGTCCTTTGCTGCTGGTGATTTTTCTGGGGACGGTGGGGTTTTGTGCCATCGGAACTTTATTGTCTTCACTGTCGTCGAATTTGAAAACCCGCGAGATCATGCTGCCGATTCTCTTGTATCCCCTGATCGTGCCGGTGGTCATTGGCGCGGTGCGTTTGACGGGACAACTGCTGGCCGGGGAAACTTTAGGCTCGATGATGAACTGGGTGGGTTTGATTCTGGCATTTGATATTATCTATATAGGGGTTTCCATCATCACCATCGATCACATTTTAGAGGAGTAGCCGAATGGACAACCTCGGTTTTTTGTTTGCCGCCAATGCGTTTGTGTGGGCCGGTGTCATTTTTTATCTGGTGAGCCTGAAAAGGCGTAATCATGAATTAGAAAGAGACGTCGAGCTTTTGAAGTATGTCATGGATAAGTGATCTAAAGAGTGAGTGATGGAA